>JABWCH010000054.1 GCA_013359215.1 Candidatus Brocadiia bacterium | reverse complement strand
CGAATAAGATGATCTATTCGTGCTATTCGTCCATTCGTAAAATTCGTGATAAAATACTTTTCTGATATATCCAGATTAGGAGCTAAATCCATAAGCATTTACAGATAAATACGGATTGAAAAGTTTACGACTTGTGCCAATCGTTATGGATAATCTTGGGTAAAAAAACTATTCTTTAAATAAAAATAGCCACAGCTACACAGAGAAACACAGAAAAATTTTCTGTGGCCTCTGCGCTCTCTGTGGCTATTTGATTGGGAATTTAAAAAAAGATAAAGCTTATTTTCTTTCGTCTTTTTTCGCTTGTTTTCTTTCTTTTTCTTTCTGAGCTTTTTCTCTTGCTCTTTCTTTGGCAAGCTTGGCTTTTTCTTTTGCTTTTTCTTTTTTCTCTTTTTGTTTGCGATTCATCTCTTCTTTGGCTTTTTGCAGTTTTTCTTTGTCTCGCTTTTTCTCTTCGCGAGTTTTCTGTTTCTGTGTTTCATCAGGAAGAGTTTCTGTGAGTCTGAGAACTGCCTGGGGAGCGTTATCGCCTATTCGGGAGTTGTTTAAACGCAATACACTGGTGTAACCACCTTGTCTTTTGGCAAATAAAGGAGCAATTTCATAGAAAAGCTTTTGTATTGTAGCATTGTCTGGGATTTTTGCCAATGCACGGCGGAAATCTGCAATTTTAATGGCTTCAGCTTGTCTTGTGATTTCTTGCTGCAATTCAGAAGTCATTTCTTTGCCATTACTAAGCTTTGCTTGCATTTTGGCTACTTTTCCAGAAGTTCTTTTAGCTAAGCTGATCATACGGTCTGCAAGAGAAGAGTATTCTTTTGCTTTGACCAATGTGGTGATAATTTGTCCATGTTGGAAAAGGCTTATCAGGAGGTTTCTTCCTAATGCCTTACGATGGGAACTATTTCTTCCGAGTTTTCGTCCTCGATTTTTATGCCTCATTGTATCATCCTCTAATCTTTAAAACTTTTATTTATTTGGAATTGCCTGTATCCACTGTCATCCCTAGCGACAGGTTCATTGCTTTTAACTTTTCTTTTATATCTACTAAGGAAGTCTTACCAAAATTACGAATTTTCAATAAATCGGTTTCCAAGCATTGGACTAAATCTCTGACAGTATGGATACCTGCAGAAGATAAGCAATTGGATGCTCGCACAGATAATTCTAATTTTTCAACGGGCAGCTCTAGCTTTTCGATAAGCTTTTGCCTGTTTTGATCTTCTTCTTCCCCTTCTTCGATTATTTCTACGTCTTCATGGGCAATCTCTTCACCCATGTCAAAGTATTGAACAAAGGGATTCAGATGCTTTCTCAGTATTTTTGCCGCTTCTACTAACGCCATCTCTGGAGTGATTGTCCCATCTGTGCGTATACCCATAATCAGACGGTCATAGTTGGTTATTTTTCCAACGCGCGTATTTTCGATCCAATATTGGACATGTCGTACAGGGGAAAAAATAGAAGCAATAGGCAAAACTCCTATAACCTGGGGATCAAGATGGTTTTGATTTTCTTCTGCCGTAACATACCCTCTATCTCGCCTTGCTTGCATTTCGACTTTGAATTCTCTCTCTTCTGTCAAGGTTGCAATAACAAGATTCTGGTTGACAATGCTGGCCTTGCCTTCAACAACGATGTCGCCTGCTGTGACTATGCCTTTTTTGCGAACATCGATTTTGAGTTTGATAGGGCTTTTTTCTTCTATATCCATCTGGATACGAAGCTTTTTGATGTTGATAACAATATCGATTACATCTTCCATGACTCCAGGCAAAGAAGTGAATTCATGCTTTGCTCCGTCTATCTGTACAGAAGTGACAGCACAGCCTTCTATAGAGGAAAGCAAAACACGACGCAAAGCATTGCCAATTGTTCTTCCAAACCCTCTTTCAAAAGGCTCTGCTATAAACTCTCCATATTTATCATATGAATCGTCATTTAAAGATGGAACATCTGGATTAGATACAACACGTATAGGTAGCTCAAGATTACGCCACCGGACTCTCATCATAAACTTGCCTTTCGAAATAATCACATCTGGTTGCTCGTGACCGTTACAGACTTTTTATCTGTAACTTTTAGCGTAGGATTTGCAATCCATAATTTTGGACTTGCAATCCATAACGTTGGATTTGTCTGGTATACAGCCACAATTTTTTATTTTTTTATGGTATACCATGCTTTGGATGTTGCAAGTAGCATCTGGTTACTGGGGGGTTATAAATTAAGGCAAGCCTCTATGGCTTGCCCAAAATCAGCAATAATGCTATCTCAATTTTTAACGAGCACAGAATTCAACGATATGTTGATCGTTGATTTCCAGGCCTATTTCTGCTCTTACTGGCAAATGGGTAATTTTGATCTCTGCTTTGTCGGGAGTTTTTTGTATCCAAGAAGGAACTTCCCTGGCAGCAAGAGATTCATAAACCTGCTGAATCATCTTTTTAGATATTTCATGGTTTACATGGGTAATTACATCGCCTTCTTTTACTAAGAAAGAAGGAATGTCCACTTTTTTGCCATTGACCAGAATGTGTCCATGATTGATAAACTGTCTGGCTTGTGGTCTGGAAGCAGCAAGCGATCCACGGCAAACAACATTGTCCAATCTTCTTTCCAAAAGAACCAGTAGGTTTTCGCCACTGTTGCCTCTTTGCTTTGTTGCTAAAGCAAAATAGTTCTTGAATTGGCGATCATAAACGCCATAGTATCTTTTGACTTTTTGTTTTTCGCGGAAACGAACACCGTAATCAGACAGTTTTCCTTTACGCCAGTTGTGCATTCCAGGAGGGTTTTCCCTTTTTGCCAGGCTGCATTTTCCACTATTGCATCTTTCGCCTTTAAGAAACAGCTTTACGCCTTCTCGGCGACATCTTTTGCATACAGATCCAATATATCTTCCCATGTATTATACCCTTCGTTTCTTGCGAGGTCTACAACCATTGTGAGGTAAAGGTGTGACGTCTTCAATGCCTTTGATATCCAACCCTGTTGCTTGCAAAGCGCGAATAGCGGATTCTCTGCCTGCACCGGGGCCTTTAACTTTAACTTCAACCTCTTTTACTCCAAACTTTACAGCCTTTTCTGCACATTTTTCAGCAGCTTTTTGTGCAGCAAATGGTGTACTTTTTCTGGATCCTTTGTATCCGATTGTTCCAGCACTATCCCAGCATAAAGTATCGCCATTTACATCGGCAATAGTAATGATAGTATTATTGAAGGTTGCCTGAACATGCGCAACGGCCTTGACAACATTTTTTTTGATTTTTTTCTTTTTTGCACGAACCATGCATTCTGCCTTTTTAATGAAAATGTCTTATCAAAAAAGATTTTGAATTTTTTAGTTGTTATATTCTAGCAATTTTTTTTTAAAATGCTAAAAAAATCTCTTTTTTTTTAGAGTATTTTTACAAATTAGCCTTTAACGGCTTTTTTCTTCCCTGCTACGGTTTTCTTAGGACCTTTACGGGTACGAGAATTGGATTGTGTTCTTTGTCCTCGTACAGGTAATCCTCTACGATGTCGTATTCCTCTATAGCACTGGATGTCTTTTAGTCTTTGGATATTCTGTCTGATCTGGCGATGAAGTGGACCTTCTACAACGTAATTTTTTTGAATTTCTGATGCTAATCGGGATAGGTCTTCGTCACTAACATCTTTTGCTCTGACTTCTGGGTCTATGTTGACTGTTTTTAAAATGTCTGCCGATAGTTTAGGGCCAATGCCATAAATATAAGTCAATGCGATTACGATTTTTTTATTGCTTGGTATATCAACACCAATAATACGCGGCATATTCTTTGCTCCTTTGGATTATACGCTTGCTACCAGAATTAACCCTGTCTTTGTTTATGACGGGGATTAGAACAAATGACCCTAAGTACCCCATAACGACGGATTAATTTACAATTTTCGCAAATTCTTTTAATTGAAGCACGTACTTTCATTTATTTAACTCCTTGTACCACTTTCAAGTATTTTCATTATCATCTTCGGGAGAGGTTAAGATAATTGGGCCATTTTCAGAGAGTGCCACACTGTGTTCAAAATGGGCTGACCATTTGTTGTCTTTTGTCAAAACAACATCCCAACCTTCACGACGTATAGTTTTTGTGCGATAGGTTCCCATGTTTACCATAGGCTCAATAGCAATACAGTGTCCTGATTTCAACACCATATCAAAATCCAGCCAGTCTTTTCCCACATAATTAGGAACTTGTGGGTCTTCGTGCATCTCTGTCCCAATACCATGTCCTGTATAATCTCTGACTACACTGTAGCCATTTTTTTCAACATAGGTTTGGATTGCACGGGCAATGTCTGATACTCGACTGCCAGGTTTTGCAGCCTGTATGCCTAAGCGAAGAGATTCTTCACAAACATTCAGAAGGTTTTGGGCTGCTTTAGAAACTTTGCCTACTGCAAAAGTTTTAGCAGAATCGCCAATGTATCCTTCGTATCTAACTCCGATATCAACGCTAATGATATCTCCTTCGCACAGTTTCCTTTTAGAAGGGATTCCATGCACTATTTCTTCATTTATAGAAGCACAGATACAGGCAGGAAATCCTCTATATCCCTTAAATGCAGGAATAGCCTTTTGGGAACGAATGTATTTTTCTGCTTCTTCTTCCAGAAATTTTGTTGTAACTCCAGGTTGTATAAGAGACTGAACCAATAGCAAGGTTTTTGCAGTAATTCTGCCCGCTTGCCTCATGAGCTTAATTTCTCTTGGACTTTTTAGACTTAGCATATTCTCGCTCTTTGGCTTTCTTAGAATATCTTCAAATATTTTAAAGTCTCTTCCGATACTTTTTCTATTGTATTGTTGGCGTTGATCTCAATGAGAATGCCTTTTCCTTTATAATACGATAGAAGGGGCATCGTTTTTTCATAATAAGCAGAAAGCCTTGTTTTCATCACATCTTCTTTGTCGTCAGATCGTTGAAAAAGCTCTCCATTACAACTATCACAGATATTTTCTTGTTTTGGGGGATTGTATTTTATGTGATAGATACTATTGCATTTTTTACAAACCCTTCTACCTGCAATTCGCTCTATTGCTAAAGCATCTTCTAATTTATAATAGATTACATAGTCTAATCTCCAATTTTTTTCTTGCATGGCTTTTTCTAAAGCTTGGGCTTGTTGGATGGTGCGTGGAAAACCATCAAGTAAAAAACCTGGAGAACTTTTTTCAGTCAACTCTAAACGATGCATAATGATTTGGATTACAAGAGGGTCTGGGACAAGGACACCTTGTTTAACATATTTTTCGAGTTCTTTCCCAGCTTCGTCTTGCTTTTGAATCGCTTCACGAAGAATGTCACCCATTACTAAAAGAGAAACATTGGTTCGTTCCTGGAGCATTTTTGCCTGGGTTCCTTTTCCAGCAGCGGGAGGACCAAGGAAGAGGATTCGCATATCCGTACCTTTATTTTATAGGAGGGCATTTGCCCTCCTGATGCCAATGTGAAGAGAACGGCTATTATCTACCTCTCATTTTGCTTTTTTTAGAAAAGCCTTCGTAGTGCCTCATCAGAAGATGAGATTCGAGTTTTTGGACAATATCCAAAATTACGCCTACGATAATCAATATACTAGTACCGCCAAGGTTATAGATAAAAGCCTGAGTTCCAGAATCTTTTATATCCAAGCCCATGGTTATAAGCTGTGGTGCAAGCGCAATGATCGCTAAGAAAGCTGCGCCCACAAAGGTAATTCTCATCATTACATTTTCCAGATACTCAGCAGTTTTTGTTCCTGGACGAATGCCTGGTATAAAACTGCCATACTCTTTTAACTGGTTAGCCATTTCCACAGGCTGGAACATAAGGCTTGTCCAGAAGTAGCTAAAGAAGTAAATTAAGAGTATATAAGAGAAAATATAAGAGAATGTACCCCATCCAAACCAACCAGCAAAATCGCCACGATCTGCTCCAAACCAGGAAGCAATTGTCATGGGGAATACTAGTAAACTGGATGCAAAGATAACAGGCATTACACCAGCCTGGTTAACCCGCAAAGGCATAGAATGTTTTTGTCCACCGTATACACGACGGCCTTTGGTATGCTTGGCTTGTTGTATACTGATTTTTCTTTGACCATAAGTCATGTATATTACAGCACCTACGATCACAACAAACAAGATAATCAAAACCAAAAACTTTTTGATTTCTGTGCCGCCTTCGCCTTTACCAGCGATGATTTGTCCTAATTGGTAGGGCATACGAGCAACGATACCCGTCATGATGAGCAAGCTGATTCCATTGCCAATTCCGTATTCTGATATTTGTTCGCCTAGCCACATCAAAAAAATAGCTCCAGCAGTAAGGGTAACAATGGCTAGAAAATCAAAATATTGAAAACCTGTAGTTGGATCAGCTACCAGATAAGCACCCTGCAAAATGGGTCGCTTAAGCAATTTGACAATCATCAAAGATTCGATAAGGCACAGGGGAACAGTTGCGTACCGTGTATATTCATTGATCTTACGATGGCCACTAGCTCCTTCTTTTGATAAAGCTTCCAAAGAAGGAATGACTTTGATCAAGAGGCTGAAGATAATGGATGCACTGATATAAGGCATAATACCCAAAGAGAAAATAGCGCAGTTGGCTAATGCTCCACCTGTAAGGGTAGAGAAAAGGGTTAGAATATTGCCAAATGCATCCGTCATACCACCTTCTTTTCTTAAGGTTTCCAATACATCCAACTGTATCCCAGGAATAGGAATCTGGGATCCAATGCGGAAAACAATTAAAAAGAAAGCAGTATAGAGAAGCTTAGTTCTTAACTCAGGAATTCTAAATAGATTACGGAAAGATTCGAGAATCATGAGCTTTTTCTCCGGCGAGATTTTTTAACTTTCTTCATTATTTTAAGAATTTCTAATGTCGCTTTGGCTTTTTCTAACTGTTCTTTAGCCTTTTCACTAACTTTGTAGGCTTTAATTTTAAGGTTTTGAACAGTAAGTTCCCCTTTGCCAAGAATTTTTAAACGTGCGGTTTTTTTGCTTTTAGCGAATTTGACAATTCCCTTTTGGGTAACGCTTTCCAGATTGACTTCTTCTCCGTCTTGGAAGCAGTTGAGATCTTCAACATTTACAGTCACCCATAAATCATCAAAACGATCATGCTGGAAACCACGTTTAGGAAGACGACGGAAAAGAGGCATGATACCGCCTTCGAATACAACTAAGTCTGTATTTCCCTGGCGTTTTTTCTGGCCTCTCAAACCTCTTCCGCAAGAAGTTCCTTTGCCGCTTCCACTTCCGCGGCCAACTCTTTTAGAAACTTTTTTGGGAATAGGTGCTGTCTTGATTTCAAAAAGATTCATTTTATCTCAACTCCTCTTAAACGTCTAAGCTGCTCTTTGCTACGAATGCTCTGCAATCCTTTCAAGGCTGCTTTTGTAAGATTGACAGGATTTGTGGAGCCATAAGCTTTGCTAAGAATATTTTTAATTCCTGCGGCTTCGGCGATAGCACGGACGGCAGCTCCAGCAATTACACCTGTACCAGGTGCAGCGGGTTTCATGAAAACCTCGGTAGCACCAAATTTTCCAATGACTTCATGTGCAATGGTATCACCGCAAAGATCTAGCTTAACGCTGTTTTTCTTTGCGTCTTTAACGGCTTTTTGAACTGCTGGGGGAACTTCATTGGCTTTGCCAAATCCGATTCCAACTTTACCATTTTTGTTACCAACAACAACCAATGCACTGAAACTAAAACGTCTACCACCTTTTACAACGGTGGCGCAACGATTGATTTTGACTACGTATTCAACGTAATCTTGTTGGATCTCTTCCTCCCTGGGAGGCTTCATACTGAGTCTCCTGTCCTTCTAAATTAGAATTGTAATCCTGCTTTACGAGCTGCCTCTGCTAAGGCTTTCACTCTACCATGATATTTGTAACCACCACGATCAAATGCTACTGCCTTAATGCCCTTTTCAATGGCCATTTTCGCAATTTCTGTTCCTATTAACTCTGCGGTCTTGATATTTCCACCATTACGATTTGTCAATTGCTTGGCAATAGTTGGTGTCAAAGAAGAACAGGCAAGCAGGGTTCTTCCAGAACATTTTGCATTTTTATCTACGAATGTATCGTCAATAATTTGGCAATAAATATGTTTACTGCTTCTGAAAACTCCCAATCTTGGTCTTTCTGGTGTGCCAATGAGTCGTTTGCGAATATGACAATGGCGTCTCCATCGTCTCATGTCTTTTAAAGTACTATCCATTTTTTTTATTTTCTCCACTAATTCCTGTAAACTTCCGACAAAATAGGAAGCAATACGGTTCACATCAGATTTTTTTAACCACCACTTGCGAAACTCTTGCCTTGTTTCAGCTTGAGTTCCTGACCTTCCATACGAATGCCTTTTCCTTTATAAGAATCAGGAAAACGGATGGCTCTTACATTTTCTGTAAATTGCCCTAAAAGCTGTCTGTTGGCAGATTTTAGAATAATTTTAGTAGGAGAAGGTACTTCTGCTGTGATACCTTCAGGAATGGGAACAATTTGAGGTTGTGTAAAACCAATGTTTATTTCGAGCTGTTTTGCTTTCAGCTTTGCATTGTATCCTGTTCCAAAAATTTCAAGAGACTTTTGGAAACCTGTACTAACGCCAACAACTGCGTTGTTAATCAATGCTCTGGTAAGCCCTTGGTAAGCTTTGGATTGTTTTTCATCATCAGGTCGGCTTACCTTAATGACTTTGTTTTGCTCATCTACCTCTACTTTAATAGAAGTAGGAAAAGTTTCCTTCACAGTGCCTTTGGGTCCAGTTACTTGTGCAGAATTTGCCTCGATAGATACTTTGACACCTTGAGGAATGGGAATAGCTTTTTTACCAATACGTGACATGAACTTCCACTTCCTTAAATAAAAACCACTTTAGCATACGGTGCAAAGTATTTCACCGCCTATTTTTTTCTCTCGACATTCTTTGTCTGTTAAGATACCTTTGGAGGTGGAAACGATTGCAATTCCTAAACCCCCTAATACTTTTTTCATGTTCTTAACGTTGCTGTATACCTTGCAGCCAGGACGACTTTCTCTTTTGATGGTGCGAATTACTTTTTCTCCATCACTACCATATTTTAAAGAAACAAACATGGTTGTTTTGGCAGAATCTTTGTGGATTCTGTAGTCTTTGATATAGCCTTCCTGTTTCAAAACTTTTACAATATTTTCTTTCATAATGCTATGAGGTACACCTACTTCAGGTTTATAAACTTCACTTGCATTACGAATTCTCGTTAGCATATCGGCAATTGGATCGGTCATCATAATTGTTATTTCCTACTCTTTATTCTTACCAGCTCGCTTTTTTCACGCCAGGGATTTCTCCTTTGTTGGCGAGAGAGCGAAAACAAAGTCTACAAATTCCAAACTTTCTATAGTAGCCTCTTGGCCGGCCACAAAGATTGCATCTGTTATAACGACGGGTTTTGAATTTAGGACTCTCTTTCATCCTGTTACATTTGTTAGTTATCGCTATTGTAGCCATTAGTCATTATCTCCAGTCTGAGTTCTTTTGAAAGGCATACCAAAAAGTCTCAACAACTCTAAAGATGCTTTGGGAGAACCATTCTTAATAACCAAAGTAACATTCATTCCCTGAAAAAATTCTACTGTATCCAGGTTAATCTCAGGGAAAATGGTATGATCGCTGATTCCTAAAGTAAAATTACCCCAAGGATCAAAAGCAGTCACATTGAGACCACGGAAGTCGCGGATACGTGGGATAGCAAGACTAACCAAACGATCCAGAAACTCATACATTTTGTCTTGGCGCAAAGTGACTTTGCAACCGATTTCTTGTCCAGCTCTTAGCTTAAACCCTGCTACAGACTTTCTGGCTTTTGTGATTACAGGACGCTGACCAGAAATCAGGGAAAGATCTCGTACTGCACACTCCAGTCTTCTCTTGTTTTCCAAAGCCTTTCCGACTCCCATATTGATAATCAGCTTTTCCAATTTGGGGACGGCTAAGTTATTAGTATAGCCTAATTTCTCTTTCATGGCTGGAATAATTTCTTCAAAGTATTTCGTCTTTAACCTTGCCACAGCATTCTCTCCCTAAATCTGCCTTTTGCTTTTTTTAGCATAGCGGACTTTAATCCTTTTCTCTCGTTTTGCTACATCTTGTACTTTTTGATCGTCTTGGTTTGCTTCTTTGGACTTAGCTTCTTCTTTTTTGTCAGCAACTTCTTCATAGCGATAGTGAACTCGAGTAGGAGCTTGAGCATAAGGGCAGTACAACATGACCTTAGAAATATCGATTGGGGCTTCTTTTTCTACTCTTCCGCCCTGAGGATTTTGTTGACTTTTTTTCATGTGGCGATAAATAAAATTTATGCCTTCTACGATGACTTTATTTTTGCGAGGAAAAGCCACCAAAACGCGGCCTTTGCTTCCAGCTTCTGTGCCAGAAATGACCTGAACATAATCACCTTTTTTTATCCGCATATTATATCACCTCTGTTGCCAAAGAAACAATTTTCATGAAATTTTTCTGACGCAATTCCCTGGCAACTGCTCCAAAAATTCTGGTTCCTTTAGGATTTTGATCATTGTCTAAAATGACAAGGGCGTTTCTGTCAAACTTTACATAAGAACCATCTTCTCTTCTTAAGGCTTTATGGGTTCTTACAATAACGCCTTTGACTACTTCACCCTGTTTGATGTCTACACCTGGTAAAGTCTTTTTAATACAAGCAACAATAATATCGCCAAGTTGAGCATATCGTTTGCGTGTACCACCTAATACTTTGATACACATTGCTTGTTTGGCACCAGTGTTGTCTGCAACATCAAGAATTGTTTGCATCTGGATCATCTATTCGCTCCCTTTCGCTTTCAGAACTTTCACCAACCGCCAATTTTTCGTCTTTGATAAGGGACGAGTTTGCATAATTTCTACCTGGTCACCGACTTTAGCTTCGCTTTTTTCATCATGTGCTTTTAATGTTGTATATTTATGCACATATTTTTTATAACGTGGATGCTTTACCAGTCTTTCAACACTGATGACAATAGTCTTCTGCATTTTATCACTGGTGACAACACCTACCATATTTTTACGTTGTGATCTTTCCATTTTTGCTCTCAATATAAAGGAAATCTAATTGCTAGTTAAATTTTTCTAAAAAGTTGACAAGAAGCCTTGTTATGGTAACTTCGATAATTCTAAGATACCATTCACAATAATTTTATATTACATCCCTGATCAACTAGCAATCAGGGTATTAAATGGGAATGCTATTTTTACTAAATGTGTATTTTTTTATTTCAAGAATTGCAAAAAAATAAAAAATTGTCCGTATTTTTTTTTGTAGATTTGTATTGTATTGCCCAGGCTATTGCTCCTGGGCTAAGATATACGGCAACATTTGCTATTTTTGAAGTTCTTGTTGTCTCAAAATGGTTTTTATTTGGGCGATCTGCTTTTTTGCTTTTTTAGCCTGGCTTGTATCCTTTACATCTTCGACTACTTTTTTGAAGCGAAGTTTGAGTAAAGATTCTTGAAGGTTTTTGGCTTCTTTTTCTAGCTCTTCAGCAGACATTTTCTGGTATAACTTCATATTGTTCGATTTCACTGCCCAAATCTCCTCTCCACAAATTTTGTCCTGAAGGGCAATTTGTGAGCAATTCGATTGAATGCTTGCTTGGCAATTTCCCTGGGAACTCCTCCGAGTTCGAATAAAACTGTCCCTGGTTTGATTACCGCAACATAAAACTGAGGTTCACCCTTACCTTTACCCATACGAGTTTCCTGAGGAATACTGGTAATGGGTTTATGGGGGAAAACCCGAATATAAATACGACCTTCGTGCTTTAAGAAGTGGTTTGCCGTTATACGGCTTGCTTCTATTTGTTTTGCACTGAGCCATGCACGGTCAATAGATTGCAGCCCAAAATCTCCGAATTCCACGGTATTTCCCTGGGTTGCGTTTCCTTTAATGTTACCGCGCTGGTTTTTTCTGAATTTTACCCTTTTTGGCATTAGCGCCATCGCTGCCTACCTCCTCGCCATAGATTCCATGATAGATCCACACTTTGATACCAATTTTTCCGTAGGTGGTCAGAGCTTCTGCAAAACCAAATTGAATATGAGCATCCAGAGTTTGCAGAGGGACTTTACCCAAAACAGCAGCTTCTGTTCTAGCCATTTCAGCACCAGCAAGACGACCAGAAATCTGCACTTTAATACCAAGCATGCCAGCTTCCATGGCCACTTCCATGGCTTTCTTCATGGTTCTACGGAAATTAGCCCTTTTTAGCAATTGATCGCCAATATTTTCCGCAACTAGCTGAGCATCAACATTGGGCTTTGTGATCTCTTTGATTTCCAGATTGATTTCACGATCTGAAACGAATTGTTGTAAGCTGCCGCGTATTTTGTCTACGTTAGCACCCTTACGTCCAATAATCAAACCTGGACGGGCTGTATGCAATACAACATTTACTCTCTCTCTTGTTCTTTCGATTTCAATACAAGAGATATTGCTGGAATAGTATTCTTTTTTGACGTATTTCCGAATTTGCTGGTCTTCGAATAAATACCGAGAATAGTCGTTCTTTTTATTGGCATACCAACGACTTCTCCAGTTTTCTCTAATGCCAATTCGAAATCCGATTGGGCTTACTTTTTGCCCCATATTACTCTCCTCGTTTGTCCTTTTTGGTTTCGGCTTTTTGATCTTTTTTAGCTTTGGCGGCTTTGTCCTTTGGTTTTTCTACTTCAGGAGCTTTTTCTACTAATGTTATCTCAATATGAGAAGTATGTTTGAGAATTCCCATAGCTCGTCCCATAGGGCCTGGACGATATCTTTTCAAAGTTGGACCACCATGAACTTTGGCTTCTCTGACAAACAGATTGCCAAGCTTAATTCCTTCTTGCTGGGCAGCATTAGCAACAGCAGAATTGAGAACTTTTTTGACAAAATAGGAAGCTCTTTTAGGAACAGTTGCCAAAATTTCTAAAGCTTCGTTGGCTGTTTTGTTGCGGATCATGTCTACAACATATCTTGCTTTACGAGGGGTTATACGTGCGTATTTATGAATTGCGTAAAATTTCATTTATTTCCCCTTATCTTTTTCTTTCTTACTGTGACCTCGGAAAGTGCGAGTCAAAGCAAATTCTCCTAGCTTGTGACCAACCATTTCTTCTCTCACTGCTAGTTTGATAAAAGTCTTTCCATTGTGGATTAGAAAAGTATGATCCACGAATTCAGGCAGTATTGTGCAAGAACGTGCCCAGGTTTTTATAGGCTCCCTATTATTAGTCTCTTTTTGCTTCATTACTTTTTCAAGAAGCTTGACATCATAGTAAGGGCCTTTTTTACTTGATCTGCTCACTACTTCTTTCTCCTACGGATAATGTACCTATTGCTAGGTTTTCTTTTGGATCTGGTCTTACCACCTTTTGCAAGTACTCCAGTGGGAGAACATGGATGTCGTCCACCACCAGATCTGCCTTCACCACCGCCCATAGGATGGGAAACAGGGTTCATCGCTACTCCACGGACGTGAGGTCTCCATCCTCTCCAGCGACTACGGCCAGCTTTACCAATAGAAATGTTTTGATGATCTAAATGTCCAGTTTGACCAATGGTTGCACGACATTTTATACAAATTCTTCTCACTTCGCCAGAAGGGAAATTGATGATTGCATATTTTCCTTCTTTAGCAGAAAGCTGTCCAGCAGTACCAGCAGAACGGGCGATCTGGCCGCCTTTTCCTGGCTGCATTTCAATATTATGAACCATAAGGCCAACAGGAATATCCTCTAATGGCATACAATTGCCAACTTTAGGCTCAACGGTCAATACTTTGAATTGCTCTTTTTCATGAGGCTTTGGGTTCACCTTTTGTCCAGACATCAAGGTTTCGCCTACTTGCAATCCTAAGGGAGCAAGAATATATCTTTTTTCTCCGTCTGCATAGCAAAGAAGAGCTATGCGTGCAGATCGGTTAGGATCGTATTCGATAGATTCCACTTTAGCAGGAATATAATCTTTATCGCGTCTAAAATCGATTAAACGATAGCTTCTTTTATGTCCACCGCCACGAAAACGCGTTGTAGCGTCTCCAATATTATTCCTGCCTCCTGTTTTTCTCAGAGGTCTTGTCAACTGCTTTTCAGGAACGCTTTTGGTAATTTCTTTAAAATCGGGGAGAATTACAGTACGAGTTCCCGGTGTTCTTGGTTTTAAACTTCTAGTACCCATAATTTACTCTCTTCTGAGATAGATAAATACACGACGATTAGAACATCTCTAACTTATAATCTTTGTCCAAAAAAACAATAGCTTTCTTCCAGGCTTTGGTATAGCCTTGTCTGAAGCGAAAACGACGTTTTTTAGGATGTTTGTTCATAATATTGACTCTTGCTACTTTGATGCCTTTGTGGGCATAAATTTTTTCAAGAGCTTTTTTGATTTCTACTTTATTTGCGTCAAGAGCAACTTCAAAATGATAGGCATTTTGAAGTTCAACGTCGATGTTGGATTTTTCTGTCATAATCGGACGCAAAATAATACTGTAAGCATCTCTTGCCATACAGACGGCCCCTTCTACTTATATAATTGCTCGCGGGTCAATGTTTTAACTTCTCCACCTCTTCCTTGCACCAATGCTTCAAAAGCACTCTTCATGAGTACGATTTTGTGGTTGTGAAGAAGGAGATAAGGATTAAAACGAACGATCTGTTCGTAAGAAACTTTTGGAATATTGTTTAAGGAATTGACCAATACTTCATTTGTTTCGTTAAGACCTACCAATACCCGAGAACCTATGAGATCCATGGTTTTCAATGTATTATAAACAGGTTTTGTTTTTGGTGTGGTATCCAAAGGGAAGCCTTCGATTACCATAACTTCTTTGTCTAAGAACTTTGCAAGCCAGGCACTGTTCAAAGCTACCTTTTTGGCTGATTTGGGTATACTATAGGAATAGTCTCTTGGATGGGGAGTAAATACTTTACCGCCGCCCTTCCAGTGAGGGGCTCTGGCAGCTCCAACTCTCGCTCTTCCTGTACCTTTTTGTCGCCAAAGCTTACGACCACTGCCAGAACATTCCCCTCTACCTTTAGTAGAATGTGTTCCAACCCTTTGTCGTGCTTCATGCATTAAAATAGCTTCTTTTAAAACAACTTCACGGACTTCATCACCAAAAATTTTTTCATCAAATTCTAATATGTTCTGTGTCCGTTTCCCTTGTGCATCAAATACGGGTATTCTCATTCTAATTTCCTTTGATACGAATTTCCACTCCTGCCGGTATGGTAAGTTTTGTTAAAGCATCTACGGTTTTGGGAGTGGTATCCAATATATAAATCAATCTCTTATGAGTTCTAATTTCAAATTGCTCTCTGGATTTTTTGTCAATGTGAGGTGATCGCAATACTGTATAGCGTTCAATGCGAGTTGGCAAAGGAACTGGCCCTGATACTTGAGCACCAGTTTTTTTGGCAGCTTCTACCAGATCCAAAGCAGATTTATCCAGTATTTCATGATCATAAGCTTCCATTCGGATTTTAATTTTGTCACTATTCATTCGAACATTTCTCCCGAAATTTTGTTTCTTGGACAAAAGGCTGTAATATAAAATCAAAAAAAATTTTCTTTGTCAAGTAAGATTTGGAGAAAAAGAAATTTTTTAGGAAATTTATTTTTTAAAAGTCTGAAACTCTATAATTCTCTCGTACTTACATACTCTTATAAATTTTATTAAGAATGCTAAAAAATTAGTTTTCTTTGAATTTCTTCTGGGACTATTGCATATTCAGAAGGTTCAAGGCTATAGCTTCCTCTTCCTTGGGTCAAAGCTCTGATTTTATCAGCATAACCAAACATTTCGGCAATGGGTACCTTCCCTGTTATAACCTGGAAATCTGCCTGGGGTAGCATTTCCTGGATAATGCCTCTTCTGCATGTAATGTTGGAGATAACATCTCCTAAATAGCCAGAAGGCGTTTGGATCTGGAAACGCATGATAGGTTCCATCAGGATATAGGATGCTTTGCTCAAAGCGTCTTTCACAGCGGCAAAAGCTGCTGCATAGAAAGCTTCTTCTGAAGAGTTTGGGTTATATCGCCCTTCTAGTACGGTGACCTTGAGGTTAATCAATGTGTAACCTGCCAAATCTCCTGTTGCCGTAGCATTTTTAATCCCATCTTCAATAGAAGGATGGTATACTTTAGGAACTTGCTCTTTTGGCAATTTATTTACAATTTCCACTTTTGTTTCAGAAGAAGGCTCTACCTTGACTTTAATGTATGCAAAGTGTTCTTTAGTGCCAAATTCTTTTTGGAAAAGATGCTCGCCTTGGGCTTCTTTCTGGATAGTTTCTCTATAGGAAACTCTAGGCTTTCCTACGCTTACCTTAATTTTATGCTCTTTTTGCAAGCGGTTGCAAATAATATCCAGATGGAGTTCCCCCATGCCAGAAATAACAGTTTGTCCATGCTCTTCGTCAATACGGAAACGAAAAGTAGGATCATCTTTAGAAAGAATTTGCAATGCAATCACAAGATTGTCTTTGTCTGCTATTGTCTTGGGTTCTACTGATTTATCCACTACAGTTTGAGGGAAATGCATACTTTCCAAAAGAACAGGTTTTTCCTTACGGCATATAGAATCACCAGTGAAAACATCTTTAAAGCCTATTACGCCAATAATTTCGCCTGTGTTAGCTTCTGGGCAGTTTATTTTTTGATCAGCATGAATATAGCATAGACGGTTGACTCTCTCTACCTTTTGCCGAGTTGCATTATAAACCTGCATTCCTTCCTGGATTGTGCCAGAATAAATACGCAAATACGTTAGCTCACCATGCTTGTCAAAGGTTGTTTTAAAAGCAAGTGCAGTAAGGCTCTTATCATCATAAGGAATAGATATTGATTTACCCGTCTTAGGATTAAGACCCGTAATGCTCTCTACGTCTTTAGGGGACGGGAGATAGTCAATCACTGCATCTAAAAGGAATTGAACACCTTTGTATTTTAGGGATGAGCCTGCCAATACAGGCGTTATTTTTCCTGCCAGTGTCGCCTTGCGTAAAGAAAATTTTACATCATCAAGTGTCAATGTATCATTGGAAAATTTTTCAATAATGCTATCATCGAAATCTGCCAATGCATTGACCATTTCTTCATAGTATAATTTTCTCTGCTTTTCCAGCTCATCGGGAACTTCATGCTCAATGATTTCTTTTCCCTGGCTTTCGACACTAAAAGTATATGCTTTTTTCTTTAAAATATCCACTATACCTTGAAACTGGCTTTCAGAACCCCATGGCATAGTGACAACAACCGTTTTGACATGCAAGCGTTTTTCCATAGACTGCAAAACTGCATCAAAGTTTGCACCAACACGGTCTAATTTATTGATGAAGGCAATGCGAGGAACATGGTAACGGTCTGCTTGCTTCCAAACTGTTTCAGATTGGGCTTCGACACCGCCAACTCCACAAAATACACCTACTGCGCCATCCAATACCCTTAAACTTCTCTCTACTTCTGCTGTAAAATCTACATGACCAGGAGTATCAATCAAATTGATGGTATAGTCTTTCCAATGGCAAGTAGTGGCTGCACTGGTAATGGTGATGCCACGGTTACGCTCTTCTTCGAGATAGTCTAAAACCGTAGTTCCATCATCCACATCCCCCATCTTGTGCTCTCTTTCTGTATAAAAGAGGATTCTTTCGCTTGTCGTTGTCTTGCCAGCATCAATATGGGCAATGATTCCAATATTTCTTATTTTTTCTATACTCATGCTTGTACAAATTTTTTAACTATTTTTTAAATTACAGAAACAATTTAGAAGAAGATATTCAGGAGAGCGAACTCCCCTTGAGGGGAGGTTCTTCCCTGCATCTTTTCTACAAATCTCCATAGCGGAGCTTTATAAAATACAAAACTACCATGCAAAATGGGCAAAAGCTTTATTGGCTTCGGCCATTCTATGGGTATTTTCTCTTTGAGTGATGGATTTGCCTTGTTTGTTGTAAGCATCAGAAAGCTCATCTGCCAATCTTACAGCCATGGGTTTTCCTTTTTTTTCCCTGGATGCTGCGAGAATCCAACGCAAAGCTAATGTAATCTGTCGTTTTTTCTCAATTTCCATGGGAACTTGATAGGTTGCACCACCAACTCTTCTGGAACGCACTTCAATCAAAGGTTTTACATTGTTGATAGCTGCTTTGAAAACCTTGAGTTCGTACTGTTCTTCTTTGCCAGCCTTGTCTTCTGTTTTTTTAGCGACATCGGTATTGGCAAATTTTTTGCGCAAAATCTGCATTGCATCATAAAAAATAGCTTGAGCAATGGTTTTTTTGCCTTTTTTCATCACATAGTTAATAAACTGGCTTACCAGTTTGTCACGATAGATAGGATCAGGTTGAAGATAAATTCTGGTTGACTTGAACTTATTAGCCATCCAATATTCCCTCTTATAAATAGTTTACATTATTTTATGCTTTTGGTCTTTTTGCGCCATATTTGGAGCGACCACGTTTTCTGTCGGCTACGCCTGCTGCATCCAGAGTTCCACGGATGATGTGATAGCGCACGCCTGGTAAATCGCGAACGCGACCACCGCGAATCAAAACAATATGGTGTTCCTGAAGGTTGTGGCCTACACCAGGAATGTAAACAGTTACTTCTTTACCATTGGACAATCTTACTCTTGCAATTTTTCGTAATGCCGAATTGGGTTTTTTAGGGGTCATTGTCTTAACCTGTAGGCAAACACCCTTTTTCTGAGGGGCTTTATCCAATACAGGAGATTTTGATCTATTAGCAACTTTTTTTCTCCCCTTACGAACCAATTGATTAGTGGTTGGCATGAAAAACAACTCCTTCGTTGGCTTAGTTTTAAACTAACTAAGCCTTTGTTTGAAAAACAAAGCCAATACATCTATTTTTTTGAGCAAAAAATTTTAATGTGGTCAAAAAAATAAGAACTTTATATTAGTTCTGATGTTTTGATAGATGCTAAAGCATTTTCAAAACTTATAAATTTTCGCTTTCAAGCCTTTTAAAACGGGCTTGACAGAGCATATCATACAGAAGGTCAACATTGTAACAATATGTTTACCTTCTGTCAATGATAAAAATTTCAAAATTCTATAGATTCCTGTATCTTTGAGATTTTGTTTAAAAAAAGCTCCCATAACAGAAGGTTTCAGAAAAAATTCTACTAAAAGATTGCCTATAGAGGGAAAATACCATGAGCTAAAGATAGACTATAGATTAGGCAAACCCATTCAAGTTTATGAGCTATTTGACTGCCTTTCTTCTATTTGTCGAAAAGGAAATGGCAAAGAAGAACTCCTTGAGCCAGAAACAATTTTTGCATCCAAGAATAAGCTCCAGCCCCTTAATTTTAATAGCAGAAGATTTTGAATTGATCCCAAACCATTGGAATTTTTATTAAACAGGCTATTGTCAAAATAACTCAATGGAATTACGCGAAACTGCATTTAGAGCCTATCCGAAAAATCCTTTTGGCTGCAAATTTCGATGCATCTCGGATAGCTTCGTCGAAAGTGACAAAATTGTCCTCAGAGTAGCTACGG
>JABWCH010000426.1 GCA_013359215.1 Candidatus Brocadiia bacterium | reverse complement strand
AGAACTATATAATTCCTCTGCGACCTCTGTGCCTCTGCGGTTAATTATTTTTTATCAATATGTTGCAATAGGTACAAAAACTTTTGAACAAATACCTATTATAGAAATTTTATGTGCTTTAACTGGGTAAGCGTTAAAAAAAATATATAAAATTTCCAGTGGGAGTTGGGGGAAAATTTTCCCCCCCAAAATAAAAATCTCTTTTAGCCTTCTTGTTCTGCCAAAAACGCTTCTGCTGCCATAGCCGCTTTACAACCCATGCCTGCGGCAGTAATGGCTTGCTGGAATTCCCAATCTACAACATCGCCTGCCAGGAAAACTCCAGGTACTTTGCTCCAGACATCACAGGTGGCGCAGCCATCTTCCTGAATTTGTGGCATAAGATAGCCTTCTTCATTCACAGGGAGCTGGCCTTTCAAAAATTCAGTGTTTGGTATATGGCCTATAGCAAGAAACAAGCCGTCACAAGGAAAAAGGCTTACTGTTACACCTGATTTTTCCACTGAGCCTGCTTTGTCAATTCGCTCTAAGGGCTTCCCTTCTGGATGATAGACAATCTTCAATCCAGTAACTTTATGGTTCTCCCCTAAAACTTCCATGATTTCCGTATTCCAGTGGATGTGGATTTTAGGATTTTCCATAACCCTTTTTTGCATGATCTTGGAAGCTCTAAGGCTATCTCGCCTATGCATAAGATAAACTTCGGATGCAAATCGAGTAAGGAAAAGAGCGTCTTCCATGGCTGTGTCTCCCCCGCCAATCACCACAACCTTTTTGTTGCGATAAAACGCACCATCACACGTGGCACAAGAAGAGACTCCATGCCCAAAGTTTTCTTTTTCTCCTGGAATCCCTAATAGTCTGGCTCTTGCTCCTGTTGCTATAATCAAAGTCTGCGCTTCAAATTGGCTCTGCGCATCTGTAATTACGGTGAATGGCCTGGAAGAAAGATTTGCATCCATAGCTTTTTCTGTAATATAGGTAGCACCAAAGCGAATCGCTTGCTGCTTCATGTTTTCTATTAGCTCGAACCCATTGATACCTTCTGGAAAGCCAGGGTAGTTTTCTACCACTGAAGTCAGCGAAAGCTGTCCTCCTGGCTCATTCCCTTCCAAAACAACAGGATTCAGCCCTGCGCGTGCAGCATAAATCGCTGCTGTATGCCCTGAGCAGCCTGAACCTAAAATTAAAACCTGGACTTTTTGCATTTCACTCATTTTCATCTTCCTTAAATACAATAACTTAACAAAATCATAAAAAGAATATTCACCGTAATTTTAGCCTACCATCTCTAATGTTTTTTCCCATAATGCTTTTAATGATGTTAGCTTTGGAATATCTTGGGGTTCAAAGGCAATGCCAAATTCTTCTTCGATGCTGAGTATGATTTCAATGTGTTTCAAGGATGTCCATTCAGGGTTGTTCTTCATAGAAAAATCATGGTTTTCATGAATTTCTTTTCCAAAGACCAACGAAAAAATTCTTAGAAATTTTTCTTTCATAATTGCTCTTTTTGCTTATTTTATCATTATTGATTCAGAAAATCTAGTCAAAAGCCATTTCTGTCTTATAAAAGGCTTTGCCATTTTGCAGTAAGTTCCTGGATATATTTCTTTTTCTTTTCTTCTGCAAGGAAAGCATACTGAAAGCCATTTTGCAAAATTTCCAGAATGCTCTTATTGCTTAGCCCTAAGCTTGCAGCATAAGCATATTCTTCTACAAGGCTTGTACCAAAAAAAGTAGGATCGTCTGTGCTGAGTGTCACAGGAACGCCAGCTTCAAAAATTTTTTTCACAGGATGTTCCTGGTCTTTGGGAATCACAGATGTCCTAAAATTGCTTGCAGGACAAATTTCCAAAGCTATTTTATGGTTTGCCAGGTATTCCAAAAGCTTTGGATCATGAATGGACTGAACACCATGACCAATCCTGGTTGCCTTTAAAACTAGCAAAGCATCCCATACACTTTGCGGCCCAAGGCTTTCTCCAGCATGCACTGTCAGATTGAAACCATGGTCTTTAGCAACAGCATAGACTTTTTCAAAAGGTTTTGGAGGAAAATGATGTTCGCTTCCTCCTAATGTAATTCCTACGATGTTTTTACAGTCTATAGCAATGATCTGCTTGAGCAAATCCATAACCACTTCCACGCCGTTGTTTCTTACTAAATCAACAATCCATCGGACTTCCATGCCAGGGAAATTCCTGGTTTCTTCGAGACAATCTTTGATTTCTGCTAAAGAAACCCCGCTTTTCATATATTCCAGAGCAGAAAACGTAATCTCAGCATAAACGATATTTTGAGATTTCAGCTTTTCTAAAACAGCATAGACTAGCTTACGGAAATCCTGAGCATTTCGGATAAAAAAAGAGGTAAAAAAGAAAGTGGCTAAAAATTGGTCAAAATTAGAATAAGAAAAGAGGTTTTGGACATCCTTTTCATTCCAGGATAAGGCTGTCAAAAAAGGACATATATTCGGATATTTCTCTAGCATAGAAAAATATTGTGGGGGGATCAGATTCTTTATGCCTTCAGAAGAATGCTCATCCAACAACTCTCTAAAAACACTTACAGGCATAGCACCACGAAGATGAACATGCAGCTCACTCTTGGGTAGTTCATTGAGGATTTCAATAAAATTTTTCATGTTTTTACAAAAACCTTTTCTTTTTAACCAATGGCAAATCATGCCTTTTGAATAAATTGTTAAAAATTGACAAATATTGCTATTCTATAATTAGTATTATAACAATAATTTATAAATATAATAACGAAATAGTAACAAAAATTGCTAAAAAGAATTGCTTTTGGATGGATATTTTTTTTACCTTGTTTTTGAAGCCAAAAATGAATAAGATGTAAACTATTGATACAAAAAAGAATACAGTTGAAATATTTTTTTCTATCTTTTTATTTTTTTGGCATAAGAATTGCATAAATACAGGTTGAAGTTATGACATTCCCAAATTTATAATAAAATTATAATAACATCCCCTAACGGGGATTTTTTTTTGGCTTTAAAATGCGAACCATAGAAAAAAAAACAGGATTTAGAGGATAAACATGGGAATCCTCCAAATCCTGTATTCTATAGAGCTAGAAAACTAGCGAATGTAACGGCGTAAAAAAGCCATCATGAATCCTGATAAGGAAAGTAAAACAAAGGTGGAAGCTTCAGGAACTGCGACAACAGTATAGTTGATCCATACACGTCTGGCACTTGTATCGTTGCTATAATCGTTAAAAGTATTTCCAAAGGGGTCTGTTGCGTTTTGGATTGCCTGTCCATCTGGATCAATGTTAAGCAAGTTTTGGATATAGACAGTTTCCCCAAGATTTGCAGTCATTGCAGCAACACCTCCGATTTGAGTCAGAAGGCCATAGGCTGTAGTTCCTAAATATAAATTAGAACCGCTGCTATAGCTGGTGTTTCCTGCATAGAACTGAAAATTCAATCCCCCTCCATAAATTTTAAATACCGTTGTGGATGCTCCACCGCCCAAATCGCCGCCCAGACCTACGCCCAGGATCTGGATTCTTTCATCTGCATTGGGAGTAAACGTGGCAATGGTTGTCGTTCCCCATGTACCATAGTTAATACCATAGTTAATTGCAGTAGAATAGACATAGCCATTGACTCCATTGTTGATATTCACAGTGTTCAGATTACCGCCAGTGATGGTCAAAGCCTGGCACAGAACACAGCAAAAAATCATAGCAATTAGAACAATCATTTTTTTTTGCATAAAATACTCCTGACTAGACAATAAAGATAAAGTTAAAGATAACGATGATTAAAATTATGAATTTCAATTTTTGCACAAAAAAAGTAACACAAAAAGCACAAATTTTTCTATCTTGCTTGCTAAGAGCCTATTCGAAAAATCCTTTAGGCTGCAAATTTCGATGCATCTCGGATAGCTTCATCGAAAGTGACAAAATGTCCTCAGAGTAGCTACGGCTACACTTGCGGCAATTTTT
>JABWCH010000425.1 GCA_013359215.1 Candidatus Brocadiia bacterium | reverse complement strand
ATTAGTTTTCCTTTTCAGGATGAGGCTTTCATTAGCGTTCATCTTTCCAATTTAAGTACTTGATTTAGGCTAACTTATGCCCAACGTGTCGCACTCATTTGCACCTCCTTCTAAATTCTGCCACTTAGCCAGGGCTACTGGGTTCTTGGGGAAAAAACATCTTCAATAGCACAGGAGTTATTACAGCAGAAACAACCACAAGAACAATGGTGCTATTGAACTCTAGCTGCCCAATCAGTTTTGTCTGGATACCAATCGAAGCAATGGCTAAAGCGACTTCTCCACGAGGCATCATGCCAAGACCAACGCAAAAGGCTTCTTTGTTTGTCAATCCTGCAATACGAGTTATGATACCACTTCCTATGATTTTGCAAACACAGGCTATAAGCACAAAATAAAAAACAAAGAGCCAGTGGCCTTGGATACCAGAAAAATCAGCAAGAAGACCAATGTTCACAAAAAAGATAGGGATAAAAAAAGACTGGGTAAAGATTTCGGTTTCTTTAAGAATATCATGTCTTTTGCTGGTTCTGCCAAAGAAAAGCCCTGCCATATAAGCACCAGTAATAGGAGCAATTTCGCATAGATGCGCAATCCCTGAATAGATAAACAAAACGCCAAAAGCAAAAGAAAGATAGATCTGAGGTGCTTCCAATCGGTTTATCCAATCCGCAAGATAGGGCAAAATATAATACCCAAAAATGCTAGATAATAGTAAAAAACCGCAAGCTTTACTAAGTGCAATAAAAGGGTTTCCTTGCCCTGAAAATATGCTTAGAACAAAAACAAGAACAACAAGCCCAATAATATCATCTATAATGCTGGAATTGATGATGATCGACCCTAATCGAGACTTGAGCTTTCCCATCTCCCATAAAGTCATGACAGTAACACTAACGCTCGTTGCAGTCAAGATAGAACCCGTAAAACAAGAATTGGCATTGCTATGTCCAAAGGAATAGCACAGAAGGTATCCCCCTAGCATAGGTACAAAAACACCGCCCAATGCACCCAATGTGCTAATCTTCCCTGTTTTTTTCATGGTGGGGATGTCTGTTTCCAGACCCGCTATAAACAAAAGCATCATAACGCCTATGCTGCCTATAAATTTTATGATTTCATTTTCATGGACAATGCCTGTTACGCTTTTTCCTACAAACACCCCTAAAAGTACCATTCCAAAAACAGGAGCAATGTGAAATCTCATACAAACGGTCATAAAAAGCTTGGTAACGATGATGATTCCACCCAATTCCAGCAATATTCTAGCCTCTTCCATTATTAGCCCTCATTAAAAAATTGAATAACGTCGTTTTTGTCTTTGCATCCAAGCAAAGTCTTTATGTTTTCTTCATGGGCAAATGCTTTTGTGATCTTTGAAATCGTCGGGATATAGGAAAAATTATTTTTGGGAAGACCTAAAAGCAAAACAATCCTTACTGGTTGGTTGTCTATAGCTTCGAATTCCAGATCCGATTTGCATACCAAAATAAATAAAAAGGGCTTTATAGCCGTTTGTGACATGGTGTGAGGAAACGCAATCTGGTTTCCAATCCCTGTGCTTTGGATTCTTTCTCGCTTATGGATATCGTGGAGAAATTGCTCTTTATTTTGTATCCAGCCTAATTCCATGGCTTTCTCGGACAGGTATTCAAACATAGCCCATTTATCCTGGAATTCACAGTCCAGGAATATACCTTGCTCATGAATCAGTTCCTCAAAGGGAATCGCAGGGTGCAAGAGCTTCTGGTCAAGCTCATTCAGTTTCTGGATGCAATGCTCAGGAATCACGCAAACCATGCCTTCTTTTCGTATTTTGCTCACAACATCGGAAATTTGCTCTAGTAAATCAGCAATCACAGTATGCGCATTCTTGCATTTGATAAGAATAGCACTGCTGTACGAAGGACTCATATAAGGAAGAACATAAGAATACATACTCAAATACCCAGGCACAAAAGAATGTACCGCTGGCTTGCGATCAAAAGCAATAGCGACAATCCCTTCTCTTTCCATGATTTTGGCCTGAATCTCTTTGAGATATTCGCTGTCATCATGTGCTATAATTATATACGCATTTTCTATTCCTGCAAAATCAGTCAACATAAAAATTCCTTTATTTTAAGAGGGGAATTGTTATAGCAATTCCCCACTATATTCTATACTAAAAGACTTTCTTGAGAATGCCATATCCTAAAGCCAAAGCAATCAGCATAATACAGGAAGGCTCTGGGATAGGAAGAGAGGTAGCACCAAGGTTGCCTGAAGAATATTGGGTGATTTCAGAAGCACTCAATGCCTGGTTATAAACAGCGACATTGTCGATTAAGCCAATATGCTTGGCATGAAAGTTAGCACCGCCAATCGTGAGAGGATCAGTGCTGGTATAAGGATTCATGACAACAGAATGGGTTGCCACTTGTGTGCCATTCAAATACAGTCTTGCTGTGCTTCCGTCGTAAGTTCCAACCATGTGGTACACTGTATTCAATTGCACTGTCGCAGTCAAGCGGGCATCCACATTCCCATTTGCTCCATACATCTGAAATAGGAAATAGTTAAGATTAGGATGATACCAAAGCCCGTAGTTTCTAGGGCCAGCTTCCCCTTTGCCCACAACCCTGACCCAATCTGCTGCTCTTGATGTGACGATAAATGTTGCGGCAAGAGTAATCTGCGTTCCTAATCTTAAGGCAGAATTATCGGCTATGTTTAGCTGGTCACTGCCATCGAATTGCAATGCTTTGCCATACAGCCCATTCACAACCTCTGCGCCTCCCAGAGCAAGGGAATTGTGACCATGACCAGAAGCATCATAAAGATTCCCATCCACATAGTATTGCATATCATAGGCAGCAACAGCATCTGTAAAATTTGCTGCTTGGATTGCCATAGATAGCAAAGAAACAAGAAATAAGGCAATCAAAAAGGGTGATTTTAGCATTTTAAGCTCCTTAAAAAAGAATACAACGAAAAAAAACAATGCTTATTGAACCATCCATTGCCTGGCCAGATAGATGGCATCTTTAGCTGTTAGTCCAACAGCATCTGCTTTGATGTCTTTCCATATATCAGGAGAATTCGATATAGCAAGCCCACCTATGATAGTTTTGATGTTTTGCAAAATGGAATTTTGCTTCATTTTTTCTATGATTTCTTTTGCATGCTGTACATTAGAAGGCATGGTAACAGAAATAAAAAGTAAATGAGGTTTGAAAGAAACGAGCATATCTATCAACTCTTGAGAAGGTGTGTTTGCCCCTAAATAGCGAATCTGCCATCCATCCAATTCCAAAAGATCGGCAACCATCCATGCCCCCAATTGATGCAATTCGTTCGGTGCTGCTGTTACCAATGCTTTTCCTCTAGCACTTTGGTAATAAGGCTTTAGCGTATAAAAAATTGATACAACATAAGTCACGATAGCCGTTGCAAGATGTTCTTTTGCTACAGAAATTTCCCCTTTTTCCCACATAATCCCAATTTGTTGCATGCAATGCTGGACAATATCTACATAAAAATAGATAATATCTTCCTGATTGTGGACAATGCTTTTTGCAATCGACACTGCCTGCCTTTTATTCCCTTCTAATATGGCATTTAAAAATTCTTCCCGCAAATGCTTTGTTCTATCATTGTGAGAATCTGGGTTTTCTTGTGCTGTCTGAGGTTGGTTGGCACATTGGACTAATACATCTTTTTTGTCTTTATATTCTTGCGCAGGCTTTTCGGATATTTTCCCTGAAAACTCTGGGTTATCAAGATATTCTTCTGCCACAGTTTCCTTCCTTTCATAAATTCCGACCTGTTTGCTCTTTCGTAAAGTAGGCGATTTTTGTATGCAATGCAACTGAGAACTACTGTAAGGAATCAGAATTAAATAACTTCCCCAATATATCTATCTTGCAAACGATTAAAATCTTGACTCTATTTAGTTTTGAAAGCTCTTTTCATGATAAAAAGGATCTATTTTTTGAGCTTAGAAGAAAAA
>JABWCH010000424.1 GCA_013359215.1 Candidatus Brocadiia bacterium | reverse complement strand
TGAAAAACAGATCATGCGGATTCTTTGTCCAGCCTTTATTTTCTGCTTTCTTTCTCTTTTTTCCCATGCATCCCCTTTCTTCTATAGTTTACCTTAAAATACAAAAAAATCCCTGGAATTACAAGAAGAAAAAGGATTTTTCTTGTTTCCATAAAAAGCCAGGTCTGCATCTTTAAATAAGAATAGAATATGTAATATTCTGTCATATCTGTTTTGTATCTACAGCTTTTCCAAAGAAGGAATATTATGTAATATAATTTTAATATTCTACTCTATGATTATTAAATATAAAATTATATTTATCAAATAGATAATTACTAAAAATAAAAAAATAATTTCTTCATTTTTCCCTTTACTAATTTTACTTTTTTTGGTATTTATATTTTATAATTTCTTCATTTTATCATCATAGATATAGAGAGGTAGTAAAGTGCATTCATTATCCCAAAATTTTTGGACTATTTATGGTCTTCGAAATAATCCTTATGATACAAATGCATTAGCTTTATATACAGATGCGTTGTTGCCTATTTCGAAAGCATATGTTGGCAGAGGCTATGAGAGTAAAGAATTTCAGCTTTTTACTAACATATTAAGAAGCCCAGGAGGAGCAAGAATTGTTGTGGAAGGAGAGATTGGAGTTGGCAAAACAACTTTTGTTAATTATCATCGTTATCTTTGGGAAAAAGAATCTAAAGATCGCCTTTTTACTCATTGTGGAGAAATTTCTTTTTCTGTTCAATGGGACAGGCAAAGCTTTCTTGTAAATGTTCTTTCTTATCTAACAACCAAATTGTATTTGCTTTATGGTAATATTTTGCCTGTAAATAATTCTCTTTTCCAAGAATTGCTACTTCTTAACAAGGTCTTTGTAGAAGAAAACACACAGTGGCAACTTACTTTGGGATGTATAGGTGGGGGAATTTCTAAAGAAAAGCAAATTTCTATTCCAATGGTTCCAGAAGCTAAGTTATATCATTATTTTAGAGAATGTATTCTGACAATTCTTAAGCTTGGATATGCGGGAATAATCCTTCATTTTGACAATCTGGAATTGCTTCAGAAAAATATAGAGGCTTGCCAAAAAACTTTCGATGAAATTCGAGACATACTCCAGCTTCCCAATATCTATTCTATTTTTGTAGGAAAAACAGGCTTTTTCAATCATATTATCAGCCCCTTAGAAAGGGTAAGAAGTATCTTTTTTGGCTGGCCTATTTTTCTGAAACCTCTCTCTCAAGAGGACGTACTCAAGGCCATTCATATTCGATATGAACTTTTAGCATCTCAAAATATGCGCTATATTAAACCTATAGAAGATGAAGTAGTACTCTATTTATATAACCTATACGAAGGGAAAATACGTTTTATCATGGATGCCATTTATGCCATGATTACCTATTTCCCTACTACTTTTCCTCAAACTTTAGGCTTAATGAAGGCAAAAGAATTACTCAAAACTATGCTTTCTGAAAAGTTACAAAACCTTCTTTCTTCAAGAGAGTTAGAAATTTTAATGCAAATGGCTAAAATGAAAGAATTTAGCAATGCTGAATTAACAAAAAAACTAGGATTACAACGACAAAATACAGCTAAGTATATGAAAAAGTTTATGGAACTAGGTTATATCCATCCTATAAATCAAATATCTAAAAAGTCTATCTATCGCGTTTCCGAAGATGTTTATTTTTTATATAGTATTCAAGAGAGTAGCAATTTTTCTATTGTTTTATCACCTAGCGAAAATTTTGTTTTCCTATCCAAGAGACAGAGCAAGGCTTTAAAAACTTTTCGTATAGGAAGTAGCATCACTACACGAGACTATGCCGAAAAATGTCAGATTTCTCCATCTTCTGCTTTGCGAGATTTGAAAAATTTAGAAGAAAAAGGATATTTACAGCGTTATGGTATTAAAAAAAATACATATTTCCTGGTTCTTAAAAAGGCTTAAAAACGTCCCCTAAGTGTAAGAAGTTGAAATAAAAAAAGCCCGACCATCATTAAGATCGCCGAGCTTATATTTCAGACACGCTTTTTTCTTACTACTCGCTACACATTTTTTCCCCCCTTTTTGTAGGGGGACGCTTCGCTAAAAAATGTGTAGCTCTGACAGTTCTTCAAGACACGTCTTTTTTAGCTACATTCCGATGCACAGACAACTTTCTCTAGCCTGCCCTGTCTTATAGGGCTAAGGGGAAGATGGACTAAGTGCATAAGGGGATTGCAGTCAAATTCTTCTATTGTTCCAGGCTTCATTCCTCGGCGGGGCTGGACACTCGAAAACCCGAGTTATCGACTCTATTCCCTGCCGAGAAGTTGAGGCGGTAGCCGCAGGAAGCGACATCAGAGATACCCCAAGATCCGCCTCTAGCGACACGGTGAGAGCTTGTTTTAGTCTCTTCTGGATCAACCATATCTTTTTTTAAACTTTCTGGACTATGCCAATCCCTGCACCACTCCCATACATTTCCAAGCATATCGTAGGTACCCCAGGCATTGGGCTTTAAAAGGCCAACAGTTTTACCAGAACTATCATGATACCAGGCATATTTATCTAACACCCTGCTATCATCTCCAAAATAGTATGTTCCTGTGCAGCCTGCCCTACATGCATACTCCCACTGCGCTTCTGTGGGCAAAGCCAGCTTCACTCTTCTCGAAAATTCCTGGCAGTCTTCCCATGATACATTCTGTACAGGATAAGCCAGATTTTTGTTACTAAGCGGATTGCTTGACATCACAAATGACCATTGCTCTTGGGTCACTTCATACTTTCCTATATAAAAATGCTTGGATATTATCACTTTCTGCTCTCTGAAAAAATATCTTCCTGGCGGGATCAGAATCATGGTAAGAAAAGTTTTTGTAATAGAATCATAGTGGCTTTTATCACCAAATTCCCAATTTTCTACTTCTATGTTCTTTTCTAATGGCAAACCATGCAGATAAGAATAGCCTTTCTGGTATAACTTGGCGAATTTATTTTGGTCATCAAAAGAAAATTTTTTCCATGCATCGCTCGTCATATCCAATATCTCATTTCCTTTATAGCTATATCCTAATTTTTCCCAAATCTCGATAGGAATGCCATAGTTCCAGCATTCTACTTCAAAACTCACAGAATTTTTTGCTTCACCAACAGATATTACTGCTAAAATTTGATATTTACCTTGTTCTGGAATACTAATTTCCACAGGCAATTCTTTCTTTTCTCCTGCTGCCAATGTTCCTTTCTTCTCCCAGGCAGGCAAGGTTTTTCGCGTGGCTACTGCCAGCTTTTCTAAAGGTTTTTCTACCACTATTCCTGGTGTCAATCTAACTTCCATCTGATAATCTATAGGATAGTCTCTTGTATTTTTCCAATAGATTGTATATTTTTCTTTTTGATTTACGAATAGGGAGCGATTTGTACCTAAAATAACCATCCTGCATTTCTTTGCCCCTATTTCTTCGAGATGGGGCTGGATGGTCTGTCTCAAGTATTTTATTGTAGTGCTATCTCCATACCCAGAGGCTTTATCCAGTTGGATTCGGCAGTCTTCCCATAGCTTCTTTTCAAAGCTGTCTCCTGCAAACTTTTCATATTTGCTGAAGGCACTTTGCTTGCAATCGGTTATATTCTTTTCGATCATACCAGAATAGTAGTCTCTTGCATTAGCAAAAGAGGAAGCAAATTCGGGCTGTAGCTTCTGGTATTCTGCTATGGCCTGCTCCCATTGGCCCTGGGTTTGTATTTTCTGGATTTCTTTATATTTGGTGCGTAGAGCATCGGGAATCTTTTCCTGGCCTACTCTGGTTTCCAATTCCAACAGCTTTGTCCATTGGGGAAATTCTTTTCGTATCTCTTTGCACAGAAATTCCAGATCTTCATATTTTTCTTTTGCTTCAAAACCACTGGCCTGCTCTGTATAAAGATACTGGATCAAAACCTTCAGATACTCTTTATCCTCTGGGCTGCTTAAAAAGCTTCCCATCCCCCTTAGCATATTCCTCGCA
>JABWCH010000423.1 GCA_013359215.1 Candidatus Brocadiia bacterium | reverse complement strand
AGCTTTTTGAGCATTTCGACCATTTCAAGTCCAATAAATCCTGCTCCAATGACTAAAACCTGATTGGCTTTTTGTATGCTTTCTTTGATTTTATCTACATCTTGGAGGTTTCTCAGAGTCATGATTCTAGGGTCGTTGATTCCTTTGAGTGGTGGCTTAATTGGCCTTGCACCAGGAGCAAGCAAAAGCTTATCGTACATGATTTCTTCTTCTTTGTTTTCCTGGTCTAGCCTTTTGATTACAACGACCTTTCTTTCTCTGTCGATCTTGGTTGCTTCTGTTTTAGTGAAGATTTTGATATTGAGCATTTTACTCAAGGATTCTGGAGTATGAAGAGAGAGTTTGGCTCTGTCTACAATTTCTCCTCCAACATAGTAAGGCAAACCGCAGTTGGCAAAAGAAATATCAGGCCCTTTTTCCAGCATAATAATTTCAGCATCTTCTGATAGTCGCCTTGCACGGGCTGCTGCTGAAGCACCCGCAGCTACTCCGCCGACAATAACAAATCGTAAAGCTGAAGACATTCTAAAAGTCCTTTCAATAAAAGAGAGAAAACTATAGATGTACAGGAAAAGTATTTTATCACGAATTTTACGAATGACCGAATGGCACGAATGAATAATTTTATCTTCATTTGTTTTATTCGGCTTATTCGTACCATAGTGACTATACGCCTAGAATTTTTCTAAGAATGCAGCAAAGGCTAAAGGCCACCAGAAAGGCAGATATATTGCCAATCCAAGAAAGGATAAGCCAATCAGATTGCGTTTTTTGAGAATGAGTTGGCTAAATCCTAAAAGGGTTAACAGAATCATGCCTGGTATATAGTGTGCCATAGCCACTGTCTCTATTTCGTAGTATTTTACCAAAAGCTGGAAGTATTCTTGCGGTTGCCCTTGCAACTGAATAAAGGCTTTTTGCAATGGTTCAAAAACCCAGGGCAGAAATAGAGCAAAGAGTACCAATATCGAACCCCAGAATTCATTCTTTTTGACGATAGCAAAAATTCCTAGCAAAAAGAAGGCTGTCATGGGCAAAAGTAAAGTTTGCAAGCTAGTGGCAGGCTGTTGATACAGGCTGGCGAAGCTTTGCATGTCTTGCTTTTGTATTTGGAGATAGAGATTCTTCAGGGAAGGCAAAAGCCATGGAAACAACAGTGTAACTAAAATCAAGGCAATTCCTGCAATAGATGTTTTTTTGGAAAACAGGAATGCGATCCCCAACAGGAACAAGGCTATCATAGGGATTATCATGGATCGCATAGCTTCTTCGGGCTGGTTATAGAGCCTGGCTATTTCTGGTAAAGCATTGGGCAATTCCTGGATGAAAGGGAAAACGACTTGCTTTGAAAAAGGATAGATCCAAGGAGTAAGAACTCCTGCGAAAAAGATGAATAGCGCAAGAAAAGGTTTTTTCTGGCAGGCAATTACAAAAGATCCTATCAATAAGGCTGCCTGCACAACAAGAAGAACGCGGAATACCTGGGGGGGGATTGCATAAAAATCCGATAATGCTTTGATCGTCCCGCTTCCAGAAGACTTTGCCATGATAGAAGCGTACAGGATTTGGGCTGGAGCAAAGGAAAAAGGCAAAAGTAAGGAAATGCCGATCCACAACAATCCACTAAATATGCTGTTTCTTACGAGGAGTACAATGCCTGCAATCAAAAGAATCGATTGAGGCAAAAGAGAAATTTTTAGTGCTTCAGGACTAACCTGGTAAAAAGAAGACAGCGTATTCGCAATATAGGAATCAACACCTTTTGTTTGAGTTCCAAAAATAAATCCCATTAAAAAGGGAAAGCTTGTAGCAAATAACAAAGCACCGATTCCCAAAGAAATGCGAATTTGGAAGACAAGGGACGCAACTCCTAGCACAAACAGAATAACGAGCGGTATGATTAAGGGCTGCATTACAGCAGGAGACACGCCATAGATATTCCATAAAAACTCAGCATCAAGGCGAGACAGAAAATCCGATGGTGTAGTTCCAAAGAGGAGGCGGCAGATAATCCAGAATGCACCTAAAATCAACAGATAGGGAATACCCTCTTTAAGCGACTGTTTTCCACCTATAATTAGCAAAAATAGGGCAAGAGGAAGCACGCTTGTGATGCCCCAAACTACAAAGTCCATCCAGGCTACAACAGTCAAGAGTAAGAAAATCCGCAAAGGCCATTTTAAAAAGGGGGCTTCCCATAAAGATGGTCTATCTTTCTCTCTTTGATTTTTGAAAAAATCCATTATAGATTGGCGATACTGATAGCACAAAAGCACAAGGGAGCTTGTAATAAAAAACCATAAAACTAGAGCAAGCATTCTCATGACTTCCCTCCCTTATCAGACAATATTTGTTGCTTTATTGGATTATCTTTGGTATGAGTTAAAAGCTCTTTCATGCTACCGAGAGCACCGAGAACGCTAGACGATTCGTAAGGAAGAAAAACCACCTTAGATTCATTGCCTGTAGCGATGTTTTTGAGCGCATCTATATATTTTACAGCGATTAAATATCCTGTAGCATTTTCTTGGTCACCTATGGTATTTCGAATGGTCTCTATGGCTTTAGCTTCTGCTTCTGCTACACGAATACGGGCAAGGGCTTCACCTTCTGCTCGTAATACTTGGGCCTGCTTTTCACCTTCTGCTGCTGTGATTTCGGATTCTTTCTGTCCTTCTGCTGAAAGGATAGCCGATCTTTTTTGCCCTTCTGCTTCAAGAATCATGGCTCTTCGGTCGCGCTCTGCTCTCATTTGTTTTTCCATAGCACTGCGTAGTTCATCAGGGGGTTTTATATCCTGGATTTCTACTCGGATAACCCTTAATCCCCAACGATTTCCAGCCTCGATCAAAACATCTCTAAGCTCTGTGTTGATTTTATGGCGAGATACAAGGCACTCATCCAATTCCATACCACCAACGACATTTCGCAATGTGGTTTGTGTTAGCTTTTCAATCGCTTGCGGTAGGTTGTAAACTTCATACAAAGCATGCTTGGGGTCTGTAATCTGGAAATAGATTAGCGCATCAATGGAAAGAGAAACATTGTCTTTTGTGATAACGTGCTGCTTGTCAAAGTCCAAAATTTTTTCTCGCAAATCAATGCGTGTCAAGTGTTGCGTCGTGACAATCAATTTCCCATCAATATCCTGATGCTGGAATCTCCATTCTAAGGTTCTGATGCTTTCTATAAAAGGAATGATGATGTGTATACCACTATAAATAACTCTATTGAATCGTCCTAGCCTTTCAATAACGATGGCTTCAGCTTGCTGAACCATAACAACGCCTCGGACAATAATAATCACAGTAAGTATTGCCAAAATGCTCAGTACAACTTCCATACTAAACTCCTTCTTCTACGGATAAAGTATTTCCTTCAATGCCTTTTACAACAACCTTGGTATTTTTGGGTATAAAATTCCCTTTGACGGATACTGCTGGCCAATCTTCTTGTGAAACTTTTATCCAGCCATGGGTATTTCCATCTTTTATGTCTTCTATCACAATTCCATTTTTATCTATCAATGCCTGCACATTGGTTTCATGTTTACCATTCTTAGGATAAAATAAGGAAAGAAGAATGGGGCGGAGTGCCACAAAGCAAACTATGGAAGCTCCACAAAAAATTCCCATCTGCACAGACATACCTGCCTTGAAGCTTGCTGCCACAGAAGCCGCTACCGCACCCAAGGAAAGAGAAATCAAAGTTAAGCCTGGTAAAAACAATTCTAATATTGCTAAAAATATAGCAACCATAGCCCATACTATCCATGTTTCCATAAAAGCTCCTTTTTACCTTTGATGATGGGGATATTATATATAACCTTATGTATTGTAACATATTTTATAGCAAAAGTCTATATCAATAAAAGAAAGAGGTGAAAAAAAATGACGCTGTGCGTTGTCTATCTGTGTATACGCAAATTCTATTCCCATTTTATAAAAAAATGGCAATAATATAAGAAAAATATAAAGATGTAAGATATTGTTATGAAACAGATTAAGAAAT
>JABWCH010000422.1 GCA_013359215.1 Candidatus Brocadiia bacterium | reverse complement strand
CTAATCTGGATACATCAGAAAAGTATTTTATCACGAATTTTGCGAATGGACGAATAGCACGAATAGATCATCTTATTCGTGTTATATGTGTTATTCGTGATTTTAAAATTAGGGTTTAAGTCAATAAGCGTTTTACTTAATTCCGATTCCTTTAGCGATTCTTTACAGACTTGACTGCTCGAAATCCTACGCTTCCGCGCATTTTTTTGGGTTTGGAAAATACGCCGCCATGGTAGACCACAATATAAGCATTGTCTTTGTCTTTTTCTTCTGATGTCCAAAAGTAGATGATGGGAGAATAGATGTCCCATAGAGGGCTTTCTTTATCAGGAGGAAAGCTATAGTTAGCTTCTCTTGCCTCTGGATTCCATACACCTTGGCAATTTTGCCCGTTTCTTGTTAAAGAGCTGGTTACCTCTTTGATATTGGGAAGCCTCCAGATGTTCTGTGGAGTATCGGCAAGCTCTTTGCCATTTTCTTTTAAATATATGCAACGCCGCTGGGCTTCTGCCCAATCTATGGATTCTTTAGGCCAGCCAGGCCCTTGGGAAGCCCAGACCAAAGTTACATCGTTATTTCCTTTGACAATTCTCTCTTCATAGTTTCCATCATGGAATCTTCGAGAAACTCGAACTCCCATTTTAATCGAAATGGTACAACAAATCAAGAGAGGAAAACCAATTGCAATAAACAAAGCAAGCTTGCGGTTTTTGAATTCTCCAAACCAAAAGAGAAGGGCAATCAAAAGCAAAGGCAATGTTAATGGCAACCAGCTTAAGACAACAGAAAGCGTTATTGCCGAACGAGTTGAAAAAATCCAATAACTGAATGCCACGCCTATCAAAAAATACAGTATAGAACCGATTTTCGGCAAAAGAATAGCAATAACACTAAACAAGATAAATATCAACATAAAAGAAAGGTATTGGATTGCCATTACCGTGAGGTTTTCTTTTAAAGTAGGGTAATGCCATCCTTCATGGAAGTTTTCCATGCTCCCCCAGAAAGCCCAGAAGCATGAAATCGCGCTTGCCATAATAACTGCAAGATAGGCTGACCATTTGCTTTTTTTCATTTTTTGTCCTTTTTTCAAAAATGCCAGGGACAAATGCCCCTGGCAATGATCTGTCAAGCAGTGGTACTGTGCTGTGTTCTATTTCAGCCAGCGAGCAAACCACTCATGAACATGCGTCCACCACAATCTGGAATTTTGAGGTTTAGCGATAAAGTGTCCTTCATCAGGGAAATAAAGCAATCGGGAAGGGACACCTTGTCTTTGTAGAGCTGTAAACATTTGCAATCCCTGGGTAATGGGGACTCTGAAGTCCAGCTCGCCATGTGTTACCATAGTGGGTGTCTCAAATCGGGAAGCATTCCTGGAAGGAGAAAAACGATGGTATTGCTCATTGTTTTGATAAGGCGTACCACGGAATTCCCATTCTGGAAACCAAAGTTCTTCTGTGCTACCATATTTGGAAACTAGATCAAAGACACCAGCGTGGGATATAAGGCATTTGAAGCGGTTTGTTTTACCAGCGATCCAATTCACCATATATCCACCATAGCTTGCGCCAGCAGCACCTACTCTATTGCCATCAAGGAAGGAAAATTTTTGGAGAGCAGCATCCAGGCCAACCATAAGATCCTGGTATGGGCCACCGCCCCAATCTCCGCTGACAGCATCGCAGAATTTTTGCCCATAGCCTTTTGATCCACGGAAATTGATGGCTATTACAACATATCCTGGAGCAGCGAAAAGAGAAAGATTCCATCGATAGTGGAAATCATCTGACCATCCGCCCTGTGGCCCACCATGAATCAGGAAAACAACAGGGTATTTTTTTTCAGGATTGAATTGAGGAGGTTTTACCAGAAGGCCGTGGACTCTCCACCCATCAAAGCTTTCAAACCAAAAATCCTCTACAGGATTCATTTCAAGTTGGTCTAATACAGCCTTATTCGCAAAAGTGATCTGTTTCACATTGCTGCCCATTGGGTCAGAGCAGAAGACTTCATAAGGTAAGTTTACTGCTTGTCTTATAAAAATAAGACTGCCGTCGCAAGCAACTCTGAGTTTGTTGTTGTAACTGTCTGGTATGACCTTTTCCACAGGTCCGCCTTCTATTTTTACACGGCAAATAGAATTATAGTGATGGTTATTGCTTAAGAAATAGATGTAACCATTGGGGGCAAAAACGGGGTATTCTGCATCACGATCAAAATCTTCGGTAAGATTGGCTACTTTTCCTGTTTCCAGAGATATAAGCATCAAATCGGTTTGGTCTGCTTCAAAACCTTCGCGTGCCATGCTCAAATAAGCAAGGTATTTCCCATCAGGCGACGGGACAGGGCTATGGTCGTTTCCGCGGTTGGTGGTTATAGCATGAATTTTACCTGTGTTGACATCAGCACAGAAAATGTCATTGTTTGTAGAAATAGCTACCATAGGGTCGGTATTTCTTACAAAATAAAGCTTTTGGGAATCTGGAGATAGTATATAGTCTTGCTCTCCTCCCAGAGAAATAGGAGGAGTATTATAAGCTCCTGGAGTTAAATCCTTTGCCTTCCCTCCTGTTGTACTGACAAGGAAAGCATGTCGGAATTTTCCATCTGTCCAATGATTCCAATGGCGATAGAGAAGGCTATCGATAACCCTTGCTTTTACCTTGGATTCTTGTTTGGCTTTATTGATGGCAGCCGTTTCCTCTAGTGTTTTTTCTGGATATACAGAAGCAATAAAGAGGAAGTGCTTTCCATCAGGCGACCATACAAACTCTTCTACATCCACAGGGCAACTTGTAGCTTGCTCTACCTTGCCATCCTCAAGCCTGAGAGTAAATATCTGGCTTAGGTCATTAGCGTCTGCAAGGAAAGCAATCTTGCTGCCATCAGGACTCCATCTTGGATTGGACTCATGGGATGGAGTGTTTGTAAGTTGCTTAGGCTCACCACCTGTTACAGGCACAAGCCAAAGGTCACTATTTCCTTTGTTTGTTTCCATATCATAGCTAGTGAGTGTATAAACCACAAATTTGCCACAAGGAGAAACTTGAGGGTCTGCAATCCTTTTCATGGCCCACAAATCTTCTAGTGCAATGGGTCTTTTCTGCGCTGCCAGCATGGAAACCAGCATGAGAAATAGAATAAAAAAAATTCCTTTCATTTTAAAGCCTTTCTAATTAAAAATGAATTTTGGGATTATAATAGCCTATATTTAACCTATAGATGATAAAAAAAGTCAAGACATTTCTTGTATCTTTCTTTAGTAGTGCAAAATTCTCCACAAGGAAAAAAAGTTTGTCTGTCTTTTTCGCTTGAATTATCTTGCAATCGTTGCTACCATGTCATAGTATTTTTCTATTGCTTTTGGGCGATTTTCAATCCATAATTCAAGTAAGCCAGCTATTTTAATTTTTACCATAAAATGTTTTTTTTGGAAAGGCAATTATGAAAAAGCAAGTTTACTTTTTATTCTTTTTTTTCGCTTTGTCTGTCTCCATGCTGTTTGCGGAGAAGAGCGAAATTGTGCGAAGGGCTTTTTTTGATATTGGCTCTGGTGCAACCAAGATGGTTGTAGCCGATGTTCATGTTGAAACAGGAGAAATCAAGATTTTGCATGAAGAATCAGAAAAAGTTTCCTACAAGCTAGATCTGGAAATGGGAACAACAAACGAGTTCACTGCGTCCATCCAAGACAAAGCCCTTTTGATTATGGCAAAGATGAAATGGAATGCAGTACAAAAAGGTGCGGTTCAGTTTGCAGGGATTGCTACATCTGCTTTCCGAACAGCTAAAAATGGCAAAGAATTTGCTGATTTTATGAGCAAAGTTTTTCATTTTCCTATTGTTGTGATTAACCAAAAAGAAGAAGCTATTCTTGGCTTCATAGCAGCAGTCAAAGAAGAGCAACAGAATTTGGAAAATATAGTTGTCTGGGATATTGGTGGCGGAAGCATGCAAATGGCTATGCTTGCCGAAAGAGGAGATTATGAGATCTTCTATATTTGATTGAAAAAGTCAAAGGATTGAAAATTTCTCAAATCCAGACTCCCAATCCTATTTCTCAGGAAGAGTTTGAAGCAGGACTAAAGTATGTCCATAGTGTTGCCAAAAAAACCAATAAAAAAATCATGGACAAGCTGGCCCAGGAAAACACCCTTGTTTTAGGGATTGGCGGAGTCCATTATCATAGTGTTTGCGGTCAGATTAAATCAGGAAAAGAATACACCCAGGATTTGCTGAAGAAAACGTTGCAGAAAAAATTAGGAAAAACAGACAAAGAGATCGGCAGCAAATACGCTGCAACAGAAGTTTCTAACCTGATTTTGGTTCTCGGATATATGCAAAGTCTGGGAATAGACAAAGTGAAGGCAAAAGACATCAATATAGCGCATGGAGTGTTGCTATACCAGGCTTTATGGAAGTAATTATTAAAAGGAGTTTTTTATGAAATGTGTATGTGTTCTCGGAAGTCCAAGAGTGAATGGAAATAGCGAAATCCTGGCTCAAACTTTTTTGAAAACTATGGAAAGCTTAGGCGCGGAAACAAAGGTATATGCCTTGAATAAACTGAAATATCGTGGATGCCAGGCATGTATGGCTTGTAAAAAAAATCTAGAAACCTGCGCAGTCAAGGATGATTTGATTGAAGTTCTGGATGCAGTCAGAGAAGCAGATGTTCTGGTGTTGGCAAGCCCAGTATACTATGGCGATATTACAGCCCAGACAAAAGGCTTTGTGGATAGAACGTATTGCTATCTTGCCCCCGATTTCATGACTATACCTAACCCAAGCAGATTGAAACCAGGAAAAAAACTTGTTTTCATCCAGACCCAAGGACATCCCGATGTAACACAGTTCAACGATATTTATTCTAAATACAGCAATTTTCTGAAATGGTACGGCTTTGAAGAAAGCTATTTAGTCCGATCCACAGGAGTAGGAGACAAGGGTGATGTCAATAAACATCCTCAGATTTTAGAAGAAGCCAAAAGCGTTGCTCATAAAATTTGCCAAAAATAGACACCTATATTAATCCAGACCAGGAAGGAGAATATTTTCTTCTTCCTGAAAATGAACCAGAAAGACAGAAATAGCGATGAGATGGAATTCACAAAACGCATCCGCTACAACTCTTCCAGAAGAAAAGTACCAGGCAAACCCGTTTTCATCTCCTGTTTTTTACCTTCAGAAAACACAGCTTCCAAGGCTGCCGCTTCGAGTAATATATACAATAGCAGAAGATGGGGCAAACCTGGCTTTGGGGAACTATCAAAATAAAGGCGCACAGCCTGTTATCCTTATGCATGGGCTATCTCAAAATTACCGCGTCTGGGATTTTCCCGTCCCAGGACACAATTTTGCATCTTATCTGCATTCTAAAGGTTATGATGTGTGGCTGCCCTGTTTGAGAGGGCATGGCAGTGGCCCTTTGCAAAGCAGCCCTCTTAGGGGAAATGAAAGCATAGACACTTTAGCTGTTTACGATATACCCGCTGTAATAGAAAAAGTCAGAGAAGAAACAGAGAAAGCACCAATATGGATTGGACATAGCATGGGAGGGATGCTTGCCTATATTTATCTGGAAGGTGTGCGTTATGAGAGAAGGGTTATAACGCAAAATAAAAAAGAAGGATATGGCGATTGTATTGTTGGGTATACAAATCTTGCCCAAGAGCGAAACCAAAAGCTAAAAGGATTGGTGGCATTGGGTACTCCTGTAAAAATGACATGGCAGCTCAATGATATGGGAAACTCTAAAAAACTGGGGTATTGGAAATCCAATAAAATTTTTCCTTTTCTTGTAAATTTCAAGAGCGTACGCGGTCTTTTTTCTCAATTGCCTTATATCCCTACAGCAAGCTTTGTCAATTCAATATCGTATAATAAGCAAGAAACCTCTTTTCTGATGAAGCTCGCAGACTGGTCTTTTCATAAAATCGCAAATAGCTACCTTGCCTCTGTATTCTGGTATCCCCCCAATATGAGAAAAAACTTGATTGAACATCTCATACATAGCACACTCAACGATATAAGTCCGAAAGTATTAGAGCAATTTGCCGATTGGGTGGAAAAAGAGACATTTTGCTCTTTCCCTCATCCTCAATTTGAACCTTATATCTATAGCGATCATTTTGAAAACATTCGACTCCCTTTATTAGTACTCACAGGAGATCGAGACAAAATTGCTCCCTGTGAGGTTGTATATACTTATGGTTATCAAAGAATGGGAAGTAAGCGGAAAGAATACCATTGTTTTAAAGATTTTGGGCATAATGATCTTACTGTAGGCTTAAATGCCAATAAAATTGTATATCCTTTTATAGAATCCTGGATTCGAGATTTAGAGATTGAAAATAAAAATTCAGAGAAGGTTAAAAGTCTATGACAAAAGTAAAAATTGCTGATTTGGTTTTAAGAGATGCTCACCAATCTCTTTTGGCAACTCGTATGCTTACATCGGATATGCTACCTATAGCACCCAAGCTAGACAAAGTAGGTTATTGGGCATTAGAAAGCTGGGGTGGTGCTACTTTTGATACTTGCATCCGCTATTTGAACGAAGATCCCTGGGACAGAATCCGCCAGCTTAAAGCAGCGATACCCAATACACCCATGATGATGCTTCTACGAGGACAGAATGCTTTAGGCTATAGACACTACGCCGATGATGTTATTCTGAAATTTGTAGAAAGAGCAGCCTTCCATGGAATCGACATTTTCCGAATTTTCGATGCACTGAATGACCCCAGAAACATTGAGTGTGCTGTCAGGGCTGTAAAAAAAGCCAAAAAGCATGCACAGGCAGCTATCAGCTATGCAACAACACCTTTTCATACAATTGATGTTTTTGTGAATATTGCAAAAGAATACAAAAATTTAGGTGTGGATTCTATTTGCATCAAGGACATGGCTGGGCTTCTCAGACCTTACGATGCCTACGAACTCACTACCAAGCTCAAACAAAAGGTGGGTTTGCCTGTACACATCCATTCTCACGCCACTCCAGGCATGTCGGTAGCAACTTTGGTAAAGGCAGTGGAGGCAGGGGCAGACATTCTGGATACAGCCATATCTTCTCTGGCAATGGGAACAAGCCATTCTCCTACAGAAACCATGGTAGCGATTTTTCAGGGAACTCCTTATGATACAGGCTTGGATATAAAGTTGTTGGCAGAAATTTCCGAATATTTTCGAGAAATCAAGAAAAAATATAAATCCTTTGAATCTTCTTTTACAGGGGCAGACCCTAGAATCTTGATTGCCCAGATACCAGGAGGAATGCTTTCTAATATGGAAAGCCAGCTTAAAGAATTCAAAGCAAGCGATAAGCTAGATGCAGTCCTTGCAGAAATTCCTTTAGTGCAAAAAGACTTTGGATACATTCCCCTGGTAACACCAACATCCCAGATCGTTGGAGTGCAAGCGGTCTTCAACATTTTATATGGACGATACAACCAGATTTCCAAAGAAGCCAAAGATCTTCTTGTGGGAAACTATGGCAAAACACCCGCACCTCCCAACCAGGATCTTGTCCAAAAAGTGCTAAAAGAAATGAATATGACCAAAGCCATCATAGAAAGACCTGCTGACCGAATTCCCAATGAAATAAACAAAATAGAAAATGACCTCAAACAACTTTTGGGTTTGGAGAGCGTTAGTATAGAAGACGTATTGACTTACGCTATGTTCCCCCAGATAGCACCTAAATTTTTTAAGACAAGAAGCAATGGCCCAGTAAAAATGGAAGCCCCTAAAGAAAATATAAACACGATTCCAGCAAAAATTATGGAAATCCCACAGCCTGTAGCTGCTCCAGCAAAAATTGTGGAAATCCCACAGTCTGCCCCTGCCAGGAACAAGAGATCTTCTGCCAAAGAAAACACAGACGATTGGGTATACCCTATTTAG
>JABWCH010000421.1 GCA_013359215.1 Candidatus Brocadiia bacterium | reverse complement strand
TTTTTATTGTATTTCTTCAATCTGCGTAATCTGCGTAATCTGCTTTCTGTTATTCTTTCTAAAGCCTATTTTTTCTTGATTTCCAAAGATTAGTTTGCAGTCTGTATTTTTTTCAAAAAATGTCTTGACATCACAGACAGAATAGCATATATTGTACGCCATGCGGAGAGTTCCGCTATATAGAAATTATGGCCCACTTCTTATGAGTTAAAATGTAGATATTGTCAATCTCGTGAGAAATGAAGCCGCTTACAAAAAATACGGGGATAAGCCCCCATAGAAGGAGAAAGTCATGATTTCTGGACTTTTAGGTAAAAAGCTTGGGATGACACAAATTTTCAAAGATGGTAAATGCTATGCCGTTACAGTAGTCGCAGCAGGTCCTTGCAAAGTATTGCAAGTCAAAAAAAGCGATGGAAAAGATGGATACAACGCAATTCAATTAGGTTTTGAAGACAAAAAAGTAAAAAGCTGTGCCAAGTCTGAAATAGGACATGCCAAAAAGCACGCTGATAGTGCTCCCAAGAGCTTCGTCCGCGAAGTTGACTGGGATGGCAAAGACGATATCAAGGCTGGACAGGAAATTACCTTATCTGTTTTAGAAAAAGTCAAATATATTGACGTAATTGGAACTAAAAAAGGTAAAGGATTCCAAGGCGTTGTAAAAAGACACAATTTCAAAGGTGGCCCAACAACCCACGGTCAATCTGACCGCTTACGCGCCCCTGGTTCTATTGGCGCATCTTCCTATCCTTCCCGCGTTCACAAAGGAATGAGAATGCCAGGACAAATGGGTAATTGTAGAGGAACCGTCCGCAACCTGGAAATCTTAGATATCGATCTTGGTCAAAATATTATCGCTATCAATGGAAGCGTCCCAGGCGCACAAAATGGATATGTAATCCTTAGAAAAAGTGTTATCAATAAATAGCATAAACTAAAAAAAAACGGCCACTGAGTACAGTGGTCGTTTTTTTTTGCTATCATCGAATTTGCCAGTGCCAATTTTTATTTTTCTGCTATAACAAGCATCTCAAAATCTTCTGTGGTGAGTTTGTCATTTCTGGAAAATTGCCCAAGCTTTGCTCCGAATATTTCTATTTTTTTATAACCAAGGGACTTTAATAACCATGTTATTTCGCTTGGCACATAATATCTTTCGTTACTACTTAGTTCTTTTTTATTCCCAAAATCATCTTCAAAAGTTGTGATATTGTGATCGCGGAATGTCATTAAATCAAATGTATTGCTTTTGTAAGTGGCATTTCCATCTTTAGAGTGAGATTCACAAAATTGTTGTACTGAATGGTATAAAGGAAAGAGGCCGTTCAGGGTTGTGAAAATCAATTTGCCATGTTCTTTTAAAGATTTTGTTGCATTCTTAAGTATTTCATAGTTCATCTCATCGGTTTCCATTAGAGGGAAACCCCCTTCGCAGAGCATGATGGCAAGGTCATATTCTTTTAAAAAAGGCAAATTCCTTGCATCGCATTTTAGAAAGGGAATGCGGAGATTTTCTTTTTCTGCTTTTTCTTTCGCGCTGGCAAGCTGCGATTCGGACAAGTCTACACCTGTAATATCGTAGCCCCTTTTCGAGAGTTCGATACTGTGCCTTCCTGTTCCACATCCTATATCCAAAATTTTGAGTGACTTATTGAACGCAATTTCTTTCTCTACAAAATCACACTCGCCCAATGTGCCTTGGACAAAATTTTCTGCATCGTACTTTTTAGCATAATTTTCAAATAAAGATTCATACCATTGTTTCATTTCTATTTCTCCAGGGTTGAAAATACCAGGGCATTGCCACAATGCCAACGCTTCATTTTCATAGCATAAAAATTTCTATTTTTGCTATACTTTTTAAATGAGAAAAAGTAAAATATAGCTGTATTTTTTTTACGGATATAGCATTAGGACAGAGCGGTTTAGAATATCCTTTTCTTTTCTTCTTTGCAACTAGTTTTTTAGATTTTTTTTATCTAGCATAATTTCTTAGAGTTATGATGGTATGTTACACGAAATGGAGGGAAAAAATATGCCAAAACTATTTTTCCTTATGATCTTGTGTCTTTTTAGCGTTTCTGCATTTGCTGCTTTCATCAGCAGCAATCTTGTAAACGATCCAGATTTGCCTACTGCGAACCTTTATTCTTCTGGGCCAGGAGATTCTGCTCCTGCAAATCTTTCATCAAGTACAGACGCTATTTTTGGTCAATATTCTCTTAGAGTGCAATCAGGAACCATTGCTAATGGTGGCGGGACTTTAGGCGGAATGGTAAAATCTATGCCAAGTCTTATAGCAGGGAAACGATATAGCTTTATGTATTGGGCAAAAGCCTTGACTACACCATTTTCCCAAACTTTTAGCTTCCAAAGTGGTGGAGGAGACTCAAACAATATGAGCCATAGCGTCACCCTAAATCAAAATTGGCAAGAATACTCTTACACAGTGGTTTTGGATGCTGCAAAGCCTGTTTTCTATACTTGGGCCCACCAAATTGGAGGAGTTTATTTAATTGACAATATCCGTGTATATGAAGTTTCCGCGGATGTGCCAATAGGTTTGGCTGTAAATACTCCAGAACCATGCACCTTATTGTTTTTATTTCTTGGATGCTTTATGGCAGTAGCAGCAAAGACGTTGTCACGATCTAGTATCTTTTGCCTGATTTCAAAATAAAGACCTAAATATTTGGCGGACTGTTGATAAGAATACTTGAACGCACTCATGTGGAGGATGAAAAACGATGTTAAAAATTTTAATCGTATTATTGGCTTTAGTATATATTCCAAGCCTATGGGCAGCTTCTGTATTGTTCCAGAGTGAAGTGCAGAATGCTAACCCGCTTTTGTATTATAAATTTAACGAGTCAAGCGGAAGCACTGCAGTGAACTATGGTAGCTTAGGCTCTTCCTATAACGCTACCTACTATGGAAATATAACCCGTTCCAATGCAACAATATATGGAGATACTGGAGTTGGTTTTACAGGCGTGAACGACTATATTGAATCCAATACAGCGGCCCCTGTTTCTCTAACAGGAAACCCGAATTTTACCATTGAGACCATGGTCTTTATGGCTTCGAATGCGACATCATACCAATATGCTCCTTTTATGCATTGGGGTGGAGCAGCTACTGCTCAATCGGTTTATTTCAGTCCCAGATATAACGAAGCCAATAGAATATATGCTGGCTTTTACAACGGCGGCCAGATGATGTCAGGAACCCTCGGTCTTGGAACCTGGCATCATATAGTCATGGTGAGACAGGGAGGCGGGAATAGCGATACAGGAACGTCTCTTTACATTGATGGTGTTAAAGTTTCGACAATTACAGATACTGTTCTTTATACAGGAATTATCCCTGCCATCACTTCTACTACCTTTAGAATCAACAGAGCGACGGATGCCACCCGATATTTCACCAATGTTGTCATGGATGAAATCGCTGTTTATAACCGCACTCTGTCGCAAACCGAAGTGGTGAATCACTATAACAGCCTTTTTACTCCTGTTCCAGAGCCAGGGAATATCATACTGCTTTTGATAAGCATCGTTTTTTTTCTGAAAGCACGCAAATAGCTACCTCGCAGAGAAAAGGGATCATAGGATGACAGTGCTTTTCTCTGCTTATAATTAGAGCCTATCCGAAAAGTCTGGAGTCGGCCCATTGCCGAAATTTTTGGTTGACTCTCTTCTTTATCTGGTTGAGATTCTTCTTTGGCTTGTGTACTCTCTTTTTTATCTGGTTGACTCTGCTTTTTTTTATAAGGATCAAATTCATCTTCAAATTCTTGGTCTGATTTTTTTGAATTGGTTCGTCATCAAATACACTATTTTGCGCCAAAATACAGGATATAGAGAAAAAAAAGTAATAAAATTAACAATAGACTATGTTTTTGCAAGGCTATTCTCCTAAAATAGTATTTCCGCTCTTCTTATCCTTGACACATATAGCGTGCAGTAAGCATTAGCCTTTTTGTAAACGCTTTCCTTGCATTTTCCCCGCTACCACTCTGTCCCCATT
>JABWCH010000053.1 GCA_013359215.1 Candidatus Brocadiia bacterium | reverse complement strand
TCATTTTGAGATTTTGTTTTTGGGATGAGTTTTGAGAGGCAAATTATTGAATTTGGGAGAGATTTTCTTTGGAGTTATCACTCATCCCAAAAACGTTGGAAAGAGATATTGTCAAGCTAATTTTTAATCCTCCAATTCCATAGGTTCAATTTTCTCCAAAGAAATCAATTTTTGAAGTTTTCTTAAATAGCTACTATTTCCACCAAAATATTTACTTTCTAGTTCTTCTTGTGTAAGCAAAATATCTTTAGATTTATCTAACACGAGTTTTTTAGTAAATCGTACAATAAAAACAAAAAAGTGGTATAAGGTCTGTCTATGAGTGGTAGGTGAGATGGATATATCTTGAATTTCTGGCAATTTTTGAGTAAGCAATATATCTTCATTTTGTAGTTGAGCATATGGCAATTCTTCTTTGATCTCTCGTAGAATCGCTTCTTCATTGGATTCGCAATTTTCTATATGGCCACCAATAAATTGAATACGCTCAACTTCCTTATCAAATTGACACAAATACTTGGGAAATTCACATTCGCTGCTTTTGCATTTGATAATAGCATGTACGATAAATTTCTCATCTTCGACATTCTCGAACTGGATGTACTGCGACACTACTTCTCTCCCTCTATCTTCTGTATTCTAAAAGAGCAGATGTAATCTGTTTTAATTTTTTCAAATAACTTAATAATTCTTCTTTTGGTTGTTTGGCAAGTTCTTCAATGGCATTCTCAGTCTCTTTATTGTCAAATGTTGAGATATGTAAATTCTTTTCAGCACAACTGATGATAAGTTTTAATTGTTGATGGTATTGTGCCAATTGATCTCCATATCTTGCCTCGATATTTAATGTATGTGTAAAAAAATTATTCGTTGATTTTAGAATTTGTGAGATAGATGAAACGATATCTTTTACAATGCGTTGCAAATTAGGAAATTCAGCAAATGTCTCTGAATGTTCCGGCAAAGAAAGCCACAATGCATTACAAATGATAACCCGACAAAGAGGGTAATAGTTTTTTTTAAGGTTAATTAGCATCTCGATTAATTGTCCAGGGCGTAACTCGGAAAAATCTTCCCCAGGATGCCCTACATGGTTTCGGTGAGAACGAATTTGATCTAATTCATGCAACATATTTTCGACGTTTGGTTGCTCGCAATCTGCAAGTTTAGTTATCTGTGACAATATGTCAGCTTCTCTCAAAATTTTTAATATAAAAAAAACTTTGCTTTCACGAAGGTTCTTTCGAAGATTTTTTATCTTTTGCTCTTCTAGTGGATTTTTTTGAGAAAAATATTCTGCCAAGCTATAGGCAAGTTGAATCACCATGCGCTCAGAAGCTGCGCCAGCAAAAAATTGAGCTGATAAAAAATGGTGCTTTTCGATTAAAATTGTTGCTTCTCGTAAATATACAGCAAAAATCTTGTCAAAATCTACTCCAATGGTAAGAGCATGATTAAAACTGTCTTCAATCATCTCAATACCTTGCATGTCTACAAGTATTCCATTCTCCGTTTTCCAAGTAGCCAAATCTGATAAAGCACCATCTCCATATAGAACATTTTTGGGGTCGTATTCTCTACAACATGCCGTTTTCTGTGGACTTTCTTCAACATTTTTCTGTGAGAGGAGATCAGGTTTCAAAAGTAGCTTTGCTAAACATTCATCACACCGTCCTATTTGTTGCTTAATAATCTCTTTGATCGGGTTCTTGTCCCAAAAATGTACAGCCCAATAAAACTTAGAGTAAAACCCGCGGAAAGGTAGAAAGCCTAGAAAACGGTCCTTATAGGATGCCAGCTCAAGACTTTTTTCTAACTCTTTTAACTTTTTTTTAGGTACTATGTAGTAAAAAATAATAAAATAATATTCGGCTTTGTCTGTATTCGTATAGCCTGCACCAAAAAAATTTATCTTAGGCTCAAAAATTTTAGAAAAAGCTGATATATCCAAATCAAAACTATTGAGAAGTATTTCTCTTATATCCGTTTTGGGGTTGTCATTAATAAGTAAAGAATATCCTGCACCACGGCGTTTTTTTTCTTCTAAATCTAATTTTGAGCGTTCCATCACTGCGATTTTTTTCCAATCTTCGGAAACAAGTAATAAAGAAAATTGTAAAAAAGGGCCTTTAGGCTTTTCTTTAGCTCCTTTGCGAAATTCCATCTCACGAGCAGTAAAAAAAAGACTTTCAAGAGGAAGAGAGTTACCATTATCAACGGCCTCTCGCAAAATATCTGCCATCTCTCTCGTTATAAGACTTTTTCTTTCTAAAATAGGCATTCTTTACTCCCTTATCAACTGAAAAATTATTATTGTTTGTTGATTAAATTCCACACGACTTCTAATGCCTCTTTTTCATCGGCGAACATAAAGAATGGGGAGAATTGGGTATCTTTTTGGGATGGATCTAGAATTTGGATTTTCTCTAACTCTTTTAATGGAAAAGGATATAAACTACCAGAACTAGGTTCAAGCATAATAAGTCGAATTTCTGAAAGCGTAAGAGGCTCTAAAAGTGCATAGGTTCTTGATATTTTACCCGTTTTTTTACTTTCTTTTATTAAAGTAAATCTTGAAGGTTGAAGTATACCTTTAATTTTTTCTCCCAATTCTTCTTTAATTTCTCGAATAAGAGATTCTTCCCATGTTTCACTTTCTTCGCATTTACCATGGGCAGTGACTTGATATGCCCCGCGAAAGGATTGAAATTGATCTTTCTCCCAATCCCAATCACCTCGTCTTTGTAGTAATGCTTTGCCCTGGTAAAGTAAAATAATGCCAACGCTTTTTTTCATAAACCCTCTCTATCTTTCCCTCGTTTATGAGAAAGCCTTTTCGCCGATTGTTAAAATTTATTTTCCATGATTTACATGGTTTTGCGCTGATTGAGTCTTATTTGGGATACGTTTTTGGGAAATAGATCAATAGACTATTTTATCATTCCTCACTGTTTCTTTCAAAATAATTTTTTTTCCCCTTCCGACAATGTTCAACTGAGAAACCAAGAAAAACAAAATCCCTCTCAGCATCAGAAAAAAAAATAATAAAACCAGAGGCAGGAGTACCTTGTAACCCGAAAAATCAGAAAATTTTTGGAATGGTTTTGGGATGGAAAGTGGTACAATATTTTTATATTTTTAAGGATAAATGTATGGTTCGGAAAAAAGAGCAGATGCTTTCTCAGTGCAAAGAGATGGTCTCTGAAAAATCATATCGAGCGAAAAATGATCGAGACAATAAGTCATATAACAATCATTGTGAGAGATATTGAAAAAACAGGGCACTTTTTACAAACAATTTTTGACGCAAAAGAGGTGTATGACAGTTCCCAAAAGAACTTTTCATTATCCTACGAGAAGTTTTTTGTTGTCGGTGGTGTTTGGATGGCAGTCATGGAGGGCAGCCCAATTTCAGAGCGTTCTTATAACCATATAGCATTTAGAATACCCGACTCAGAGTTCGATGAATATGTATCAAGGATTAAAAAGTTAGGGGTAGAAATTAGACCGGGTCGGGATCGGGTTGGTGGTGAGGCTCGGTCAATCTATTTCTATGATTACGACAACCATCTTTTTGAGCTTCATACCGGTACACTCGATGACAGGCTGGCGTGTTATTCCAATGGGTAAAACAGCTTTAATGCGTTGTTTGGCAGAGTTCCATGAAGACCATTATGCGGAAGAAATATTGTATTAGAGGGCGTAATATGGAAGAAGATAGTTAGTAGGATTTGGGGGGATAGAAAAATTTTTGGAATGGTTTTGGTGAGAGATGGTAAAATGACTTATATTTTTAAGGACAGGTTCATGCTTCAAATCGGATAGGGGAGATCAAAGTTTTCCCTATCTATATCCTATAAGGGGTCAACCAATTAGAGGAGTTATATGAAACGAGATATATTGATACTAGGAAATCCAATATTACGAGTTAAAAGCGAAGAAATAACGGACTTTCAAAATAAGAAAATACGAGAAGAAATCAACGATTTGAAAGACACATTAGAAGACTTTAGAAAGAAAAATGGTTTTGGTCGAGGCATAGCAGCAATTCAGATTGGCATCGAAAAAAGAATAATAGCCTTAAACCTTGGGAAAGAAGCGTTCGTCCTCATAAATCCTAGAATAACGTGGTATAGTTCTGATAGCTTTACTTTATGGGATGATTGTATGTCATTTCCTGATTTTGTGGTACGTGTAAGGAGGAATACAAGTATATCCATGGTATATCAAGATGAACTTGGAAACACCCAAAAATGGGATAACATAGGGAAAGAAGAATCAGAATTATTACAACATGAGATAGATCATTTAGATGGTATTCTCGCTATAGATAAAGCGATAGAGAAGCAAGATATTCTCTATAAAATGGAATATAGAAAAGCGTATGAACATTGCTCCAGAAAAGTTGACTATGAAATAGTGCCAACGATTAATTAATGTCTCAAACTTCAATATAAAATAAAAAACAGGAAACAATTCTAACAAAAATATACAAAAAGTTCTCGAAATACTACATTACATAGTGCATTAGCTTTTTTTGTTCTGGAAGATTAATGAAGTCACCCCCCCACCGCTGAACTCTTTATTTAGGAAGCCCATAAAATGAGCCGACAAAAGATGCCAAAAGAAATACCGTACCGAAATCGTAATCAGACTGGATGGTGGGTCGCCTCGTATATTGAACGATTTGAATTCTACGATGAAGATAAAGCAAACCCTAATCGCCGCTGTCTTGCTCATGAGAATACTATCCTTATTAAGGCCAAAGATCGCGAGCAAGCATATCAGAAGGCGGTAGACCTGGGCCATATTTCGGAAGGATTGGAAGCGCGGGATACCGACACAGGGCGAAGCGGATTATGGCGATACGAAGGACTTACAAGTCTTCTTCCTGTATACGACGAACTGGAAGACGGCGCAGAAATCTTTTGGGTTGAGCATGTAGGAAGAACCGTCCGAAAGATTCAGAGTAGAGTCAAAGCGAAGAACGAGCTTGAAGTGTTCGATGATAACGAATATTAAAACAGTGAGTTCTAACCTCGCTGCGGATGTGGATAGCAAGGCGGTAAGTCTGATGGGATGAAAACCACTAGGAATGATTTAGGAAGCGAGCAAATTCGGAGGCCAATCTACCCGTCCGAGATGGCCAGGGGAACTTACATCGCCGATAAGTTCGGCGTTTATTTGGCAAAGGAACTATCGATGCTAGAAAAATTGAAACAATATGCGCGTGTTCTCAAGACCGAGATATTCGCTCTTTACCTGGCTGCTCGTGATCCTCGAACGCCATGGTACGCAAAGCTTCTTGTGGCTGGTACCGTCGCCTATGCGTTCAGCCCTATTGATCTGATTCCTGACTTTGTGCCTTTGTTTGGCTATCTTGATGATCTCATCCTGTTACCATTGGGCATTACTTTAGCAATCAAAATGGTTCCTCAGCCTGTTTTGGCTGAGTGCCGTGAGCGAGTACAGGGAATAATCCAGAATGAGAAACCTGTAAGCCGAGTTGCATGTGCAGTGATTGTTATCATCTGGCTATTGTTGGCTGTTCTCTGCGCTGTCTGGCTTTATAATGCATTCGGAGCCAGGTCGTAAAAATTGAACACGGCAGAGTTCCATGAAGACCACTATGTTGAAGAGATATTGTATTGGAAAGGAATTATGGAATACAAAAATAGGAAAGGGGATACCTACTACCTTCATCAGGGAGAAACGAAAACCGGCAAATTGAGGTATTATTTCTCGCGGGAGCAAAGCGCAGTTTCAGTAGATATTCCCGACGGCTATGAAATCTATGAGAATCCCAATGCTCAGGTTTTTCTGAGAAAAAAGCTTCCGAAAGTTATCACTGAGAGTGAACTTGCTATCGTTTCCCAAGGAGTGCGGGAATATGCACAGCGTTTCAAAGTAGAAATAAAAAAGAACACGATCGTGGTATTCCAGCCAAATCAATCCCTAACGGGATTTGAAGAAATACTCTCTCGGATTCCTCTTTTGAATCTTTTTGAATATCAAAAAAAGGAAGCGATGGAAATATTCGACAGGTCTACAACCTATTCTCCGATCATGCGGTTTGTACTGGTTGATGAAGAAACCCGTGAATTCCGAGTCGAGAGATGGTGTTTTCGAGGATCAATAGACGATTGGATATGTTTGGCAGTCTCTCAGGATTTATCGAGGTTGGTAAAGCAGTATTGCCAACATTTGGGCAAGGATTCGTTTTACGATCTCTTTTAGAGAAGGAGTTTAAAGAAAGATGGAAGATTCAGTCTGGGCTGGGAAGGGAGCGACGCTGAGCGACAAAACTGCGGAGAAGGAGTTCGGACTCACGCAGGATGAGATTATCGAAGCGATCAAAGCTGGCAAGCTCCAATACCGCAGAAATTATATGCACGGGAATCCGTATTTGCGGCTGATCCGAAGCGAGGTAGAGAAGCTGGCGAGTGAAAAATACGGTAAGAATGAACTCAAGACGAAGAAACTCCAAAACGAATTGAAGCAAGTGAACAAAGAGATAAGAAGACTCAAGACCGAGTTAGCATCTCTTGAAAAGAGAAAAGGGGAGTTAGCTGAATTATTGGGAAATCCCTAAATATTCATGAAATTTCTCGCTTTTTCTGATAATCATGCCTCATGCCTTGTAAATAGGAGGAATTATAATGCAAAATTTATCAAATCCGCTTCCTTCCAAATCCTCAACAGAATTTTTCCCAATCAAAGAAATAATCTTGGAGGGCGGTTCTAAAATTCTCATCGCCAAAATTATTGGTACCGTAGACGGATATAAAGTCCGCCCCTTGGAAGAGAAAGTGGCTGGATTCTTTAATCAAGGGATCAGATATTTTATTTTGAATTTCTCTTGCATACAACATAGTCCTGGTACAACGGGTATGGGCTTATTAATCAAATTTGCAGATATATACCAAGAGAAGGGCGGAGAGTTTATCTTAGTCGGGCTTTCCAACCCGTATATTAATCTTTTTGAGATGTTAGGAATTCTTTCTTTTTTTAAGATATATGAAAATGAAGAGCAAGCAATTGCTTACCTCGATGCGAAAAATAAAATGAAGCAAAACTCTACAATATCGAAGCGCACCTAAAGGTTATAGGTTGAAATGGAGAATACAATGGTTACAGGCAAGCATTTCTGCATAGATTTCGATGATACTCTCTGTTTGAAAGATAATTCCGTTGCCCCGTATGCGAAGGAAGCACTGGCTGGCTTGAAAAAGGCTGGCCATAAGATCACGATCTGTTCCAGCCGATTCAACCCGAAGATATGGGGTGAGCTCGTCGAAACCAGAATCAATAAGGCGAAACAGTGGCTTCGAGAGAACGATATCCAGTTTGATGAGATCACTTCATATAAGCCTTCTGCCGACGTTTATATTGATGATAAGGGATATCGATTCGAAGGAAATTGGGAAAAAGCCCTGATTGATTTGAAGAAAATCTTACATCTCTAAAATTTCTAACGTATATTTCGATAGTTGTTTTTAGAAAAACTTATTTTGGAATTTTATCATGATTCAGGTTAAATTCTCCGAACTACTCAATGCATTCGAGTTCGTCAGTTTTGGTGTTCCGTTGGAACAAAGCGCATATATTGACCCTGATACAGGGAGAATCTTTTGCGTGTCTGCCGAGATTGAGATGGAAGGGGAACTCGTTCCCGACGATCTCGAAACCTCAAACCGATATATCTCGATACCACACAAAAATGACCTAAACTTAGGCCGTGATCTGGCGTTGTCCTTCGCCGAAGAAGGACTTCCCAGTCAATACAACGTCGTTGCAGGCTTCTTCCAGCGAAAAGGAGCATACAGTCGTTTCAAGAGTCTTTTGGAAAGCCAGCGATTGATCGAGAAGTGGTACAGATTTGAAGAACTTGCGACTGAAAAAGCATTACGCTTATGGTGTTCTGAGAACGGCATTGAGATCATCAATGACAAACCTTTTCCCTAAAGAGGCTCAAGATACGCTTGGTGTAGATGGCATGGCCAGTTTGGGTTAGCATCAATCTGCTTTTTAGGAAAGTTCATTGAGCTTTTCTCCATTCCATTGAAGCACAGCAATAATCGTAATAAAAGTACTACCTATTTATGATTTTCTCTATAAATAAAGCGAATAAGTGCATGAATTTTTGAGCGTATAGCATGCGAAATATAATCCCAAAACATCCATTCTGTTCTTGTCCTGAATATAAAGCCGAAGCTTTCTTTTTGAGGATCATATCCGAGTTTGGTAACAAGTTTTTTTACTTCCTGATGCTCGTAAAAAGCTCGAATTCGCTGTAATGTTTCTTGCACATCTTCTGCGGTATAATTTTTTACTACAAAGCCTGAGTCTCTGTTTATTTTTCCATTCTCATATTGGTACACAAGGTAAGAAATTTTGTCTTTGTTCTTTCTATTGTCTAAATAATGCTCTAAGGTGCTGAGAGGGTATCCATAGAGAATACTCTTTGCATAGTGGGAGTCTTTTCTATTCCCTTCACGGATACCTTCGAGCCACTCGCTTATTTTTTGAGTAGGTGACAAAAGTGGCAGATGACTTTTGTGTTTCGTAAGACGGCGATTGATATAGTTGGGATTCCATACTATCCATTCGAAAGCTTTCGACTTTGATTGTATTATTTCAATTCCTAGATTGGGGAAATAACTCTGTATAATAGTATTGAGAATATTTACTTGCGATTCTTCGTATGTGAGCGGCGTGTATTCTTCCATAAATTTTAGTATTTCTTCTAGAGAAAGAACAGGGCCTGCTTGAAAAGTATCATAAGGACTATATCCAACACATGGCTCCCATAGGCATTCTTTGCTGAGCCGAAACCATTGTGTCTCTTGCTTCCACTTCCATTGGTATCTTAAAAAAATAGTATCAATTCTGTCATGGAGTCTTTCGAATCCTTGCTTTTCGTAACGCTTTTTAAAGGGGTCTTTGATTTTACCTGCATCTCTTTTTGAGCAAAGACCAATCTCTTCGCATCCGCGCATATCGAAAAGAACTTCTATGAGCGAACTTCTCATAAGCTTTTTATATTGAGGAACTTTTTCGCTAATTTCCTCAATCATCTTGTCGCACTTTTGTACACGTTCGTTCATTTCTGTTTCAGATAAAGGAAGAAGCGTTTCCGAAAAACATCTTGAAAGAGATTCCATAAGATATTCCTATACAATGGATTTCATTCTTAGCTAATTAACAAAAAATTAAGAAAATCTAGCACCTAGAAAGCAAAATTCATCTCGCAAAGAAATATTCCACTAAAACTTCATCCTCATAACGGCCTTTTATTTTCGCTTGCTTTTCAGCAATCCCAATGATTCTGAAGCCCAAATTGGTATAGTAACCGATAGACTGCTTATTATTTGCGAGAATGTAGGTAAATATTTTCTCATAGCCAAGAGCCGGGGCCATTTCACAAAGTTTGGCGAAGAGTTGTTTCCCTATGCCCAATCCTCTACAGCCTTCCAAAACATAGGTGCCTGCTATCCCCACATGGTCAAAGGCTTTTGTATAACCGGCATAAGGCTCCATAGTTTGAAAACCAAGAATCTTCCCATCAGTTTCGGCAACCAGGAATATTCCCCGTTTCGAAAAATTCGTGATAAATTGGGCTTCTTCCTCAGGAGTATATTCTCTATCCAGAACCGTTTGCTTCCCTTCTCTGATGATGGGATTCAATATCGCACAAACCCCTTCCGCGTCTTCCGGCGTAGCTTTTCTTATATTGATTTTCATCATAGCAATAACTCGCCTTCAAGTACTACGATGGCTTGGCCTAACAAATATACTCGATCTTCATGGAGTTCTACGTTGAGGAGTCCTTGCCTGGCCGATACCTGACACGCTTTCATCGCTTGCTTGCCGAGAATCTTGGCCCAGTACGGTGTCAGAACCGTGTGGGAAGAACCGGTCACCGGATCTTCATTGATTCCTACACCCGGAGCAAAGAAGCGGGAAACAAAATCAAATTCTGTGTCTTTGGCGGTTACGATAAAACCGTGATTCCCGTAGGATTTTTCAAACTTACTGAGCAGCCCAAAATCAGGGTTCAGAGCAGCGACCGCTTCTTTCGATGCTAGCCGGATCAAGAGCATTTTTAATGTGCGGCTCAGAGCATAGTCTTCTGCCATTGGCACATTGAGCGACTTTAATAAGGAAGCTGGTTTCTTGACATGATCGGAAAGATCAACAGGAAAATCGAGGCAAAATCCTTCCCTTTTGCTGACAATCAGTTCTCCACTTTTGGTCTGGAATCTGATCTTTTCCGCCTTGGCTTTGTAAACATCAAAGAGTACCTTCGTCGTTGCCAGGGTAGCATGTCCGCATAACTCCACTTCCTGCACAGGCGTAAACCAGCGAAGGCTGAAATTCGAACAAGACTCCACATCAGTGGTCTCTAAAGGAACGACAAAGGCTGTTTCCGAAAGATTCATTTCCAGCGCAATATTTTGCATCAATGTATCATCCAGAGATTGGGGCGTGATGCAAACTCCCGCAGGATTCCCATGAAAAGGCTTATCTGTAAAAGCATCTATTTGGTATATTCTGATTTTTTGCAGCATATTTCATCCTCATAGTTTTTTCTGAAATGGCTTACTTGAAGAAAAATCCGACCTATAACGAGGGAATAGAGCAAAGATTTATGCGAGACACAATTGCTCAATTGATGCACAAGCATCTCCACCTCTTATGTCTGGGACAATACTTAGTTCCAATGCCGTCAAATTGATAAGATCAACAGTGTAGTCTTCCAACTCACAGGTAGTACCCTGAGGGCTAAAGTTATACTGCTGACGCACAATCTCACGGTAAGGCTCGCCACTATCTGAGTGCCACCTTAATACAAACTCATGCGTGCACTCCTGTTTTTCTTCGCGAAACACCAAATGAATACGCCTGATTCTTTGCGGTTTATCAAACAAAAGGCGGACCGTCTGCTGCCCAGAATGCTCCGCTCTCCAACCTGACTTGGCACTCGATGTCAACGCCGATTCGATCGGATGTGCCGCATCTTCGGATGTAACTTCTACCCGCGCTAAATATTCCAAGTCTAACCAGTTTTGATTGTCAGATGGAATAACTCTCTCTTTGATTATTTTCTTACGCATATCTTATCGCTTTCTATGATATTTTATAGCTAACGCTAGCACTTTGATTCGCTCTGTTCGTAAAATTTTGTTGCTTCTTGTCGATCCATCACCTTTACTTCGAGAACGATATGCCCCATCCGCCGCATCGGATACCTACATCAAAACACCCGGCACGTTTAAAACAGAGGGTGTTGGGATCAATACCAGCGTACCATAGTTCCTGAACGCCAAAAATAGCCTGAGCCATAATAGGCATAGCGTAAGCACAGATACGCGATGGTGCCATTTTCGTAATGAGATTGCCATCGCCGGTAAAAAAGAATCGGGTTCCTACTTTATGCTGGCTATTGCATCCCTGAGATTCCACCACTTCAAACACAATTGTTTTTTTCTGCATGGATGGTACGGCAGCCATGACTTTCACGTTTCTTGGATTATTCTTGAAAAGCGCAATTTCCTCGTCCGTATAACCCAAATGCTGTTTCATCATATCCCAAAGTTGATCAGGGACTTTAGTCATTGTTTTTCTCCATTTCTCAATGCCTATTGGTAAGATCATCTTTTAAACTATTTTGCCATAGCAACATCGAATACGCAAGAAATATAGACCAGAAAACGAGAAAAAATCTTGTCCGCTATTCAGAAAAGACTTTTACAATAAACTAAGATTTTTTCAAATGCTTCATCGAAATCCAGTTTTTCCTTTAATCCTGCTACCGCACTTTGCCATCCTCTTTTTAAAAGATTCCTATCAATTTTATTGAGAGATGAGAGAATATCAGAAGGGATTTCATCCCCACGAAATCTGAATGTTTCTGTAAGTGCTGTTTTAAGTATATCGGCATTACATTTGGGCATAAGGTGGTAGAGATCGAAAACATCTTTTGATCGTGAATTATCAGAGTGGCGGATAATCAGGGTATGAAGTTTTTCTGCAACGGTTGATTCAACGGTATACACTTTCCAGGACAGGGAATCTTTTCCCAAAATCGATTTGGTTTCAGTTTTCACTGGAGATGGGATTACTGGATCAGCAAGTCCAAGATCGAGGTGTACCGTTTGAGCTTGCTTGATATTCTTGAGCGGCTCGCCAAGCCCGGATCGAAAATTGAGCCGAATGCCTCCGTATTCACTAAAAGTTTTCAGCTCCTCTTCTTTTTCATACACAAACCAGACGCAGTCTCCAATATCTGTCTGGATGATTTCTTTTGCAAGCGATGAAATTTTTTTGATGTCTGCTCTTTGTACTGAAGCATCGAGATCAAGAGTGTAGCGAGGAGAGCCAAAAATACGTAGTGAGACGTATCCGCCTTTGAAAACCAGCTTTTCTGCCAGTTCTGGCTCTTTGGTAAGACGAGCAACCATTCTTTCCAAAAGAAAGGATGTAAAAATATTTTGGAATGGGGTCTTTTGTTTATTTGCCATATCCGCCAGCCGAGCCGTAATCGAGTGGGTGAGGCCGTCTTTTTTCATAGAGTCTCCAGTGAAGCGATAAGAGTTTCCCAATATTTTTTGAGGATATTTTCAAGACCAAGTTTTTTTGCCATATCCATAAGTTTTTCCAAAGTCGTTTTTTCCCCGATAATAGCGCGGCGGATAGCAAAGATTACCGTTCTTATCCCCATTTTACTTGAATATGCAAGGCTTTCGACCAAGGTCCTCTCGATGTTGCTTATTCGGAAAAAATTGTGTTCTTCGATACCAATGGAAGATATTTTTTTTACTCTGAGCAGCCTATATCGAGTATCGCTTGTTTGCTTGGTTTGAGGGACAATGACCCATATCCGTTCGGGGACTTGCTCAATGAGTCCGAAATAGAAGAGAGCAGTAAGCCCGCCTATAAACGAATTATGGCCGAACTTTGCGCAGGCCTCCGCATAATCCTGCTCTTCTGGTGAAACTTGAGAAATTTCAGAATTGGGATGGAGGTACATCCCGTGTCCAAGCCTAAGAATCTTGTTTTTGGCAGCAAGGCGCGAGAGCGTAGACTTGGATACACCGAGATCTTTGGCCTGAGAAACTCCAAAAATTCCAGCTATTTGAGGCTGTTTTACAGATTTGGCCATAGTGTTTTCCTTTTTTTGATCCATAAAAAATGAGACGTTACTAACATTATTGTAACAAAATGTTAGTAAGGTTGCAATAGATTTTTTTTGATGTAATATGAAGATAGAGTAATTGTTAGGAAGAATAGATAGAAAATAAGTGTAACTTAACCCATAACTTTGCCGCTACTGGAACCATAACTTTGCCAAAATATCCCCCATTTTATTAGAAAATCCCAAATAGGCCGACCAATGATTCTTGGATTTTGTGGGTTAGAAGCAGCATATTTTTGCCGAAAATTATAAAATAGAATAATAACATTGCCAAAAATTATTAATTTTATAATCGTATTGTGGTAAAATAGATTAATTCTCTTGATGATAGAGTGATTGAGTGAATAATGATTTTGGGATTTTATGAAGATGGAAGTAGCATATTTTTGCCGAAAATTATGAGTTCAAATATGAAGTTTCTAGAAAAGTAGCTTTTTTTTACTCAACTTCGAAAAAATAAATTTCTATCGTCGTGGGTTGAACGAGGGAGTTGAATTTATGGAACAAGTCTACGAAGCTCAGAAGAAAATTCTTATTTTGATATTCCAAGCGGGAGGGCAAAGCACGGCGAATCTATTCAAAGGCATTGCTTACAAGAATAAAGCCATCAAAAGGCTTGTCGCACAAAGGGATTTGGAGTATAATCCAGAAGGCTTTCTTTTGACCGAAGTCGGACGTAAAAAGGCAGAAGATTTGCTTTTGACTGCCGAGCAACGAGAGGAACGAAGAAAAAAGCAGCTACAGGAGCAAGAGGCACGCAGACAAAGGCAGCTAGAGCAGGAAAGGAATTTTGCACGGGCGGTCGTCGCTAAATTTGAAACGATGTTGAGAGAAGAGGAAGGACTTTTCTCTCTGGCCGAATTGAACAGAACGCTGCCACCTGATGAACGCAAGATAATCGAGAAGAACTACAAGCCTCTTGAGATAGCTTCTCGCAGCTTGAACAAGCCTGAAAGAACCTGGTTTTTCCAGGGCGATGAAAAGGATGCTTTGAAGAAGATACGGCGTAAAAGCAAAGAGATGATACGGCAAAAATGGCTTGAATTCCTGGAAGAAGTCTCTGACAAGTTCGATATTTCTCTGGGAATAGATTTGGAAAATCCTAAAATAAGCGTATCGACTTTCAAGAAAGCCCTGGAATCTCACCTTTCGAATCTCCGTAAAATCAGCAAGTCTACACAAATTTCTCTTGTGGTTATCGAGAGATTTGCCGAAAAAAGCAAAATTTTCCACCTCACCACTCCGGAAGGCTCGGATATGTACCTGATCGAGGCTTTTGGTCGAAATCTATCTTTGGTCCTGGGCTATTATCTTGTCACCACGGCTCATATTGCCTTATATCTGGGCATCACTCGCGAAACCGTGAGAAGAAGGCTTCATAAACATGAAGTGTCGCCCTACGTCAAGCGTTTTTATTCGAGCTATTCTTACCTGTGGAAGGATGTCAAGTGTCTTTTCTCGGAGCCTGTGCCCGATGTCAGAGAGGTGATTTCTCATTTCGAGAAGCACAAACAGGAATGGAAGGAGGAACGCCTCAAGAAGATCGAAGAGAAAGAAAAGGAGCAGCAGGAAAAGATTCGGCAGGAACGCGAGAGACTCCTTTTGCTTAAAGATAGATTGCTGGCCATGTTTCCGGTCAAAGCCAGAGAGACGGACATTCCTTCGGTCGTCTTTCACGTAGGGCCTACCAACTCTGGGAAAACACACTATGCCCTGGAGTCGCTACGGAAAGGAGAAAGTGGCATCTATCTGGCTCCGTTGCGGCTACTCGCCTGGGAAAATTTTGAAAAATTGAATGCCGAAGGTTTGCCCTGTTCCCTGCTTACCGGGGAAGAAATCATCTCTAAAGAAAATTCTGTCTTTGCCTCGGCCACCGTTGAGATGATGCCTGAAAAATTTTGGGATGTCGTGGTTCTGGATGAAACGCAAATGGCCGTTGATGAACAGAGAGGTTGGGCCTGGACCAGAGTGATCAATTCGGTTCGTACCAGAGAATTGCATATATGCTGCGCCCCGGAATCGCAGATGGTACTTCGAAAGTTTCTACACGAATTGGGTTATCTGAATGTAACCGCCCACAAGTACGAACGCCTGTGTCCGCTACAAATCGCCCAAAATCCCTGGAGCATCGAAAGACCTCCGGAGGGAACCATCTTCGTCGTGTTCCGGCGCATCGACGCTTTGGCTCTGAAAAATTACTTCGAGGGCATGAAAATCCCGACTTCGGTCATTTACGGTGATCTGCCTCCCGATGTGCGCAGGCGACAGGCAGAACGATTTATCTGCGGAGAGAGCAAACTTTGTGTAGCCACCGACGCGATTGGAATGGGTATGAACCTTCCCGCACAAAAAGTATGCTTTACCACCCTGGAAAAATTCGACGGCCATCAAGTGCGCAAGCTGACTCCTCTGGAGATCAGACAGATCGCAGGCCGTGCCGGCAGGTTCCTGCTTCAGGAATCCGGAGAAGTGGGAGCAATTTCCCGATCCATGCTGAAAGAGCTTAACAACCTTTTCCAGGCTCCCGGCGATTTTCCTTCCAAGGTACGCATAGCACCGACCATCCTGGAATTGGAGATACTGGAAGGCCCTCTGGTAGAAAGGTTTAGACTATGGCTGGAAATGAAGGCCATTCCAGAGCATTATTTGAAACTGATCGAGCCTTGCAGCCTATCCACTCAAACCCGCCTGGCAAAACAGATTCCTCCGAAGTGGGAGGAAAAATTGGGGATCGAAAAATGCTTCATCCTGGTGAGTGCGCCAGTTGCGGAAGAGATCGAATCTTACTGGAAAAGCTGCCTCCAAAAAATCATGGAAGGTAAAAGACTCATTCCTCCTGAATTACCCGACAATGATCACTTGTTTGGTACAACGACAGCCCTGACTCTCCTTGAAAATTACGTAAAAGAAGCCTATGTCTTTCTCTGGCTGGGCAACCGCAAAGAACTCCTTGGCTGCATTTCTGACCCTGATAAGAATTCCGTCCTGTCTTTGAAAAGACAGGCATCCGAGAGGATTGATCAACTCCTTCAAAAAAAGACACAGGAACATATCAAAACCTGCCGTGAATGCGACGAGCCCCTGCCTCCGCTTTATACCTACAGCTTATGCGAAAATTGCTACCAGGCAAGGAGAAGACATTGGCATTGGGAAGAAGAGCAGGATTGGGAGGAAGAGGATGACTGGTGCTGATGAGACCGATTACATAAAGAGTCCCGTTTTTAAGCGTTAAAGGATATAACATGCTCAGTAAAGAGGAATTTGTCGCATTATGCAAACAACTTGGTTTATCGGAAAAAGCGCAACAGGCGGTGAATCAAATAAGATCATCGCCACCTTCCCGGCGCGTGCGCAGTGCATTTGGCAATGTCACGGTTCGCTATCCTAGTAAAAAAATGGGCGTAACTATCCAGGCAGAGAGCCATCGTAACGAGTTGGCTGGCATTTATGAAAAAGAACATGATAATGAGACGTTGGAATATTATGATCAGCCGCCTGCTATCAAACTGGTATATCAAGCCAAAAGTGGACGTATGGTAGGTGTCTGGCATACTTCAGATTACTTTGTAATACGAAAAGAAGGCATGGGATGGGAAGAATGGAAAATGGAAGAGGAATTATTGGAACTAGCGGAAAAGATGCCAAATCGCTATATACGGGGAAAAGATAATCGTTGGTACTGCCCCCCCGGCGAGTCTTATGCAAAAGAGTACGGTTTGTTTTATCATGTACGATCGTCTGCTGAGATTAACTGGATTTTCCAGCGTAACATGCTATTCCTGGAAGATTATCTTCGCTCAGACTGCCCAGGAGTTGGAGAGAAGATAGCCCAGGCGATTCAATCATTGGTAGCGGGTAGTCCCGGAATTTCATTAAAAGAATTGATCGAGCGTGCTGAAGTAAGCAGCACAGATATAATTTATACCTTGATTGCCAGAGAAGATGTGTATGCAGATATCTACAGAATGACCTTAGCCGAACCCGAACGTGTAGTCGTTTTTCGCGATAAAGAATCAGCAAAAGCTTACGATCTCATAGTCAAGAACACCGTTTTATCCGAGGGACTTGGGAAGCCATTAATGAATCTGGATGAGCAGACCATAAGCAGCAAAATACAAGAATTATTTTCCCAAGCCAGTCAGGAAGACCTCAGCGAAGCCAATCGAAGATATGCCATTATAACTCCATGTCTGGCTGGAAACACGGTAGCGGACGAAACAATACCTGCACGCACTATTCGTGATTGGCGAAGGAAATGGAAACAGGCAAGTCAAATTTATGGTTGTGGCTATGTCGGCCTTTTGCCTAGACGGAAAGAAAGTGGCAACCGCAATTGCAAGTTACCAGAAAATGTACTGACTCTGCTCAATGAATTTATTACCAATGAATATGAGACAATTAAACAAAAACCCAAGTACGAAGTATACGCAATGCTTGAGCGAGAATGTCAAGAACGGGGTATTCCAGTGCCATGCTATAAAACTTTTGTTTGCGCAGTAAACCAAAGACCACGGCACGAACAAATCAAAAAACGCGCAGGAAAACGGGCAGCATACGCCTCTGAGCCATTTTACCGAGAGTTACAACTAACGACTCCCAGGCATGGTGACCGACCTTTTGAAATCGGGCACATTGATCATACTCAACTTGATGTTGAGCTTGTTTGCTCACAAACTGGCCGAAATCTTGGTCGTCCTTGGGCTACATTCCTTACAGATGCTTATTCCCGACGTTTACTGGCAGTATATTTAACCTATGACCCGCCAAGTTACCGTTCTTGTATGATGATTTTGCGAGAATGTGTTCGTAAGCTCAGTCGTTTACCGCAAATTATTGTAGTCGATGGCGGACATGAGTTCGAAAGTACCTATTTTGAAACATTGCTGGCTCGCTATGAATGCACGAAAAAAACACGTCCTTCCAGTAAAGCCCGCTTTGGCTCGGTATGTGAACGTTTATTTGGAACAACCAATACAAGGTTTATTCATAATCTTCTCGGAAATACGCAAATAATGCGAAATGTTCGCCAAGTTACAAAATCTGTCAATCCCAAAACTCATGCTTGCTGGACTCTGGATCGACTTTATGGCCGCCTTTGCCAATGGGCTTACGAAATTTATGATATGATTGACCATCCGGCACTTCACCAATCCCCACGCGAAACCTTCGAAGAAGGTTTAAAGCAAAGTGGTAGTCGGCAGCATCGTATGATTTGTTATGACGAAAATTTTCGAATGCTTACCCTGCCAAGTACCAAAAAAGGAATAGCAATGGTAGTCCCTACGCTTGGAGTTAAGATCAATTACATTTATTATTGGTCAGAAAAGTTTCTTGACCCAGAGATAGAAAATACTCAGGTACCAGTGCGATTTGATCCTTTTGATATGGGTATTGCTTATGCTTTCGTCAAGGGACATTGGGTTAGTTGTATTTCTGAACACCATTCTCGGCTTACCGGGCGATCAGAAAGAGAAATTATGTTGGCGACTACGGAATTACGTAGGAAAAATCAATGCCAAAACCGTCAGTTTGCTATTACCGCACGAAAGCTTGCCGATTTTTTAGTTTCGTTGGAGTCGGAAGAAAAATTGCTGGAACAACATCTAAAAAATCGAGAAAATCGGGAAGTAGTTACAACAATGGAGGTGGATAAAGACAGCAAAGTTGATGCTTCGCCTATTACTGAAGTATTATCTACAGAAAAAAAAGTTGGAGGAGATAAAGAAAAAGGCATAGATTCCTTTAAGATATATGAGGATTATTGAAATGGAAGAAACAAACGTTTTTCCTCGGGAATTGCTTTCACAGCCTCCTGGAGTACGGCTGGCATATTTCCAAAACAAAATCATTGCACATCCCCGGCTTAAAGAAGCACATAATAACCTCATTAACGCTATTTGTCACCCCGCAGGAGCGTCAATAATCTTGGTATTGGTACCCACCGGAGTTGGAAAGACTACTTTGCGCTTGAGAGTTGAGAAATATTTGATTGAGAAGGCTCTTACTGATTTAAAAGATAATTTGGGGGGCATTCCTGTCGCGAGTATAGAAGCAGTTGCTCCAGATTCGGGTAATTTTAGCTGGAGAGACTACTATATGCAAGCACTCATGGCTTTGGATGAACCTCTTATAGAACATAAAATTGACTATGGGGTGGAGCATATTCGACGAGATTCTAAAGGACGCATGGTTCTCAAAGATAAAATCTGCCATTCCATACACCATGATAGAAAAAACGGTCATTTAGTTATGACAATTCTTGCCTATCAAAATATATAAATTTTTTTTATAGAAATTATTTAAATAAATTTTTATAATGACTATAAGATAACAAGTACTTTTGATGGGTTCATAAAAAATTTTTTTACGAGAAATAAGCCTTTTCTTTCACGATACATGAGCTATTTTTAGATGAAGGATAGGAAAATGAAGAAAGAGTCCAATGTTTACGCCTATATCCGAGTGAGCCGCGATACCCAGACCACGGAAAACCAGCGGTTTGAAATCCTCAAGTTCGCGGATTCCAAAAAACTCCAGATTGATGAATGGGTCGAGGAAACAGTAAGCGGCACGAAGAAAGTTCAAGACAGGAAACTCGGTCAGGTTATCGGGAAACTCAAGAAAGATGATATCCTAATCGCGACTGAGATGAGCCGACTTGGCAGGAGCCTCATGGAGGTCATGAGTATCTTAAACAGCCTCATGGAGCGAAACGTAAAAGTTTTTACCGTAAAAGAGGGTTACGAGCTTGGGAATAATATCAACGCGAAAGCTTTAGCCTTCGCGTTCAGTTTGTCTGCCGAGATTGAGCGAAATTTGATTGCTCAACGAACAAAAGAAGCTCTGGCTCGAAAGAAAAGCGAAGGAAAAAAGCTTGGGCGGCCCAAAGGTCGGCTCTCAACCACAACCAAACTCACCGGGAAAGAAGAACAGATCAAGGAACTTCTCGTAAAAGACATTTCCTATAGTGCTATTGGCCGGATTCTGGGAGTGAACAGGATCACAGTGACAAACTTTGTAGCGAGTAGGAAGCTGAAAGAGAAGGATTTTCAACCATCGAATAATTCCAAAGACCAGCTTAAAACAATAAAAGTGAAATTATGGCTTCGAGTTGAGAATAACAGCAAGTTTGTGAGAGGGAAGAATAAAGTACGTAAGTGGATTGAAGAAGAATGTCTCAGGCCGTACGATATGGAAAAGCCTAGAAATGATAGTTGGGATTATGAGCTTACCATCCCGTATACAGACGATCAAGATTTAGAGAAAATTATTGATGAGCTTCTATCTGAAGCGCATAGTATCGCAAATAGACGAAATTGTTTTATTGAGACAGATGTAAGAGAAATAGACGGCGAGCGGTCGTGGTAAGCAATATTATGCTTTTCATGCCCGGCTATCTCTCTGGAGTCAGAACAATATTTCTAATAACTAATAATTTTAATTATAAGGTGTTATTTAGATGGACAAATTGCCTGCAATCACAGTGAAAGACATCAGTAAATTGGCCAGTGTAGAATCTTACGGACGTGGTGAAGATTACTACCATAACGGAAATGTATTGGACATGCAACGACGAGGAAATGTCGTTAGCGCAGAAGTCCAGGGTAGCCAATATGAGCCTTATTCAGTCGTGGTAGAGCTTGGGACACAAGGTATAATATCTACAAATTGTAGTTGTCCCTACGACGGTGGTGGAATTTGTAAACATATTGTGGCTGTCCTTCTGACATACTTCCATGAAGCAGAGGAGATAGTCGTATATCCAGAGCCTGCCGAAATACTGCGCGACCTTGGTCGGGAAGAACTTTATAGGTTATTGATGGGATTAATCGAAGCCCATCCAAAATTGATAGAATGGGTTGAAACCAGAGTCAAAACAAAAGCAAGAAAAAGCCAAAGCAAAAAGCAGAAAAAAGAGAAGCCGCAACCTCAGGAAGAAAGCATCCGTCATCGTATACGGGACTTTTTCTACAGTTTAAGGCATATGCATCCTTATTATGCCGCAGCACGAATTCCTGGACCGCTGGCGGAAATAGAAAATCAGGCCAGAATTTTTTTGGAAAAAGACGATGGCAAAAGAGCAGTCCCTCTTCTTGTGGTGCTTCTGGAAGAGCTGTCCAAAGTATTTGAGATAGTAAATGATTCGGATGGTAGCGTAGGCGATTATATAATCTCTCTGGGAACACCATTGGCAGAGGCTATTTTGAGCGCGGAATTTGAAGCAGAGGATAGGGAAGAATTGGTATCAAGATTGAACAAATTATACAAAGCCTTGAATGATTATGGAGTAGGAGAGGCTTTGGAAATAGCGATTCAGGCAGCAAATAAAGGCTGGCAGGCACAATGTGAAGTGAATAAAGAGAAAGATCAACTCAAAGCATTTGACGAAGAAGATACGGAAGAGGACGATTGGATGCTGGAATATGCTCCTCATACCCCTGATATCCATAAAATGAAGCTCAATATTTTGGAACGCAGGGGCAAGCTGGATGAATTTTTCCAACTCGCTTCGCAAACAGGTAATCATCTCCTATATGTCTTGAAATTGATAGGACTGCACAGGATAGACGAGGCAGTCTCTTATGCCCAGCAACATTTAGATCGAGCAGTAGATGTATACTCTATAGCCAAAAAACTTCATGAAAAAGGTTTTAGCAAACAAGCTTTTACCCTAGCAGAATGGGGATTGTCTCTGGCTGGAGAAAAGTACACATTGGGAAATTGGATAGGAGAAGTGGGAGAAACCGCTCCTTCTTTAGCACTGAAAGCTAGAGTAGAGGCTTTTCGCTCTCTACCCACTCTCGAAGGTTATCAAGCTATATCTCTGCTTGCAGGTAAAGAATGGGATGCCTTGAAACCGCAAATCACGGAAATATTGAAGAAAAAAGGCGATCCTGAAACTTTAGCAGAAGTCTATTTATGTGAAAACCAAATTTATGACGCTTTGCGCATAGCCGAGAAAGATAAAGCCAACGATGAGCTATTAGCTAAAGTAGCGGATGCAGCAATTACAGTAGAGCCAGAGTGGGTGATTCGCATAGCAGGCAAGCAAGCTGATGATCTCATTGGGCGAAAGAAAAGCAAATATTATGAGGCTGCGATCTGCTGGATAACTAAAATCAAGCAGGCATATATGAGTAACAACCGTCAGAAAGAATGGAAAGCATATCTGACGCATTTTAAGATACAACATAAAAGTAAACGATCTTTGCTCAAAAAGTTCGAATCATTGGAAAAAGAAAGATAAACAACCACGTCCAAAGGACGTGGCTTTGATTTGCCCTCTGTTAGACCTGCATTTGAGACAGTATATAGTTTCGACTCAAAAATTTTCAAGATTATTTTTTTTGAAAAAAACTCTGATCGTTCAGAGATAAAAACTATGGTGGAAGAATGAAAAACTTCGGACAGATTAGTGAGCATGAAAGATACAGAAATGTATTTTGTATCTTTCATATTTTTGCTGTAAATTTTTATTCAGACCTAGAAAACCACGTCCTCTGGACGTGGTCAGAGACAATTGGCTCTGCCTCTGATTCTATTTAAAGAAAGCCTGCTCTATGTTAAAC
>JABWCH010000420.1 GCA_013359215.1 Candidatus Brocadiia bacterium | reverse complement strand
TTTTTAAAGTGAACACTTATTTTTCCTAATTTCTTCCTCAATTGCAAGCCATAAATGCGTTTTTTTTTCTTGTTGTGCGAAAATACTTTACATCATTTCGAAGCTAAACGTGTAAGAAGTCAGCATAAATTACGAGTAGTAAGCCAGAGTTTGGATACGCCGGTAGTCGCTTTAGCCCAGATGAATCGTGCCACTGTTACTGGCGGCAGTGGAGGCAAGCAGATAAAAAAGATTGAAGCCAGGCGACCAGTGTTGGAAGGTCTTCGCTACAGTGGCCGGCAGGAGCAGGAAGCCTCGACTGTTTTAGGGCTTTTCAATCGGTATATCGAAAGCACTGAAGCATCTTCAGAAGATGACCAATCGAAAGCCGAAGGGGCTGTCTCATCCGCACCTTTGGAAGTAATTACTCATAAAAATCGTTATGGAGAAGCTAATAAGATTATCAATATGGTTTTCAATATGGTAACCGGGAATATTGAGGGGAAACGAAAATGAGTAGCTATTATCGCACAACACCTGCTTTGGGAGTAACCACGGCTGAGAGCGAAAAGCTGGAGAAAAGCTTGGCGAATCGGAAGGAAAGACGGCTTGTACGGCAAATCCTTGCTTGTTCCTCGGAAGATGCCGTACTTCCTCTGAAGCGTGAAATCAGCGATGTCTGGAATATGGAAAAAGACGGGAAAATCTGGTTCGATGCCAAAGAAAATCCAAAGTTTATGCGGAAATGAAGAAACTATTAGCTCGTATTTTAGCTTTCCAAGCGCAGTTTCTATTAAATCCTTGCGCTTATACGAAAATTGTTATAAAATTTTCCTTTGAAATTTGTCGCCAGTGCGTACAAAATATTTAGATTTTCAAGTTTGCATTGCAAAACGGAAAAAAAGGAAACTGCAATTAATGAATAATGACTCATTCCTCAAAGCCATTCAGGCTGAAACTGAATCATTTGCAAAGGCTGTAGCCACAGATGAAGGCCAGTGGATTATCAAGGGATTCATTGATGTGTATCGTAACATCTACACCATCTCTATCGATACAAAAATTGTATCCAAGGTTCTGGAATTACTGCTTTTTCCTATGTTTGTAGAGTTTGGAAAGAAACTTCAGATGCGCCTCGAGCTATCTCCACAACAAAATTTCTATCCTGACATTTCTTTTGTACATGAACCGAGTGGAAAAAAATTTGCTTTAGATATTAAAACTACCTACCGTGATTCATCAGAAACAGTAAATGGAATGACCTTGGGAGCGTTTACCGGCTACTTTCGTAACCGTACAAGTACCAAGAATATTCGTTATCCATACAACGAGTACGAGGGGCACTATGTTTTGGGTGTTATTTATTCACAGAACAAAGATGCTGTTGATGAGCGGCGTAAATATTCACTGAAAGATTTGCAAAAAATTCCTTCGGTTATCCATGATTTCATATTTTTTGCACAACCCAAGTATAAAATAGCAACTGATAGACCAGGAAGCGGCAATACCAAGAATATCGGCTCTTGTACAAAAATCTCGGAACTCATTCATGGCATAGGACCATTCAGTGAGCTTGGCGAGAAGATATATGATGACTACTGGATGTTTTATTTGACAAAAGATATGGCGAGGGCTTTGGAAATAGAACGTGCTTACACCAACCTAAAAAGTTATCTGGAGTACAAAAAGAAAGGTATGGATATTCTTACATTACACGAAGATAAAATTAAACAGCTTAAAGACGAAGAAACTGGAGAAGACAATCAATGAAAACGATAGTGCCTCCCTTAAAGTGTCAAGGAATTAAGACAAAATTGGTGCCATGGATTCGTGAATTGGCAGGAAGTGATTTTTCCTGCTGGATTGAGCCTTTTATGGGGAGCGGCGTTGTCGGGTTCAATATCCGTCCTACAAAGGCATTATTTGCAGATTCTAATCCTCACATTATTTCATTTTACAAAGGGATGCAGAAAGGCCAGATTACACCCGCATCTGTTAGGGCATATCTCAAGGCGGAAGGAGAATTACTCCGTCGTGATGGCTATGACCACTATCGTTTTGTCCGTGATCGGTTTAACGAAAGTTTTGATGCTCTGGATTTCCTTTTTTTGTCGCGAGCTGGCTTCAACGGAATGATGCGATTCTCCAAGTCAGGCAAGTGGAATATTCCCTTTTGTAAGAAACCTGATAGATTTGCTCAAGCGTACATCACAAAGATTTGCAATCAGGTCGATGCTTGTTCACAACTCATGCTCCCTAGCTGGCAATTTCTTGGCCAGGATTATGCTGATACGATTGCTCATGCCACAAAAGATGACATCATTTATTGCGATCCGCCTTATTTAGGGCGTTATACAGATTATTACAACAACTGGACAGAAACCAATGAGGAAAAGCTTGCAGTATTATTGAGGAACACCCCTGCAAGATTTATTCTTTCATCTTGGCATCATAATGAGTTTCGTACAAATACGTTTCTTGAGAAATATTGGAGCGATTATAATATCGTTACAAGAGACCATTTCTATCATTCGGGAGCAAAAGAAGAGAACAGAAACGCTATTGTTGAAGCGTTGGTTTTTAATTTTTCAAATGATGGGATTACTGCGCATAACCACGGTGTAACAATAAAAAATAAACCTGATCAGCTTACATTTTTCGATCAAACAGTAAACTACAATGTCAAATAACCCGATAAATATTCAAGACGCTTATAACGAATGGTCGCAGACATACGACTCCGACAAGAATGCCACACGCGATCTGGATCAAGTAGTCATTAGGCGTGTACTCGGTGAATTCCGGTTTGAGTCCATCATTGAAATCGGATGTGGCAGTGGGAAAAATACGGTGTTTCTCTCTCAACTCGGCGGAAGAGTATCTGCTTTTGATTTCTCAGAAGGTATGCTCACAAAGGCAAAGGAGAAACTTGGGAAGATACCCAATGTCATTTTTTCGGTTGCCGATATTACCAAACCATGGCCCTGTGCTGAACAATCGGCCAATCTGGTCACCTGCAACCTCGTTCTCGAACATGTTGAAGAACTTTCAGTTGTTTTTTCAGAAGCCGCTCGCACGTTGGTTAACGGAGGATGGTTCTTCATTTGTGAATTGCACCCGTTCAGGCAGTACCAGGGAATTGTTGCGAATTACTACAACGGTGACCAGATCATCCAGATACCAGCCTTTGTTCATCATATCTCTGACTTTTTAGGCGTAGCCCAGAAGAGCAGCTTCGTACTGAAGCAGTTGCAGGAATGGTGGCGCGAGAAGGACCAAGGGAAGCCGCCACGCTTAGTTTCGTTTCTCTTTGAGAAAACAGTCAAATGACGTACAACCAGCCTTTACATTTCCAGTTTTAGGTTGCTACTTCGAAATAATTTGTGAAGAGCCATCCACAACAAAGGCAATGACAAAATATCTCGAACGAAACCAGAGTAGAATGGAGGATTTATATGAAAATCGCATTATGTTTTCTGTTATATTTTGTTTATTTTTGTGGACAAATGGAAGGGCAAGAATCAGCTACATCAGATATTACTGGCATTTGGCAGCAATATATAGAATGGAATAATCAATGGATTTATCTCAGCACCTTTGAAGTCAAGAAAGAAAATGGTGTTTACTCCATGACAGCGGTACACTTCACCAGCGATATTCCCATCATCCCATCACTTGGAATTTCTCAGATTAGGTTTAATGGCAAGACATGGACTTTTCTCTCCGACTGGGGCAAAGAGAACGGCGGCAAGGCATTCTTTAAACTCAACAAATATAAGCCCAATATGTTTCTTGGCTATTCGTATCTGAATGGTAGAAAAATAAGCCATAATTTTTGGCTACGACCGGAGCTGTAACGGAGCGTACCTTCCAATGTGAAAGGCAAAAAAAAGTCTGTTGTATTTTACTGTGCAAAGATTTTTAATGGTGTTATTTCCAAGCCCAATTTGAAAGTAACGGCTTTGATCAGAAGCGAAATGAGCAGGTCTTATTACAAAACCCCTATTTCGGGAATAACGAAAGCTGAGAGCGAAAAACAGGATAAAACTGCGGCGAATCGTAAGGAAAGGCGGCTGATACACAAAATGCTTATCTGTATGGCCTCTATGTTCTCGAAACGGCCAGAAACATTGAACATTATTGATGCAGGCGCAGGCGTAGGTTCTTTAAGCGTTGCCTTAGTAGCTAAGGTATGTGAGTGGGATAAAAAGCCAAAACTTGTCACTATTACGGCTTATGAAATAGAATCTGCTTTAATTGAGTACCTGCGTTCAACTTTAGAGGAATGTAGAATTCTTTGCGAACAAGAAGGAATTAAGTGTAGATATGAAATTTTTGAAGAAGATTTTATCGCTTCGGCAGTAAATGTACTCAGAGAACGAGAGTCTTTCTTTAGCCAGGAAGAAAAGAGTTTTAACTGTGCTATTTTAAACCCGCCTTATCACAAAATGAGTAGCAATTCACAAGAGAGGTTCTTATTACGTTCTGTTGGAATTGAAACCACAAATTTTTACACTGCTTTTTTATGGCTCATTACAAAAATATTGGAGATAGGCGGAGAGATGGTAGCAATTACTCCTAGAAGTTTTTGTAATGGTTCATATTTTAAAGTTTTTAGGCAAGATTTTTTGAAAACGATGGCTATTCAGCAGATTCACGTGTTTGACTCTAGGAAAGAAGCGTTTTCTGAGGATAATGTGCTTCAAGAGAATGTTATTATTCATGCTATTAAAGATTTAAAGTCGATGAAGAAAAAACTAGTAATATCTTCGAGCCTCAGCCCATCTGATGACGGGATGACGATAAAAGAGGTAGAATATTGCCAGCTTGTAAACCCGAAAGACCCTGATTTATTCATCCATATTATTTCGGATGAATTGGATTATCATATCAACGAGCAAATACATAATTTTGATACCAATTTAGAGGAATTAGGGCTTACCGTTTCAACAGGTCGGGTAGTTGATTTTCGAGTAAAGCATTTATTAAGAAGAGAAACTGAAGGAGAGATAATCCCTTTAATCTACCCAAACAATTTTGTAGAAGGATTTGTTGAATGGCCGAATAAAAATAGAAAGAAGCTTCATTTGTTGGCTTCTATTCAAGGGGTTGAAGATTTAGTCGTGCCTGCGGGAGTTTATGTGTTAGTGAAGAGGTTTTCTTCCAAAGAAGAAAAGAAGCGGATTGTTGCTGCGATATTTAATCCCCAGACAGTATTGGCGGAACGAATAGGATTTGAGAATCATTTAAACTATTAGGGCGTGTCTAAAAATAGATTTACATTTTCCTAATCCTATAAAAAAATATGAAATTAAGAGTAGTAACCTTAAAATTTAAAGCAGGTAAAATTTACC
>JABWCH010000419.1 GCA_013359215.1 Candidatus Brocadiia bacterium | reverse complement strand
CATAATCTATTGGAAAATAAATATATAAAAGTTTTTAAAGGGGGTTTGGGGGAAAATTTTTACAAAAATTTTCCCCCAAATAAAAATCTCTTTGCGTAAGTCCTATTATAAAATTAAATTCTAAATATTACTTTGACAATGTTAATTTGACAATGTCACATTTTAATCTTTGGCCTGAAAGGTCTATACACACCAAACCAGGGCAATGCCCTGGGCATTTGAAGGAGAATTGTATGGCAAAAGCAGGAAAACCCCTGTTTAGTTTTGGCGGAAGAGTTAGTTTCAAGCAACTAACTACTTTTACTACACAGCTATCTACACTACAGGATGCAGGCTTACCCATCGTGCGCAGCTTAAAAATTTTACAAGGGCAAATGAAGCCAGGGACACTCAAAAACACTCTGGTGACAGTAGCAGAGGATGTGGAAAGTGGCTCTACATTTTCTGAATCGCTCTCCAAGCATCCTAAAATTTTTGACCGTTTGTTTGTAAACATGGTAAAAGCGGGCGAAATGGGTGGTGTGTTAGACACAATCTTACGCCGTCTTGCTGAATTCATGGAAAAGTCTCAAAAACTGAAAAAAAGAATCATTGGTGCTGCTGTTTATCCTGTGGCAGTATTAAGCGTAGCAGGTCTCATCCTTGCTGGTATTCTAGTATGGGTTGTTCCCCAGTTCAAAAAAATCTTCAAAGATATGAATGTACCCCTTCCTGCCATGACAGAAATGTTGATTGCAGCAAGCAACAATGTTGTCAATCTCTGGTGGATTGCACCTGTTTTGGTCGTAATGGGAATATTCGGATACAAGCTTTTTACCAGCAATAAAACGGGTAAGTCCATTATGGATAGAATTTTTATTTCCATGCCACTTTTTGGCGAGATTATCCGCAAATCTTCTATTAGCCGATTTACCAGAACGCTAGGTACTTTGATTAGTTCAGGCGTTCCTATTCTCGAAGCTTTAGCGATTGTAAAAAGTGCTATCAGTAACCAGGTAATCGGAAATGCAATCGGTGCTGTACATGATAGCATACGAGAAGGAGAAAGCATTGCCGAGCCACTTGCGCAAAGTGGCGAGTTTGATGACATTGTTGTCAACATGATTGACGTAGGCGAAGAAACAGGCGAATTGGATAAAATGCTCATCAAGATAGCAGACAACTATGATGAAGAAGTCGATGTTGTCGTTGCCTCTATGGTTAGCTTAATGGAACCTATGTTGATTATCTTCATGGGCCTTGTCATTGGTTTTATCGTAATCGCTTTGTTCTTGCCCTTGATTACTCTTGTTCAGAAAATGGGCTAATTTTTATTACAAAAGACAACTTGTTATGCGATGAGAATTAAATAACTTCCCCATTTTAAATTCAATATACAATAGTTATTTATGAGATTTTTATCTCTGTAAATATTGTTTTATAAGGTTCAACTTCTATAACACAATCAACATACAAGGAAAAAAGCCTGTGCAGGCTAAGCAGTGCTATGTTAATAGCATCTGCTTGAGTCTGCGGGAGGAAATGGGGAACTTATTTAATTCTCGTTCCTTAATTCTGATTCCTTATCTGCTATCATAAAAATTTCAAGATTCCATCAAATAAAAATCCTCTCTACTCGATTTTACTCTTATGTCAATCACTTTAATTCTTTCTTTTCTATTTTTAATCTTTCTTTTATTTTTTTCTGCTTTTTTTTCTGCATCAGAAGCCGCGCTTTTTTCTCTTTCTGAGATGCAAATCATAGGTATGGTAGAAAAAAAGGAAAAGGCAGGAAGCATAATAAGAAACCTTATGCAAAACCCAAGAAGGCTTCTTATTGTGATTCTTTTTGGGAATACTCTAGTCAACATTTCTTTTTTCAGTGTTTCTACAGCGATTGGCTTTATCTTGGAAAAATACTATGGAAAGTCTACTTTTGTATTGGGAGGGCTTTTTAGCGTAGTATGCGTGATTTTATTTGGGGAAGTCGTACCCAAAGCCATTGCTGTAAAAAAAACGGTATTTATCTCTCGGTTAGTTTGTTTTCCCTTGTTTTTTTTGGTAAAAATACTAACACCCTTTGTTTTAGTTTTGGAATCCATTACACGATTTGTTTCTTCTTTACTCCATGCAGATGAAAAAGAACGCTATATCAACCCAGAAGACCTAAAGGGGATTCTAGCCCTAAGCGTAAAAAAGGGACTGATTCTGTCTAAAGAGCAAGAAATGCTTTTGGATCTTATGGATCTCAGCAATATAAAAGTAAAAGACTTAATGATTCCACGCGTGGATATGACAAAAGCATCGATCTATGCTTCGGAAAAGCATATAAAAGGACTATTTCAAGCAAAAAAAATTAAAAAAATAACAATCTATGGTGCTCATGAAGACGATGTTTTCGGCGTTCTTCATGCCAAAGACTTTTTTTTGCATCCATCCGAAGGAATCAAAGCATATATAAAAAAAATTCCCTTTGTCTTTGAAAATATGCATGTGGAAAGCCTGTTGAAATTTCTTTGCCAGCAAAATAGTAGTGCTGCCTTTGTAGTAGATGAGTATGGAGGGATCGAAGGTTTGATTACCATAGAAGATTTGATTGAAGAGCTTGTGGGAGAAATGGAAAACGAATATGAATTCTCTGTACCTATGATACAGAAAAACGAAAAAGAAGAAGATTGCTATTTCCTTTCAGGAAGCCTATCCATAAAAGAATGGAAAGAATCTTTCCGAATCCACCAACTAGAATATAGTGGTGATACTATCTCAGGGTTTATTATCTCTCTTTTACAGCGTCTCCCTAAAAAAGGAGATATTGTAAAATACCAAAACCTATCTATGGAAGTGTTAGAAGTACAAAAACACAAAATACTACGCTTGTCTTTAAAAATATATCCTGTTAATGCAGATAGAGCTATGCATAAAAGATATTTGTAGTAAGAGTTACGCAGATACTTGTAACATATTGAAATGGAGCAAATTTATGGAAAAAATTTTTCTCTTGATACTATGCACCTGCCATTGGGTAGTCATGGCGCAGATTCCCACACAAGAAAAACAAATTCTTATGCCGTATATGGGAAAAATAGAAGAGTCTTTCCCTTATCTGGAGGCAAACTTAGAAAAAGAGATTGCCTCGCAAAAAGAAATTCTTGCAACAATCCAGTCTTTACAAAAAGAGCTAGACTCAGATCCTTCCTTTTTCACAAAAAGCAAAATTAAACTCCAGACAGAAGTAGAAAAATATAAGCTAGAAAGGCTGGAGAAAAAAATTCAAGAAAAAAAATTGCAGATAGCCATCTACACCTGCCTTCTTTGGGGATTTCAAAAAAATATCATAACATTAGAAAAATTAGAAAAAGCAAAAAAAATGAAACCTCAGATTATACAAAAACAGATCTGGGCAAGGCAAGAAAGGCAAAAAGCAAAGGAAAGATGGGAAAACGCAGAAAATAGGAAAGCAGCTATTATCCAGGAAAAACAGAATGCAGAGCTTAAATTGCAAGAATATAAAAAGCGGGTCGAAATCCTGGAGTATAAAAAAAGCTGGAGCAACATGAAAGAAAGAATGGAATTGAATACAGGGATTGCTTTGCAAAATGCAAAAATCGTAACACTGGATACAGAATACCTTATCCAAGAAAAAATACAAAAAGACTCTGTTGCAGAAGAAAAATCCATGTTCCTTGAAGAAACAGAAGCCAATGCAGCTCTTAGAGTGATTGCTTCTAATCTTTAACCGCAAGTGCAGAAGAAATTTTTATTATCAATAATTTGTATAGTGCAAAAAAGTATCTAAAAAAGAGGGCGTTGAACGAGAACGCCTCAAAAAAAATATTCTAATCCAGGAAATTCCAAAAGGAAAGAAATAAAAATAAAAAACGTATGAATAGCCTTTATTTCCTGGATTATAGAAATAGTATCCTTGTAATTGCGTAATAGCCAATACAGTAAAGCTCTATAACCAAGAAGCTAGATCGTCAATCCCTATTAGATTAGGAAGCCATACGGTTTTTTAGAGCAACGATATCAGGCCGAGGAACCTGAACAACATCATAGCCAATTTTTTCTAAAGGGCAAGGTTGAGATTCAGCACCAATAGTAAAAAGATAGCCAAGCATAAAAAGTTGCAAATGCTTCCTGGCTGATTTCTCATCAGGAAAAGGCCCTTTTAGCCTATAAAAGCGTTCGAAATGGCTAAAAAAACTTTCAGCTGCATTAGCAGTAGAAGGTCGCCAGGAACTGCCAACAGATTTGAGTAATGTAGGCATCTTGGCTTTTAGTGACTTAATAATTTGTTCAGAGCCTAAATCACGTAGTTTTTGAGTAAGTTTTTCAAATCTTGAAGTTACAGTTTTTTTGTAATCAGACTGAAATAACTTCGCTGCCATCTCTAATAACTCAGCTTGAGTATAGTGGAATGCAGATTTTATTCTGAAAAAAAGCCGTTTTACTGCATGAAAATGGCATAGAAGATGCTCAGCATTTGGAAAAATGTCTTTAATAGAAGAAATATAAGCATCCCATCCATCAGTAATGATGGATTTAGGATAATAGCCTTTATTTTTCAATTCACTTAAAAAACATTTGCAACAGTTAATATTATTGCTAGGATAAAAATTTACGTGCAAAGGATATCGC
>JABWCH010000418.1 GCA_013359215.1 Candidatus Brocadiia bacterium | reverse complement strand
CGGCTACACTTGCGGCAATTTTGTCACTTTCTCCTCGCTCTCCGAGTGCCTCAAAATTTTCGCCTAAAATTATTTTTCGGATAGGCTCTTATTCGTGATCAAAATCTTTGCTTTTTCGGAAAACATCTAACTTCTTAGTTTCTATAGTTTTGCAGATTTTTTTTACTAATTACGTGCCATTCGGTCATTCGTGAAATTCGTGATAAAATGCTTTTCCTGTTTATCCTGGTTAATTTTTATTGCCAAAAGAGGAGTTTTTTTACTTTTTTTTTCCATATATAACGTTATTGTCACTTCTGATTTTGCATAGAAAGAATTTTACTTGCGAGACAAAGAGAATTTGCTACAATTCTATCAGATTTTTGTTGGATTTAGAGGTTTATTTTATAGATAAGGAAAAGGGCAAAATGGCTGAACAGTCTTTTCTGGATAAAGAATTCATGAATCAACTAGAGCAACTTTCGCTCTTTTCCCGTAAGGTTTTTCGTGGCCTTCTAAAAGGGGAAAGGCGCAGTAAAAAAAAAGGAGTCTCTATTGAATTTGCCGATTATAGAGACTATACGCCAGGAGACGATTTGCGGTTTCTGGACTGGAATATCTATGGAAGATTGGAACGGCTTCTGATCAAGCTATTCCAGGAAGAAGAAGATCTGAATATTTATTTTTTGCTGGATCGTTCGCCCTCTATGAAATTTGGGAGTCCAGAAAAATTCCTCTTTAGCAAAAAATTGCTGGCGGCTCTTGCCTATATTGGCTTGATCAATCTGGATCGGGTAGCAGTGGGTTCATTTTGTTCTGATCTGGACTATTTTTTCCCACTGTCTCGTGGAAAGCAATCTGTATGGCGGTTATTCGAATTTTTAGAAAGCATTCCTTGTGCTTCAGGGGGAGAGGTGACGGATTTATATAAATCCTGTCGGTCTTTTGCTACGAAATTCAAAAGCTCCAGCATGGTAATTTTGCTTTCGGATTTCATGAATGAGGAAGGATTTGAAAAGGCTTTATCCTTTTTTGCTACTGCCTCTAAAGATACTTTTTTATTTCATATTCTATCTCAAGAAGAAATAAACCCTGCTCTGGCAGGCGATTTAAGGCTTGTGGATAGTGAGACTTTATCCTATACGGATGTAAGCATCAGCGATGCTTTATTAAAAAAATACCAGGCCATTTTGCGTGGTTATATTCAAAAACTACACGATTGGTCTAATAAACACGATATATTCTATTCATACACCAGCAACAAACAGTCTTTTGAAGATCTGGTTATGAAATACTTACGAGAGATCGGAATGCTCCGATAGAAAGTTTTATCAGAAAGGGAACTACGTGAACAATATTCCAGAAAACCTGATGCCTTTTATGAAAGAAGTGCTGGTTCAACTGGAAGGGAAGATACCAGAAGATACACTGGAAAAGCTGGCTAAAACTTTGCTCAGGGAAATGCAGTACCAGCAGCTAAGAGATACAGCTTATGGGACTTCTCATTCTGCGCTCAGCGAAGTACGCCAATCCTTGAAGCCCTTGGAAGATATGCCAAAAACACAACGCTATTTGGTAGACAATGTCAAAAGTCTTCTTATTTTTCAGGAAGAAACCAAGAAAAACTATACCCAGTTGATGGAAAGCATAGAAAGAGTTCATCAATACACCCAAAAAAGCGACGGCTTTTTCCTGAAATGGAAGGAGTCATCCGAAAAAGAAGAAAAGCAAATTCAGGAAGAATTTTTGCTGCTGCATTCTTTGGAGGAAAAACTGGAGAAAATTGCCCAGGATTGGCAAAGCCTATCGCAAAAGCAAGGCGATAGCCTTCATGCGCAAATCGCCCAGATACAAAAAGAACTCACACAGTATGCTGTGGCTTTAAAGTCTATGGAAGAAAGCTGGCAGAAAAAAAGCCAGGAGTCATTTGTCTCCCAAATTTTGCAATGGAAACAAGAAATTCAAAAAAGCATACAAGACATTTCTGTGCAAGGCAAACAAGAGGAATTTGCTAAAAAACTAGAGACTCTTTTGCGTCAGGATTTGCAAAGTCTGGAACAAAAAACTTTCCGTGGAATAGAATCTTTGAAAAAAGATCTGGAATCCAGCGAACACAAAGTGCCTGCTTATATGGAAAAAAGCTTGCAGGATATTGCCAGAAATCTGGAAAAAAATCAGCAAAAGCTTTTTGATCTGGAAAGCTTTCATTCTCAAAGCCGAGAGCATTTCCAAAAGAACTGGATGGATCTTTCTCAAAAAATACAAGAGCTTTCCAGCCAGCTCTATCGAATCCAGGAAAACAACGCCAGGAGTCCTCAAGACCAGCCACAGGAAAATTTACAGGAATTCAAAAACATGCTTATGGGCGTAAAGGGCATGGCTCAAAGCTTGCAAATTCTACAGCATTTGCCCGAAAGACTAAACATTCCTGAAAACTTTTCTGCTGTTGTGGAAAGCATTCCTGCAAGCAATCGCAAGATCAAGGAATACATTGAACTTTTCAGACAGGATCTTTCTCTTGTTTCCCAGCATTCCCTGGAGCTTCTCAAGGCACATAGAGAGCAAACCACAGAGTTCGCCAAGCTTCAGACCGCTCTGCTGCCTGAAATCCATTCTTTGCAACAAAACTGGCAGAAGTTTAGTCTTAAACTCGATGACCATTGGAGTGGAAGCCAGGAAATTTTGGGGAAAAATATGGGAGAGCTTGTCTCTGCCATTGCCCAGATTAAGGTTTCCCTGAACCAGTTGGGACAGCAGCAAGACCGCCCCAAGGTATCCTATGATAGCACAGGAATCACACAGGAAATCAAGGATTATGTGCGCGACCGCATGGAAATTGCAGTACAAAATATTAAAGAAAACCTGGAAAGTGCTGTTTTGAGCATAAAAAAAGAATTAAAAAGCGTTATATCTCAAGAAGTCAGACTGATGGGAGAAGAAATCAAGGCATCCTGGCAGTCCACAAAATCGCAGGAAACCGAAAAGTCCAAAAAAAGCTTGCAACCTTTGGAAAATATACTGGATGAAATGAGCAAAACCATGAATCGCATTGATTTGCGGATGGTATCTAAAGAAAGCCAGGAATCTTCTGAAAATAAGGTTTCCAGCACATGCCCCCATTGTGGCAAAGAGGTGATTGGCCCTGTTTCCTTCCAGGGAAAGCGTGTGTCCTGTCCTTCTTGTAAAGAAAAATTTACTTTTCCTACAATCATAAAGCCATGATCCTGTCTTCTTTCATCGATCCTACAGCATTCTGGTGGGCATTGCTTTTGCCCATCATCATTCTCTTTTATTTTTTAAAGCTCAAGAGAGATGAATGCACAATTCCTTCCACTTTGCTTTGGAAGAAAGTCATTGAGGATTCCAGAGTCAACAGTTTATTTTCTAAGCTGAAAGAAAACCTCCTGCTTTTTTTTCAGCTTTTTCTAATGATCTTGCTTATTTTAGCTCTGGCACGCCCCTTCTTGTTCCAGAAACAAGAAGAAAAAAAAATTGTTTTGCTGATAGATCGCTCGGCCAGCATGGGAGCAATAGAAGAGAACAACCGATCTCGCATGGATAGAGCCAAAGAGATGGCAGAAAAGCTTGTGGACGGCTTATCCCAGAATGACAGCATGATGATTATTTCCTTTGCTAAGAATGCCGCTGTTCATCAATCCTTCACTGGCATTAAAACTCTGCTAAAAGAACGAATTCGTTCTTTATCAGAAACACAAGAGGAAAGCAGGCTGGAAGATGCGATTTTGATTGCACAAAGTATGCTCCAAAAGGTAGCTTCCCCTGTTTTGTATATTATTACAGACGGGGCTATCTTTGATATAGAAAGCATAAAAGAGAAATATATGCTTGAAGAAGGTAAAAAAAAGAAACAAATTGTTATGCCTCAGTTGCTTTTTGTTGGCAAAAGCACTTCCAATGCAGCGGTTTTGGGATTTGAAATACGAGAAGATAGCCAGGGAAACAAACAAGGCTTTGTTCGAGTCCAGAACCTTGGAGACAAGCCAATCAAGGGCTATATGGAAATTCTTCTCAATGGAGAAGCGTTTGTCCAGGAAACCAAAAGCGTAGATTTGGGGCCAGGAGACACAAGTGGCATCTTTTTTCCTAATCTTCCCATACAAAGAGGAAGGGCAGAAACCCATTTCGTTGTCACACA
>JABWCH010000001.1 GCA_013359215.1 Candidatus Brocadiia bacterium | reverse complement strand
GTGTGGAGTGACTTTTTTACAACTTTGTTCGTACAAGAGGTGTAAAGAATGCAAAGTGGAATAGAATTTTTTTAGTTTAAACTAAAAAAATAAGGAAAGTATTTGTGTGTGGAGTGACTTTTTTACAACTTTGTTCGTACAAGAGGTGTAAAGAATGCAAAGTGGAATAGAATTTTTTTAGTTTAAGCTAAAAAATAGGGAAAGGATATTTGCGTTCTGAAACAATTGTCTTTAAATTAAGGGTATCCTCCATGAACGAAAAAACAGTATATAATACTTTGCAAGATCACCAAAAAAATGAAACATGGGAATTGCAGAGTTGTTTTAAGGTATTTCTGGAATGGGCAGAAATATACAATTCAGAGTTTGATCTAAAAATTCCTGAAATTTCGCTGAGTGTAGCAAACTTGAAACGCAGTTGCTTTGGGCATTTTCATCCTGGGCACAATGGTTTTGGCTTAAGAAAAGAGATTGCAATCAATAGAATTTATCTAAAAGATAGAGAGTTTTGGACCGTTCTTGGAACGCTTCTTCATGAACTTTTGCATGCCTGGCAAGAAGAATATGGAAAGCCAGGGAAAGCTAATTATCATAACAAACAGTTTCGTCGTAAAGCCGAGGGGTTAGGACTTATTGTAGACCATAGGGGAGTAACAGAGTATGAGAAGAATGAAGAAAAGAGTCCATTTTTGCAGGTATTAAAAAAATACGGAGTCTCTGTTCCTAATTTGCCTGAGAGTACCCACAAAAAAGAACGAGGATTTTCCAAAATGAAAAAATGGGAATGTGCTTGTCCTGTGAAGATTCGCGTAGCCGTCAGCCATTTTAATGCTAAGTGTATGAATTGTGGAGAAATATTTAAAAAAGTGGAATAATTTCGTTTTTATTGTATTTTATGGTACTTATAATCAATTTTAAGCCTAGATATGTAAGAAAATGGAATTTGATATTGTCAAGATAGGATGGTTGAAAATGCCAAAAGGCGAATTGATTCAATATGATCCAGAAAAAAAAATGATTTTAGAATCAGGAAAAAAATACACGATTGTACTTCCTATCCATTCTGTAAAAGTGAGCTTTTGGGAGTATATAAAGCCTGATGAAAGGTGGGTTGAAGTAAAAGGAAAATGGATTTATATCTTTCAGAAGGAAGGGAATAGGGCGATTTTATATTCCGAAATTTATATCAGTGCGGAAGGAAATTACCAATGTATCGGTGGGGAAGGAAACCAGCCAGCAGAGAACGAAAAAATTTCTATGCCTAGAAAAGGCATTTTTTTCTTTGGAATTTCGCGTATTCGGCTTGCCAGCATTAGTATAGAGTACTATAAAAATCAGGAAGATGCTCTTAGACATAGGTTTGATGAGATACCTCTGGATCAAAATAGCAATTATGGCATTTTGGATTCTGATGGCATATCCTTCTATTTATTTGATCGTTTGAGTGAAGGAGAATATTTCCTCTCACTATATCTTGACGAAATAGAAAAATATAAAAAGTGGGATCAAGAGAAAGATCGTGTTTCCAAAAGATATTTGGTTTCTATTATATACAATATTTGTGGTGCAGAAAAATCGCCTTATTGGTCTTTTGTAACAAAAGAGGAAATACATAGGTGGGAAGAAGAGGAGAAAAAGACGCAAAAAGGATTCCAGGAAAGGATAGAGCAGGCAGCAGAAAGGCTGATCTCCTATGAGAACAAAGAATTTTTTGAATATATATTGAAAGAATATGAGAATACAGAAGAAGAGGCCAAAACTGCTGATGAGATATACTATGAATTCAACGCCAATTTGCTGCTATCAGAAAAGGGTTTCGCCTTTCTTTCTAACCAATATCAAAAAGAAGGCTGGTTGCGGAAATATTTGTATCAAATTGCCAAAAATTCTATAAAAACAGGAAAAGCATTTTTTAAAATTTTGTCTTTAATGGCAACATCTATCATTGTGCATGAAGAAACAGCAATCTATAAGCTACAAATCATGATTCTTAGCTATGATAGCAGGTTAAAGCTTACCATAACAACTTCGCATCAACATAAAGTAGCCATTTTTGATATGCAAAAAATTCCTAAGAATTTTATTAGTCCTGAATTTCATAAAAATTTTGAAAAGACATTAAAAATTTTAAATTCTTGCCTTGTTATTTATAATGTTGTAGATAAAAAGTACCAAACAGCAGCAGATAAAATTAAAAGTTTTTTGCAGTTTGCGAATATGGTGTTGGACATGAGTTCCTTTTTTCTCAAAAAGAAAAAAGAGGTAGAAAAATTGGTACTAGAAGAAATAATAGATACCGCTCTTGTAAAAGCCCAATCGAGCAATGTATTTTATGGCACTAAGTTGTTTAGCGCAGAGACTAAAATATCTCATATTGTCGGCAAAAATCTATTAGGAAAGGTGACTACAGGCATATCTTCTATTCTGGATACCTGGAATGCTATAGACAATTTTCAAGAAGGCGATGTTGATGCAGCAGTACTATATTTAATGGCTGCAATATCAGGATTGGGTGTTCTTTCAGGAGGTACAATAGGCATAGCTTTTGTAGGGGCTTCTTTAGCAACAGGAATCGCAGCTTCTATTTTGGATGATAAAGCTCTGCCCCCTAAGATACAAGAATGGCTGGAACGGTCATACTGGGGGAAAAAGGCACGCTTGGCTGGCTGGCAAGAACACATAGAAAAATTCTATGAAATGGTTTCCTTTACGATGACTGCGGTTATCATAAACGATTTCTCTGAAAAGCCTGCATCTAAAAGGATGGAAATAGAAATAACAATGCCGTTTCCCTTTTGGATGATGCCTTTGACGAAATTAGAAGTTCGTTTGAAAAAAGACAGTTTTAATTACATAATCTTAGATGGGCAAAAAACTCTCCAGCAATTGGCAGAAGAAAAAAAGCCTGATATATTGTTCAATATACAAGACGATAAAATATCTTCTTTGAAAATTATTTTATCAGAAAAGGAGATGAACCTAAACAATGTAGCCAATGACTTGTGCGAAGCAAGGCTTGATCTATATGGCAATACAAAATTTCTTATTCCTTTTTCTAGTTACAACAGTACACAGGTAGAACAAAAAGTAAATAGACCTATCCAAAAACGCGGAAGGGATTATTAATGGCCCATTTTTTAAACAAAGATGCTATCTGCCTATGCCCTCATGGAGGCCAGGTGCAATTTTTTCCTTCAAAAAATATCGCGATTCTAGGCAACTCAATACTGACAAAAGAAGATTTTATGCAAGCAAAGATTGTTGGCTGCTCCATGTCTGTTCCCTGCATAAGCATTGTCTCTGTAGTAGATAAATTTTCAGGTACACTGATAATAGGAAATGAGCCGGCTGTAACCGACCAGGTACAGGCTTTTACAAATACTTCACAAATGATTTCAGTAAAATATCCAGGGAATACACTCATAGCAATAGAACATAGTATAGGGAAATCTACTGAATTTTCAAGGGATGAAAAAACAGAAAACATATTGGAAATTACTATCAAAGATAGGGAAGGACATCTTTTACAAAACATTTCTTATATCATCACTTCTCAAGATGGAGAAGAACAAAAAGGCAAGTCAGATATTCATGGCAAAATATATGTAAAAAAGGCTCAGGGACAGTACAAAATTCGATTTCCAGAGTTTGAAAAAGGAGCAGATCGTGAAGGAAGATAGAAAAAATACAGGGGAAAAGCTTTTTGATACTCAAAAACATGCTGAGTTTGTAAAAATACGAGAGGAAATTCAACAGCATATTCTTGCAAAGATTTCAGATCAAGACGCATTAAAAACAGAATATATTAAAAGAATGCAAAATAGAGAAGAAGCAGGAACTAAAAGGAAGCCATTTCCCTGGCGTTCTCCTACGGATGCGCTAAAGGATGCTTTAGAAAAACGATATGAGGAATTATTAGAGCAGGCTGGCTATCAAGGTCTAAGTAGCCTTGAAAAAATACTAAAATATGTTTTTACACGAGTGCCTGCTGAAATAGAAAGAGAATACAAGGAATCATGTTTACATCATATTGATAAAAATAGCATTATATCCAGTCTTATAGATATAGAATACAGGGTTATTATAACCCCTGATATCATGGATAAGATCAGCTCTTGTGAGATTCTTTATGAAAATTTTAAAATAGATTATACAAGAAAGCTTTGTAAATCTTGTCACTATTATATGATAGAAGAACATGAGAAAAAAGTATCTGAAATAACAATCGAAAATAGTATGCCTGAATTTTTTAAGATTTTTTTTGGAAAATTCCATCTTTGGAAACCTGACCTTAAAGGGAATATGAAGTGGTTGAGCATGAATATTGCCCATTATATCTTAGATCACACGGCAAACTTTCCACGCTATGATGATGAGCCTGATCTGTTTTCTAATCTTGATTTGCCATCTTTGATAGAGGAAGTATTCGCTAAATATGATTATGAACCAGATAGCTTGTCCTTGAAAGAAGAAGCTTCTCTTTTATATATAGCATTGACTTTAGTTGGTTTTAAAAATTGGGAAGGAGTTTTTAAGGAAATCCGCCTTGATATGAAACAAAAAGACATCAGTGAGTACCCAGAGTATCTGTCACATCTTTATAGGTCAGAAGAGAAAAGCCTTGCCTTATATTTAGAATCGAAAAAAGGAATTTCTGGTTTTTGCTGTTTTGATCGAAATTTGGTTTTGAAACGATTTCGTCATCAAAGCTTCAGAGATATAGCCTGGGATTTTCTGTTTGATTTGACTATAGATACAGAGGAAATAGAATCCCTTAACATCCAAAATCTTTTTCCATCTATGGTAGAAGAATTAAAAAAAAAGGGGATTCTTCTTTCACCATATTTCGATCTAAAAGATATAAAACAAAACAGGGAATGGCATATAAAAGAACCTAAAAGCACAAAAATGGCAAATGCAGAAACTTTTCCTATCCTGGCGGTTGAATATTTTTTTGAATTTTCTAAAAATAATATTCTGGGATTTAAATTTATAGCGGATCCATCCTATACGCTAAATAGGAAAAACAGGGAAGAAATCCCTGTCTCCTTGAGAAAGCAATTCGAAGAATTTTACAAGAGTGCGCTGAGTAAAGAAGCTTATATCCAAATCATAGACGATTGGAGACTCTGGCATTTACTTGACAGGGACACCTGTTATGAAATTCGTTTAGTGGATTGCAAGATAAAGGTTTATAGGGAGATAATTAGTATACAAGTTCTAAAAAACAAAAATACATCGGTTGTTTCTAAATATAGAGATATCACAAAAACATTGGGAATGGAAACTTTTTTGCTAGATGAGGAAGAAAGCGAGGATGAATATGAAAGAAAATAAAGAAAATAAAGAAAGGCGTAGAAGAGCAGAGGAGATTATTCTTAAAGCGTTTTCCTCCAAGAAAGCCTGCACAAAATGCTATACAGAAGAAGAGCTTCGGGAATTTTTTCTACAGCGTGATCTGGAGAATGAAAAGCATCGAGAAATATTTGTTCATGCAGAATGCTGTTTAAAGGCATCGAGATTTTTGGAAAGGCTGGAATTAGAAAGGCTAGAGTTCATTCAAGAGCAATTGGAGGAAGTGCAGGAAGAAATTTTAGATAGACTTAAAGTTAAAAAGGAAGAGGAAAGATTTGCAGCAGAAAGTGAAAAAAATATAAATTTGCATATAATAAATGATTTTAAGAATAAAAAAATAAGATTAGAAACTAAAAGGAAAGAATTTAGAAATCAAAGTATAAAATTACAATTATTCTCTAGCAATACACTTATATTCGAAAAAGTATTTAATTTTATTAAAATATTTGGTGAAGACGTATGGCTTGCAGAAATACATATCAGCCAGGAAATATTTGATAAGCCAATATCCCATTTACAATTGATGCCTGTTTACTAACGAGTCATCCGTCTATGGAGTTTGCTATGGTTCAATCTTGGAATCGTTCTTGCAAAAATGTTTTGAAAAAACTAAAATTTTTTCCTTCTTTGCCTGCTGAGAAAAAAAGTGAAACGCTCAAAGAATTCCAATGTCTACTACCAAGACATATAGAACTTCTAAAAAATGAAGGTAATTACTCTGATGATATCAGGATAAAATACGAAAGACTAAAGATTTTGCTCAAGTTGGTAGATACTGAAGTAACTATAAATTCCGTAGATTACGAAACACCTCTTTGTCCCTATTTGACAGATACTAAAGCAACTTTAGCGGAAACTTTAAAAGAAGCAGACATTGAACTTCCCTGGTTACAAAACGCCCAAAAAATCTATCGAAATCAGGAAGTATCTTCTATTGAAGATAAAGTTAAAATATCCGTTATACTGATTGATACTGTTGGAGGAGGAGAAGGCGAGCATTTTGTTCTTACACTAGAATTGCTCACAGAAGGGGGGGGATATTTTTATGCTTCTCCAGAAACAAACCCTTTACTTATCATGGATAAAAAGTTTAAAGGTGCCTTAGAAACGGCAATTTCTATAGCAAAATACAAAAATTTATTCCCTGATAACAAGGATGTTCGATTTACTTTAACTACACAAGGTAATGAAAACTATAACGGAATTTTAGTGGATACATCTATGGGCGCAGCCTTTGCTGCATGTCTCATAGAGTTGTTTAGTGACTTTAAAGATAAAGTCAGGCTGGACAAAACAATTTGTATATCGGCTACAATAAACAAAAGTGGAATGCTAGGCAATGTAGGAGAAATCCATGAAAAATTGAAAATAGCATTAGCCAAAGAGGATATATGCTTGATTATTATTTCAGAAAATCAAAAAATTTCAGAAAATCAAGAAATTGATCAAACGTTGCTAAGCAAAAGAATTGTCAAGGCTCAGAATATCTCGGACATTCCTAAGATAATGCGTGGATATTCTGTTGGAAGAATTGTCTCAAGAGAAAAAAAACTCACTGACGAAGATATTGATTATGTTTTATCGCATATAGTTTTATATGTTCTATTGGAAGAAAAAAAATTTATAGAAAAAGATAAGTTGCATGGTATTATCAATGCTATAAAAATTAAAGATATTGATGGACATTGCTATATTAAATCTTTAGAAGATAATAAAGACATTAATTTCGAAAGTAATAAAAATATTTATTTTATTAAATTGGATCAAAACCAATATGCTAGAGTAGCCAAGTTTTTAAACAACAAGATAGCAACGGGAGAATGGAATTCACCCATCAAAATTGATAAAAAAAAATATAAAATCGAAGAAATTATCAAAAAAATGTTAGATAGTCCTAACCCTAACACTAATTTCTTCATCCAACTTACAGATGTTCTTTCATCTCCATTGCCTCTTTTCAAGATTATGGAACATAGCCATCATTTTTATTTATTAAGCCTGTGTCTAGCATTGACAACAAAAGAAAAAATTCAAAGTTATAAAAATTATAGGCTTTTTCTTCTTTATCCAGTTATTGTTGTTGTGAATTTTTTGCAACGGAATGAAATCAATGTATGCTTACTGGGAGATAGCATCCCAATGATCACCATGATTATGCGAAAATTTGATTCTACAAATGATATAAGGAAAAAGGCTTCAATATTAGCTCTTATAAAATGGTATTTCTCTGATTTTTATTATATTTACAAATGGCTATTGGAAGCCAATAATTGTGAGAAAAATTTAGAAAACCATTTTCTAAAGATTTTAGAAGAGTGTTCTGTAAATAAGGATTTGAAAATCGAATGGATATGCAAAATTCGCTTTGGGAATATATCTAATGCCTTTTACAAAGGCATGCAGAAGATTATAGCGTATTTGGAATCTATAGCAGAAAATAGCAAAAAATCTAATCAAGCTTTCTATGATTCTCAAAGCAACCATAAAAAAATACCAATAATAAAAGAAGTCCAAATATTAAAAGAAATCCAAAATATACTTTTTGAAAAAAATAGTCCGCATAGGCTGCATAGTCTGCAAAAGCTAGAAGAAATTTTAAATCAGATAAAAAATCGAGATCGAGATAGTTATTTGAAATTCTACGCCATGGAAATACTAGGCGATTTGAAAGCAATAAAAAAAGAAGAGTTAGAAAGGATCGAGGAAGAGTTAGAAAAATCCAGGATCAAAACTTTGGAAAACTTTATAAAAGAGAAGAATATTTTCTGCGAGATTTTGGACTTTCTTGAAGAAAAGAGATGCTTAGAAAATGATCGCATTCAGCAATGCTTATTGCGTTTGATGAGTACCATAAGAATAGAAGAAGATGCCAAGATTTATAACAAGATACTAAATGCTTTAAGATGCAGTATTCATTTAACAGAAAGTCAAAAATGGTTTTCTAATGTTTTAGAAGAAGTGAAAAAACAAGAAAATATTGTGCTGCATCAAAAATTATTCCAGTTGATTCGACTTGAAAAGATTCAAAAGCAAATTACTTGTGTATACTTATTATCAAGCCCCGAAATCACTTTAGATAAAAGCTCTAGAGTCTTTGCACTTATCGAATTTCTTGAAAGCATAGAAGTCGAGAAAAACTTACGCAGAGAAGCACTTGGTTCTTTGCAAAAACTTGTACCTGACATTAGTGAGTTTACTAAGCTTTACGAACTATACAGAATACATAGCGATTTACAAAGCGATTTCATCCACATTTTTTCTGAAATGCCTCTACTTTTCAACACAGAGCAGCAGAAGAAGTTTTTCTTGGATCTCTGTAAGAACTTAGATAGCCAAAATCGAGAAATTTTCGATTCAAGTTTAAAAGCATTACGGAGATTTATAAGCAAAAATAAAGAGATCGTTAATTTATATGGTAGTTATGAGAAAAAAAGTAAAGAAATCTTAGAAATCGTAAGAAATGACATAGAAAAAGAATTCCTTGATTTGATTTTGGGAAATCATAAAAAATAGCAATATTGGATTGGGCGCAATCCAATAATTTCGGAAGTGATTTGGATTTTTTTGTGTTGCTTTCTGAAGGAAGTAGTAAAATAGCATCTTTTAGTTAATAAAACCTTATTAAAGGAAAGAAAGATGCTATTAGAACTAATTCCTCCTATTATTGACCAATTTGAAGAAAAAGTCAAAGAAATCACCTCTAAAATTTATAATTATTTGCTTCAGGGAAATCTTCTAGATTTTGAAGAAGATTTATACAAAGCCATCACGGAATTATATAAAAATTTGCCATTTGTATTCATCCTAGAAGCAGCAAAATCAAAAGAGCTAGAAGATATAGCAAGGACTATTGCACAAAAAAAAGGTCTCGGCGAGGTGCGTAAAGAAGAGGTAGATATACAACTAAAAACAGGAAATACGATTCGAATTTTTTCCTGGTTTGCGGTGGAAAGCAAGTCTAAAAGAAAGAAAAAACGTGGACCGAATGGATCAGGATGTCACCTTCTTCTTTATTATTGGGGTTGTATCAAGCAGGCTACGCCCTCATACTATTCATTAGTAACTCAACTTTCTGTGCTTTGCCCTTCTTTTGAAATTGTTGTACAAGTCTTGGAGCATCAACAAATCGAAGCAACCTACAAAAGAGTTCGAGATATTGCTTATGCTGTGGGAAGTAAAAGCATGTCAAATCGAATTCAAGCAGCCCTGAAACCTGGAGAAAACTTGGTAGGAAAACGTGTAATAATAAGTGTTGACGGAGGACGAACTCGAATCAGAGAAGAAAATCCAGAAAAAAATAAAAGCAAAAAAAATAAAAGAAAAAGGACTCCATTTGATACTCCTTGGAAGGAACCTAAATTATTTGTCATCCATGTTATTGGCGAGAATGGAAAAATTTCAAAGACCGAACTTCCTGTGTATGATTTAGTAATTGGAGAGCAAAAAGCTGATGAATGTTTTGAACTTTTATCACAATATCTACAAGAGTTGCAGATCGAAAAAGCAAAAGAGGTTTTATTTATTGCTGACGGAGCAGAATGGATTTGGAATCGAGCCAAAAATACCCTTGTAAAATTGGGTGTTCCAGAAGAGATAATTCATGAAACTATTGACTTCTACCATGCAGTCGAGCATCTTTCAAAGCTTGTTCAGCTCATTTATCCACAGATATGGAAAAAGAAAGAACGAGAGAACCTTTTTGTCACTCTAAAGAAATCTTTGAAAAATGGCAAGGTTCATCGAATTATTGCCAAGGTGAAATCCATAGCCCGCAGCCATCACAGATGCAAAGATATTCTTGATGCTCTTAAATATTTTCAAAAACACGAACACCGTATGAACTATCCCGTACTCAAGGATCACAAGCTTCCATGTGGCAGTGGAATTGTTGAATCTGCTGTCCGCCGTCTGATAAATTTGCGTTATAAATCTCCAAGTACGTTTTGGAAAGAAGAAAATGTTGAAAAACTTATTTTTCTTCGGGGACTTTTCCTTGCCAATCGTTGGAGATATATGATGAATTTTCTTTCTCGACAAAATTCTAGCTCTATTTCACATTTGGTAAGGAGAGCCGCTTGATTTTAGTTTCCGAAATAACTGGATTGCACCCTATTGGATTTGAGATGAAACAAAATCTGCTTTCTTCATCATAGTCAGATTTTGTTTCATCTTTTTTTTTATGTCGAAACTTTTTTTCCTTTTCCATCGGATATAGGTTATAGAGAATAGGATTCTTTCTTTAAATAATATTAACAGGGAGAAAATGAATGTTTAGATTTCATACCCTTTTCCACCAGTTGAGCCTTCCTGTGCTAGATGTAGTACAATACAAGAAGGCTTTTGAAGACACCATCTTTTGTATAAAAGATCATGCGAATAACCCCAGGCTTATGGATGCCCTGATACAAACTATGGAACAAGGCATCTGGAATAAAGAAGGAAAATTTTTTCGTATAGATGCTTTCTGGGCTATAAATTGGGAGATACTTTACTATTGTTGGAAAACATCTACTATGGAAAGCGCAACCATTCTTGATTTGCCAGACTTAAAGTTTAGCAATACACAAGAAGAGATTGTCGTTTCTCCAAAAGATGGAAGATTGGTGATACCAGAAAAATTCCAATGGATTTATTTAACGGACCAAACAGAGGTGATCTGCTCTTCTTCTAAAGAAGAACCATTGCCCAAAAAGATAGAGAACCACCTCCTGTTTTCCGTGATGCCCACTCTTATGAAGAGAGGCTCATTAGAATCTGGCCGTATAAAATTTGCTAATCCAGAAAATATAGCACAAGTGCAGTTTTTTTTAATCCAAAAGCTTTGGAATCTTCTTTCTCCTAGCCTGGAACTCTTACATGTTTCTCCAACGCAATACATGGATTTAGAAAATCCAGAAGAAGGGGGAAGTGAAAAAGATCCTTTTTTTTGGTTTTTTTTCTATGGGAGTAAATTGTCTAATGCCTGGAATCCTCAAGATATATACATCAAGTCTATGTTTTCATCAGGCAGGATTCTCAAAAAAGAATACTGGTTTGTCCAAAAATCGCCTTTATTGAAAAAAATTATCGAGGACAGCATAGAGAAAAAGCTTATAGAGTGCCATGAGAGCTATTTTTTTAAACGGGTGATAAGCTTTATTCCCAGACTATGGAAAAAAATCCACTTTCGTTTTAATCATTCCCTTTCTTTATCGGTGTTGCTTTTGATAACCATTTTCCTGTTAGTATGTGCTATTTTAGAAGCAGCATGGCAATATCAAAAGGCAGGGATGGCGAAATTGCGTGACACGACAAAAACTATGTCCATCTTCTCAGAATCTGAGATGAGTAATCCAATCATTGGAAAGGATAAGTAGATTTATGAAAGACAAGAAAGAGTTTAGACTTGGTGTAATTGGAATTACTGGAATGGGGAAGACTGTCCAATTTTCCGTTATCAAATATTGGGGAGCAGCCTATCCACAAATGGCTACTATGGGAGAATACAATGGCATAAGGCTTGTAGATCGCCTGCATATTAGTAAAGAAGCAGGACAAGAAGATAAAGCAAAAAAGAGTGAGCAAAAAGAGGAAGTCAAAGAAAAAAAGAGCGATGACAAGGCCGATTCTCCATCCACTTCTTTAGCTATAGTTTCAACAACTAAGAATAGTCTGGCTACGAGAGAAGAGAAGATTCAAGAAAACAATCTGGCTGCCTTGTTAGAGCAGATCGAATATCTGAAACGGGCATTTGCTACTCTCAATGGCGAAAAACCTCAATTTATATCAGGTACGGAGTTTACAACAGATTTGCGATTTGAATTGCACTGCATTGATGAAAATGGAAATTGTGATTCAAACTCGATCATAACAAAAGACTTTAAGGGTGCCTGGGCTAATCTGGATGGGCTTCAGGGTGAAAAAAAATTGCAGGCTATTTCTGAAATTTTCAATTTTTTTGCCACAAGCGATGTTGTTTTATATCTCTTGGACCCTTTTTCTATTCCAGGGCTGATTCCTCATTATCCCTGCAAAACAGATGCTTTGAATGCATTCCATTCTATTTTGCAGGCAATCAAGGACAGCAATGCGCCTTTGGAAAAGATCAATTTTGGTTTAAACATAACAAAAGCAGACGAGATCCCTGGCTTTAATCGCCATGTAGAGGCTGTCTATAAAAAATACGGTAAAAAACGATGGCCTCCCCATGCTTTGCAAGAAGCCTACCAAATCTTTAGAGGAAAAGATATCTTTTTAGGGCTACCCTATCCAGTTTTGGTTGCCAGGACAATAGCCCCTTACTTTGATCCTAAAAATGCCTACTATAACCCAGAGTGGGGCAAATCGGTTGAAATGATCATGAACCAAATGGAAGAGATTGTCCTCAAGCTTCGCAAGATTACCATGAATCTGGACGTTTTTTTTACATCGGCAGTAGGAGCAGTGGAGAAGGTCGTGGAGACAGATCCCATGACAGGAAAAGAAACTTTAGTTAATATTCCTAAAAAGCCACTACAGCCTCGTGGTATACATGCCATGTTCTATCAGGTAGCTCGCTGGCTGGACGAAAAAAAGCTTGTTTCAGGCTATAGAAGCAAGATGATTAAAGCATCTCAGTTTGCTGCGATGGTATTGTTCTTTTTTACTATAGTGGCAGGGATCGTTCTGTATCCCTTGTATGAAACGCATCAAGAGGTTGAAAAGATTTCTTTTACATCACAAAAGAATGATTATAGCCTGCTGGCCAAAATGAAGCCACCTTTTTATTATCATTATCTCTGGCCTGATATAGCTCTTCAGATGGAAAAACTTTCAACTGTTGCAGGTTTGCAGGAAAGAATACAAGGATTGAGAAATTTTTTAGGGCTTATTATTCTGGAAGCGTCAGGCCAAAAAGAAGCAACAGAAGCCAGCAAAATTTTAAAAAGCCTTCACGATTTAGAAAAGAGCGAAAAGTTTTCACCAAGCGAATTTTTTGCATTATGGAAAGGTTTTTTGAAGACTATTCTAGTGTGTATGGAAAGCAATCTTATAAGATATATTGAACAACACCTTAAAATAGACGATCTTAAAAAAGGTTCTCAATTTGCGGAGGCATGGGAATTCTATCAAAAACAGGTCATAAAATATCTGGAAAAAGAAATATTCGATACATCTAAAAATGATGTATTAGAAGTTTATCTGAAAAAAGGAGTCGACTTACTCAGCTCTCAACCAGAGCAAAAAGATGCTATATCCTATTTTTTAACAGCAGTAGAAACGCTTCAAAATATATACGGCATAAAATATCGCTCTTTACTATTTAATGTGGGCGATTTTAAAGAAAAGGGAAGCTTGCTCGTTGCCAGCCTTAAAAAGCCTGATGATTCGCTTTGTTTATGGATAAAAGGTAAATTACCCGCTGAAATACAACAAAAATTGACCAATAATGAGGAAATAGAAGAAGAAGCTTTAGTAAAGGCAATGAACGAGATTATTCGGGCTGGAAATATTTATGAAGAAAAGAAATTTGCAAATATACAATTGTCCGTAGAATCGAAACGACTATTATTGAAACAAAATCATAGCCAAAATCAATTGATCCAATGTAACCGCTTATTATTGGAAGATGTTTACTCTAAAGAAATAACGAAAAGTCAGACATATAATGAAATTTGCTATCCTCATTTTGTCAAACTAGAGAGTGCCTTTTATAAAAGCGAAGGAAGTGTTTTAAAGAGCGATTTGGGTTTGCTTTTTTCTAAAAATGAAGAATATGCAAAACGCTTACAAGCTTTTTGGAATATAGAAAAAGTCCGTCTTTCACAATATGGGCTTTCTTTAGAAAAGCAAGATATACTAAAACAATATAGCTCAGAACAAAAAAGCACCATAAGAAGTGAATGGTTTGGAGACTGGAAAGAGGCACTAAGGAATCATCTGCGTTCGCAGTTTAATACAGACCTTGTGCATTGGAAGCCAACTTATGCTTCCTTAATTGCGATAAAAAACTCTATGCCAGGCAGCAAGGATATTGAAAATCTCCTCCAGGATTTATTTGAGGAAGAGGGGAAAAGATTTCTTATAATCTATATTCAAGATCATTTGAAGATAGACGACCTTAAAAAGGGTTCTTCTTTTGATCAGGTTTGGAATTTCTACCAAAAACAAGTTGTGACTTCTTTGGAAAGAGAAAAGGTTGACACACCTAAAAATACATTGTTAGAAAAGTACTTAAAGAAAGGTGTTTCGCTACTCAGTTCTCACCCAGAGCAAAAAGAGGCTGTATCCTATTTTTTGGCGAGCGCAGAAGCACTTCAAGGGCTATATGGGGAAAAATACAAGGAAATCTATAGTCCTTTTGCAACCATAGAAACTGCATTTTATGAAACAGAAGGAGTTTCCTTAACAAAGGATATTGCTTCAGCTTTTTCTAAAACGGACGAGTACATGAAGAGATTACAGCGATTTTGGGATTTAGAAAAAGTGCGCCTCATTGAATACGGGCTTTCTTTAGAAAAAAAGGATAAGATAAAAAGCGATAGCCAGGAAGATAAAATTGTTATAAGAAACAATTGGTTTAAATCCTGGGCAATAGCACTAAGGAATCAGATGAAGTTGCAGCTCGGTTCTGGCTTAACACAATGGAAACAAACCTTTGCTGTCTTCCTTTCGATAAAAAAGGGTATGCAAGATACTCATGCTTTTGAAAAACTCCTGCAAAATTTGTTCGAGGAAGAGGGGAAAAAACTTCTTCTAAGCTATCTTCAATCGCATCTGAAAATAGAAGACCTCAAAAAAGGTTCTCTTTTTGACCAGGTTTGGGAGTTCTATCAAAAACAAATTGTGAAATCCCTGGAAAAAGAGAATGTGGATAGTCCGAAAAACGTTCTATTAGAAGAGTATCTCAAACAAGGCGTTTCGCTTCTAAGCACTCACCCAGAGCAAAAAGAGGCTGTAGCTTACTTTTTAGCAAGTGCGGAAGCACTTCAAAGTGTATATGGTGAAAAATATAGTGAAATTTGCTATGCTCCTTTTGCTGAAATAGAAAGTAAATTTTATGAGATAGAAGGAAATGCTTTAAGTAAAGATATTGCTTTGGTTTTCTCTAAAAATGAAGAATACACAAAGCGGTTGGAAATTTTCTGGGATTTAGAAAAAGTTGCTCTCATGGAATACGGGCTTTCTTTAGAAAAGAAGGGAAAAATAAAAGACTATAGTCAGAAAAGCAAGAATACTATAAGAGACAGCTGGTTTCAAAACTGGGCAACTGGATTAAATTGGCACATACGTCTGGAACTTGCCACAGACTTAGTCGGATGGAATCAGCGATTGGATTCTTTACTTTCCATCAAAATGTGGCTGCAAGAAGCAAAGCAAGATACTCAGGGTTTGGAAAATCTTCTCAAGAATCTATGGCAGGAAGAATGGAAAAAACTTGCTTCTGAACTCCCCAAGAAATCGGCTTTGCAAAGATTCAAAGAAATGCAGGAGTTGAGAAAAAAGATACAACTTATTATTCTCAACAAAGAAATTTATGAAAAAGAACTGTTGTGCTATGAAATTCTAGCAAAGGATATTTACGAAAAGCTAGATTCTTTGAATAACAGAAATGCCATGTTGATTAACTTTTCCTTTGAATGTGAAAAAAATTTTGATTTTAAGGGGCTAGGCCCCGATTTAGCTATAACACAGGATTCTTCCGAGAGACGTAAGATCACCTTAGACACATCTATCGATGGCGATTTAGGTAAGCTAGAAAAAAATATCATTGCAGGCAATATGACATATCTAGAAAATATAGAAAAAGAATATCTTGATTTCCAAAACATTATCCAGGAAATGCCCAGGCTAGAATCCAAAGATATAGATAGCGAAGTCAAGGCACAAATAGCTTTTTATAAAAAAAGCCAGGAATTTTACAAATCTTGTATTCAGAATTTTAGGAATTCTGGAATATTGGATAAAATCAAGACATGGACTAACAACAATCAGCTCAATCCTGAAGACAGAAAACGCATTCTCCAAGAGATGCAAGCAATGTCAAAAGATGTGGAAAGATTTGGTTATTTAAAGCCCCTTATCAATCATATATTTATGCTTTTGGAAACAGGCGAACAAAAAATGTTGGTTGAGTCTACATTCAAGGCAATAGAAAGCAACTGGACTAGCTTTCGCCAAGAAAAAGCACCTTTGGATAGAAAAATAACAGAGTTGGATTCCTTGTTCTCGAAAACTATGCAAATGGCTTTAGCTTTATGGCCTAAAACAGAGCAGGGCAATCAGGAATTAAACAGCTATGGAAAAGAAATCAGTGCTAAAGGAATAGCCCTATGCCGTCAAAAGTATCAGGAAAATTGGAGCAAAATGGTATCTTCTTATTTTTTAGACTATACCATGAGCTCTACCAATCCTATTTTGGGCTTTGCAGAAAACAATTCCAAAGAAAGCTTTGAGAGCTTTAAAAAGCATAGTAAAAAAGCATGGACAAGCTATTTAGAGATGTTGGGGACTAAGACTCCTCCTTCTATGGCTGCTTTTCCTGAAAATGCTCTGAAAAAAGCCTGGATGCCTTCTCTGGATACTCCAAGGAAAAATATACTGGATATGTGTCAGTTCTACCTTAATCTTTCCTTGCAAGACATAGAGGCAGAAAGGACTTTTGAAAAGCTTGATTCTCTTGTTTCTAGTATTTCTTCCAAAACTTTTTCTTTGGGGAATATTCATATCCATCAACGGATGAATGAAATTGTCCTATATTTTTATATGCAGTTTGAAAAAGAAACCCTCTATTCTTACAAAGCTAACAATAGAATAGCAGAGGGAAATAGGCAATTAGAAAAAAATATCTTCCCTTTAGAAGGGGAAAAAATAAAAAAAGCAGCAGGTATTATCAAAGAATCTTTGGAAATTTTTTTGAAGAATGAACAGGAATGGAACGAATTTTACAAGGAATATTTAAACCAAAACAAGCAATTCGTAAAAATAGAAGAAGCCTTGGACAAACAGCAAAAAGATTTGAATGATGATCTGCATATAACCGAAGGGCTTTATACTTTACAGCCTGTTTATAACAGCACCATCAAAGATGTGGAAGCAACTCTTGCTTCCTACAACCAGGAAAGGGTAGTACTTTCGCAGTCTGTTTACCCTGTGGATGAAAAACTTCGCAGCGCAGGGGCTTTAGATGCCAAAATAGTAGCGAGCAAAGAAAGCATAGAAAAAAAATTGCAGCAATGGCAAACAGATTTATCTCCTCATGCAGTAAGATTAGAAAGAATGGATAATCAGGGGAAAGATATAGAAAAAGCCTGTAACAATGATGTTGAACATTTGCAACGCATTATAAATGATAGGCTTCAAGCACTTAACCCTGTACATCTACAAGATTTGAAAGATGAGTTCGAAGGTCTTTCTAAAAGACTCTCATCTAAACAATATCGAGAAAAAACCAGAGAGCTTTTAGCGAAAAAAGGGATTATAAAACAAAAAAAAGGAGAAATCGATAAAATTTTACAAGATATGAGAGTAAAACAAAATCAAGCTGTTGTCTTACAACAAGATTTAAGCCAATTTATACAACTATGCACTCAAACTAAACAAGGTCTTCTCGACAGTCTGGCGCAGACAGCAGCGAAAGTGACAGAAGAAAAAAATCGTCTGGCAAATGCGACAAGGGAGTATTTTACTATATTTGGCAATGGTTTCAATAGCATAGAAAACCTAAAATCAACAATGCTTCAACCAGGCTATGAAACAGATATAGCACCATATATCCAAAACCTACGAGGAGAAAAAGAAAAACTCGAACAAAATCAAATACGGGCGGAAAGTGCAAAAATAAGCAAAGATACCATAGGGCAATTTCAAAACCATGCCCGTGATATTCAAGAAAAGCTAGGTCTTCCTCATGATTCCTGGAAAGAAGTGAGCCAGAATTTCCATAGCGAAATTACTGCATTAACCGCAGCTAAAGAAAGCTATGATCAGGAATGTTTCCAATGGTCTCAAAGGTTGCAAAATTTCCAAAAGGAATTTGGGCAAACTTATAAAATCAGGCTGGTTGTTCGTGTAAGCCATGACTTCGTAGTTAGATGGGCAACAGAACATACATGGAAAACAGGTATCTGGCCTTTTAGGAGAACACACCATGAAACCAGAAATCATCAACGTCCTGCTAATATTGACGTGAAAGTGAAAGGCAATAAAAGGCCAGAAGAAGAAGTGGAGCTAGAATGGAATATGTCCAGCCATAGTGCAGGAAATAGTATTCCTGTTGTATTGGTATGCGAGTTGCCCCAACATAACGAATCTTTTTCTATAACCAATTTCTGGAAATTGGTAAAAGGAAGCCATTTTTCTATTCCCAAACAAGCGACATATAATTTCACCGTATCTTCTTCCATAAGATAAGAGTATTCTGGTTGTGGTGATACAACCACAACCAGACAAGGAGAAAAACAATGATAGAAAAATACCACTATGGGGTTTTTGGGAAATACACCCAGGAAGAGATGGACAAAGATTGGGATTGGTGGGATTCTTTTTCCCCTGGTTTCCCCAAAAAGCTTCAGGCTTTATTTCAATGCCCTGCAGGAAAGATTTACCAGGATATCAAAACCCTGGTCAAGGAAGAAATTTTTCGTGTTCCTAGCCTTTTGGTATGGACACCTGAACAATTGCAGTACACAGAACCCTACTATGTGATTGGTTACCTTAAATCTTTCCGCGATACTACAGGACGGCCAGCATTCAGAATTTTTTTTATTGCAATACCAGAAGAAATATATTCTCAAAAATACCAATACCATCCCTTCTCTTTGGTACGCAGTGGTTTTTTAGAGAAAATGTGGCAGTCTTGTCTTCCCGATCAACCAGCAGAAAGAAATATATCTAGAGCAAAGGCACTTGCTCTTCCTGAATCGCAAAAAATGCCAGAAGTTCCTGAAAAGATAAAAAAAACAATAGAAGAAATGCAGTTTTTATTCGAAGGAATGCAGAGTTCTATGGTGCTACCTTATGGCTATAGCCAGTGGTCGCAGGCTCTTGGCCTTTTAGAATGTATTTGTTCTCATTTACCAGAAAATCAAAAAAGAAAACTTTCCTTTGTCAGTCTTACTAAATTTCATCCTTTGGAAAGCAAACAAAAACTCAACCTGTTTTTTAAGATAGTGGGTGTGCCAGGAAATCAAAGCCAGGAAAAGCTTGAGTCTTTAAAAGACTATGAGTGTCCTTTGGTTTTGGACTCTGCTAAGAAGAGAACGGAAAGCATGCCTAAAGTAGAGTCTCTCAAAAAGAGAACAGAAAGCATTCCTAAAGCAAATGCTTTTTCTAATAAATATGCTTCCTCTGCCAAAGTGGATTTTTTACAAGGCATAGCTGGTATAGGAAATCCTTTTGGGCTTTCTGTTTTATTTCTTTATATGCAGTCGAATGATAAAGAGATAAGAAACTATGCCTTTTCTCTTTTTAGTGCCTTTTATCCTAAATATAGTATCAATATACAAAACCAGGAGATTCTTTCTACAGAAATAAAAGAACAAGAAAAGAAAGAAATTTTGCAGGGCATTCTCTATAACAGTAGAGATATATCTTCTGATTTGAAGTCACTTCAGGAACAAGGATCTAAAAATTCTCTGCTTTTTACAGCAGCAGATTTTTGGGACATTTTCTTTGAGGTTGCAGAAAAACACTATGACGAAAGTACCCGAAAAGAAGCGAAAGAGATTTTAGTTTTTCTTCAGGAAATCAAGCAAAAAGAAAAAAACATCTCTGCTCCCATAAAAACAGATACGGATATAACAGAATCAGGAAATTTTTTATCAGATTGCAAAGAAAAGATTGTGGATTTTTTGAAAAAAGATTCCCTTGCAAAGGCTAAAGAAAGGCTTTCTCTTTTTTTTAGCAAAGATTCACTGTCAGAATACAAAGAAAAAGCTTTGGATTGCAAAAAAAAGATTGCTTCTCTATGTACAAAAATAAACAAGAGACAAAGGGTGTTTTTCGGTGCATCATTATGTTTTTTGCTTTTCTTGGTTGTTTGTTTCGTTTTTTTTCAAAATAAGCAGGAGCAAGAGAAAAACTTTCAGAACATGGATACTAAAATAACAGCCTTGCAAAAGGAAGTAGAGAAAATCTCAATATCGGATAATCTAAATGAGCTAAATAAAAATCTGGATGGATTTTCCGAAATAAGAAAAACTTTTAAAAGTATTTCAGAAGAAACCAACCATAAAAAGAAAGAAATAGAGGAAGCCAAAGTAAGTCTATTATCATCCAAATTAGGCGATGTTCAAAGAAAGATAGATGAAAAAGAAACAGAACTAGAGAACAAAAAAAAGAGCATCGAAGAGAAAGAGAAAAATTTTCGAGAGTTAGATGGAAAAATAGCAGCCCTTCAAACGGATATTGATGCAATCACAATACCTGATACTCTGAATGATCTGGAAAAAAATTTAGCAAACTTGTCTATTATAACAATAAGATTTCAAAAGATTTCAGAAGAAGCAAAGCAAAAAAAAATAGAGTTAGAAAAAAGGTTAAGCGAGGTTCAAAAAAATATAGATATAAAAACAACAAAGCTAGAGAGCAAGAAAAAGAGCATTGAAGAGAAAGATAAAAATTTTCTAAAGTTAGATGGAGAATTAACAACACTTCAAATGGACATTGATGCAATCACAATACCTGATATTCTGAATGATCTGGAAAAAAAATTAGCAAACTTGTCTATTATAACAATAAGATATCAAAAGGTTTCAGAAGAAGCAAAGCAGAAAAAAATAGAGTTAGAAAAAAGGTTAAGCGATGTTCAAAAAAATATAGATGCAAAAAAAACAGAGATAGAAAAGAAGAAAAAGAGTATACAAGAGAAAGAGAAAAATTTTCAAAAGCTAGACGGAGAAATAGCAGCCCTTCAAACTGACATTGCTAAAATCATAATACCTGACAACCTGAATGATCTGGAAAAAAATTTAGCAAACTTGTCTGATATAACAATAAGATATCAAAAGATTTCAAAAGAAGTAAAGCATAAAAAAAGAGAGATAGAAGAAGATAAAATTTTCTTATTATCAAAAAGTTCAGGCGATGTTCAAAAAAGTATAGATACAAAAAAAATAGAGCTAGAGAGCAAGAAAAATAGCATCGAAGAGAAAGAAAAAGAGAAAGAAAAAAATTTCCAAGAGTTAGATAGAAAAATAGTAACCCTTCAAAAGGACGTTGATGCAATTACAATATCTGGTAGTCTGAATGAGTTGGAAAAAGATTTGAAAAAATTGAAGGAAATGGCTCAAGAATCCAAAACAATTTTAGACGAAATAAACAAGAAATTGGAAAATGGCAAATTAGACTTAAACAAATCTAAAATTTTATCGGAAAATTTAGAAAATCTTGAAAAAAAGATAGATACAAAGGAGAAAGGTTTAACAAAAAAACGAGACGATATATTAGAAAAAAATAAAAATTATGAAAATATAAAAAAAAGTATAGAGACTATAAATTCAGAAATCCAAATCATGAAAAGTGAAAGTGAGGAGCATTTTTTTGATCAACAAATTGTAAATATCTCTGGCATGGAAAAAAGATCAGACGAAATCTATGCAGCTATCTGGCAAAACAATATTAATCTCACCTTGGAACAAAGAAATGAACTTTCAATGGAGTGTAAAGAATTAAAGGATTCTTTATCATTAAAAAAAAATACATTAGAGGAGATGGATAAACAATATTCCAAAGAGATAACCCAACAGCTTGAAGAAAAATCAAATGAATTTAAAAAGCTAAAAAATATTTTGCAACAGGACATTATAAAAGCCAAGAAAGATATAAAATATTTTGACTTTTTAGAAAAAGATTTAGAAGAGTTACTTAATTCTATAAATAGTCTAAATATTATAGAGACAAGATTAAAAAATAAAAGCTATCAAAACCTTATCACAAAAAAAAGCGATTTAGAAAACAATATAAAAGATACAATTAAAAATTTGGGGGAACAACAAAAAGAAAGATATCAGAACTATAAAAAACATATTGAAGCCATTCAATCAAAAATAAACAAATTCGAGAATATAATAGCAAAAGTCTCTGAAGAGGAATTGGGAAGCACAGAAACAGAGCGTTCTCAAATAGAATCTAAGCTTCTCCAAGAGTTTTTATTAAAAGAACAAAATTTTACAGAATTATCGAAAGAGTTGAAGACTTTTAAAGAAAATCTGCTACAAATTTCTACACAGGCAAAAAATTATAAAACTTTTAAAAAGGAGATTGAAGAAATCCTGGACAACAATACAGAGGAATTTGATCTCAAGATAGAAAAGATTTCTCAAATTAAAGTGAATCTTCCTAAAGAATTACTCAAGACAGAGCTATTGAATAGTATCGAAGCGACCTTGCAAAACTTAAGGAACAAGAAACTAGAGCAGGAACAAAAAAAAGAAAAGAACTATGGAAGGCTGAAAACAAATCTTGAAGAAATACTAGGCAACAATGCAGAGGAATTCGATAGCAAGATAACCAAGCTTTCTAAAATAAAATCGGATATTCCTGAAGAATCCCTTAAGGAAGAGAATCGAACAGAGCTACTGAATAGTATCGAAGCAGCCTTGCAAAACTTAAAGAATCAGAAACAAGAGCAGGAGCAAAGAAAAGAAGAGAACTATGGAAGGCTGAAAACAAATCTTGAAGAAATTATACGCAGCAATACAGAGGAATTTGCTCCCAAGATAGAAAAGCTTTCGTTACTCAGTTCTAAGATATCTAAGGAATTATTGACAGAATCGCATCGTAGAGAACTATCGAACACTATGAATCAAAATCTACAGACTCTACAGAATTTAAAGAAGAAGAAAGAAGAACAAGAAAAAAAAGAAAATCAAGAGAGGATGAGAATAGAGCCTATCATAAAAAATATAAAAATGGATTTAGAAAATATTGGAATCGAAAAATTCTCTTATGTCTATAGCGATGAAAAGCTAAAAAAGAACGGATACCAAGATACACTCGGCAAGATAGCAAATATAAAAGAAAAAATACAGGCTCTTCCAGAAAAACATAGGATAGAGTATAGCAATTACTATTTCGATAAGCTTATAAACGATATTAACGAAAAGCAAAAATACGATAAAAAATGGCATGAAAATATCCGAAATTATTTCGATAATGGTAAGATTTCAGAAATGAGGCAAGAGATAAAGCTGTATTGCCAGTCTTCATTACATGCAAAGCGCATGGAAACGCAGTACAAGACGTTTTTGGAATCGTGTGTTTTTGAGATAAAGATATACTTTGATAGAAAGGGAAACGATAGAATAGCCAGCCTATCAGGAAATGTGCAATTTGGGAAAGATACAATGAAAAAAAAGAAAGCATTTTTTTTCAATTGTGCTGAAGAATACCAGCAAATACTATTAGGTACAATTACCACAGGCATTCCAGATGATGAGGATAAAATTATCATAGAAATAGCCTGTAAACATAATAGACCAGAACATAACAATTACAAGAGTAGCTCAGAATCTGATATTGTTAGAATGAAGGAAATAACCATTGGAAGTACATGGCAAAAAGAAATAGAAAAATCCTCATCTAAGAAAAATATATCCCATGAATTACCTTATGATTATAAGGAAGAATGGGATGTGACTACACATTCTGTCAAAAAGAATTGGGGACATAATATACCAAGCAAAACATTGCCGTTATCATACAACCATCAAGTCTCTCTTTGGTTTGCTATACGATTTATCTCGAATCCTTTCCCTACTTTTGGAAATTGACGAAAAAGGAGTATCTAGTGAATACGTCTCAGACGACAAAAATGATGCTAGAACAGCTTTATTTAGAAGCGATTTTAGCAATGACTTTTGGGAAAGAACAGCTTTTAGAAGAGACAGAATATAGTCTAGTTTCTTTAATCAAGAAAGGAGATTCCAGGCAAAAGGTTTTGGATAGATTGTATGAAATTCTGACCTTTCAGGGCGAATTCCCAACAAAAGAAGAACAATATTGGAAAAGACAATTTTGCCAGATAGTGCTGGATTCCCTGGATAGGATTCCCATAACTCTCCAGCCTATTATCATGCAGAAAGATATTCCTGTTGTAGAAGCTATGGCAAGACTGGAGCAAATTCTTTTATCTCTAGGATGGGATGAAATCCAATTTCAGCAAATCCATAAAACGCTGGAGACTTGCATAAGTATTGTTAAGGGACAGCTAGATCGTATAGAGTTAAGAGAGAAGCTTGCTGTTTTATTGGAATCTGTAAGATTCTATGGCAATTTTACAGAAAAATCTAGGACTGCCTTTGTTCAACTGAAAGAAGCAAAAGCAGATGTACTAGGCAGAGAAGAAGATATGGCTTATCTAACACAATGCCTTGAAGAATGGCAAGGGCTTTCCTTCAAGCCAAGATGCTTGATTTTGTATGGTACTTCTGGCGTTGGAAAAACATCTTTTTGGAAAGCATTTTATGATCGTCTTCCTTTGTCTACTGTTGTTTTGATGGTGGATGCAAGAAGTATAGAAAGTCCAGAAGATATTTTTTTATTTTTGCGTAAGAATCTTTTGGATTCCCTTTATACCTATTTCCCCAGGCGAGAGTATAAATGCCCTGTTTGTAACAGAATCTATGAAAAGGAAGAAACAGATAATCTGAAAAGGGGCGAAACCGAAGGGCAAAAATTTCTGGAATGCATATATTGCAAAAGCTTGATTCCCCAAAAGGATATGACACACTATTTTGTAAAAGACTATAGAGAAAAAATCAAGGAAATTTTTACAAGACTGGATAACCCAAAATCTCTGATAGATTGTATAAAAACTTATGGTGAAGCTCTTGGTGAAATAGGAAGAGAAATATACCAGACAGAGAACAGGCAAGAGCAAACAAAAAAATATTCCTTACTGGTTGTATGGGATCATCTCCCTATGCAAACAAAACCTTGGGTTGCCAATCTTCTTATGGCGGTTTCCTTATATTTGCAATCGCCTTTTTGTGGGATTCATTTTGGTTTTACTTTTTGTACATTGCCAGAAGACGAAATCTTAAAAAAATTTTATGTTCATACTTGCCTGCTCAAAGAGCTGAAGCCCCTTAAAAAAGAAATCTTTCAGCAGAAATTGCAAGCAATGAATATTTCAGATGAATGGAAAGATTCTATTGCAGAAAATCCCTATTTGATGCAGTATTTACCTTATATTCAGAGAAGCATGGAAAACCCTCAAAATATATGGCAAGCCATAGAAATGATCGCAAGAAACCTAAAAAAAGAGCATTCTGTTATTTGGGAAGAATATCAAGACAGTATACAAAACCTGAGCCAGAGTATAGAAAAATTCCATAGCATTCCAGATAATCTGGCAAGATTTCTGAAGCAAAATAAATGGGCTGTTTCTTTTAGAAACCAAGTAGCATGGAATGGCTTCTGGCAGGCATCGTTGTTTCAAAGTATGTCGAAATCTTATTTAAGGTTTTGGGAGAGCAAATGGTTCTGGCAAAGCCTGAGAGAAAATTTTGCCTGGACTTCTGAGTTGGTTTCTCCTGCTCTGGCCTTTTCTCTCGCTAAAAAATCTTGTACAGAGGAACAGCCATTTTGGCTAGAGAAAACGTGTCTTTTATATCTGGATTTTTTTCAAAAGACAATCCAGGCAAAGTCTTGCTCAAGCTTTATAGCAGACAGTGCATTAGAAATGTTTTATTCTTCTTTACAGAATTGGCCTGATCCAAAAGACAAAGCAATCTCTATCTATGCAACGGTTTCTATGTGGAAGGATTTTTCTTTTTCTTCTTTAGAAAAAGCTATAAAAGCCTGGGGCGAATGGTATAGAAAGGGTTCTACTCTTGAACTCAAAAAAAGAACAATACTGGAAATTTTTCCTTATGTTGCAGGGCAAAATGTATATGTCGAGCAATTGCGTTTTCTTGCAGATATGACACCCTCTGATTTAAGAGAGCTTTGGAATTCTTTGCAAGGGATTTCTTATAAAGACTTGCCTTCTTTTTTAATGAAGCTCAAGTTCTATCTTTCTCTAATGTTAGAAGAATTTATAGATGCTTTGATAGCGGTAACAGAAGAAAAAGAAAACGCAGTAGCCATTCCGTTGCCTGATTTTTCTCATGTTGAAAATCCTTTGGATGAAAATTTTTTAAAAATATTCAAAGGAATATATCCTGGATTAGAAAATCAAGATTTAGAAAGATTGCCTTGTATTTCTTTTTCTATGCGCAAAGAAATTTTGCAAGGAGAAATCCAGAAAATGCTCTCAAAATCTTCCAGTTTTTTAGGAATTCGACATCGCTTACAAGAGCAGGAAGAAAACAATACAGCTTCATTGTTGAAAAAAGTTCTGGCTATATCTTGTTCTGATTTTCCTTTTCTGGATTTAGAAGTCAACAACCAAAAAGAAATAATGAAAGAGCAGGCAATATCTCTCATAAAACATTGGCTGGAATTTCATCATCTTGATAGGCGAATAGAAATTTTGCTGAAAGATATTCTTATCTACTGCCCTGTGGATATATATCCCTTATTTCAAGAATATATAGAGCCAGATGCATATCTTGGGCAAATCATTCATCAAACATTGCTATGCGATCAAAAATTTCTAGACAAGCTGGATGATGTAGAATTCTGCTTTCATGAACCAGATTGGGATTTGTCTTTGCTTCTTAGATGGGCAACACAGGATGGCATCTCATTTTTAACTATACAGGACTTTAAAGAACCTGCCAAATTTATTGTTAAGCTCAGAGATGCCATTGACCCAGTGTCTTTCTATATTAAAAATAGGTTTTCTAAAGGATTGAAGAATCCTTTGAATTCTTATAAAACAGAAGATGCTGTGCCTTCGGATCTTTTGAATAAAATTACAAAAGCATTGAACCATCTCCTGGATACTTCTTTTTATAAAGAAGATGTGTTTTCTCAAGTAAAGTTGTCAGAGGACACACAAGCACTTTTATTACAAAAAGATTTAAAAGGAAGGAGTTTGGTTAAGCTAAATCGCCTTCTTTTAGAGGATGCTTATCCTGATGAAATCAGCAATAGCATTAAGAACATCGAAAAGCTTGTTGATGCTATGGTGTATTATCTGGAAAAGGAAGAAAACGACTGCAAATATGTCTATTTTAAAAAGCTATTGCAGTACCAATCCCTTCCAGAGTCCTGGAATATAGTCAAATCGCTTTTAAAAAAATTAGACCAAAAAAGAATTCTCTGGCAACTTCTTTCTAAAACAATTCCAACCATGAATTGGTGGGAAAGGCTGGCTATTTCTAAAACAACATATCGTATTATAGCTAACAACGTTCCTAGAGAGATTCCTATAAGATCACAAGAAATGCAGGAACTTTATATTTCTTTATTTCCCTATTGGGTATTTATATTAGATTCACCAGAAAGAATGCAGGTAGCGAGGATTATTTCAGAAAAAACACAGATGACCCGATCTATTTTGGGAAATTTTCCACAGAATTCATCGAATCTTTATTATATGTTCTGGCAACATGCATTGCCTGAAAATCTTTCTCAAGACATTTTGTCTGTATTGTTAGGGATGTATTCTGATGGAAAGCAACATAGCAATATTTCCTGGATACTGGGGGGCCTATTTCATACTATGGAGCAACCTGAAAACATATATGCTGATGCTGTTTCTTTTTGGATAAACCAGGGGTATTTTTTCCCCTATCCTTATCAAATAGCATGCTTGCATCCTTGTAAATGCGAGAGTATGCTTTATCAACTTAAAGGATATGCTATGGAGCATTATAAAAAAGAAGCGTATTGGCCTGCTTTGCTTACAGGATTATGGAATATCCACAATCTTTCTTTAGAGGAAAAAAAAACGTGGCAGAATCTGCTTCTTGTATATGCTGTGCAACCAGTAAAATCAGATATAGGGATTCAATATAATATTGCAGATCGCTATGCACTGGCAGGTTTTTTCTGTATGGGAGGAGAAAAAATTTTTCTCCAAAAGCAAGATCAAAATAAGATAAAAATAGACATTGATGATACGACGATAAGAGGCATAGTTTATTTTTCTTTATTTGACGATAGTAAGAAAGATTTTGACGAAAATTCTCTTGCTCTGCCAGATTGGAAAGAAATGTCGGAGCGATTTTATTCTTTTTCTTTTGCAAATCTTTTTACAAAAGAAGGCAGGGATCTTTGGTACAAACTCCAGGCTACTCCTTACTATTTGCTTAAAAAGCAAATTTCAGAACAAGATGTAGATATATGGTTTGCAAAGCTAGGAGAAGAAAAACAGCGATTGATGAATTGCATTATGGATTGGAAGAAAAGACAAAATATTTAGTTCAGGAGTGTATTGTATGGAAATTCCTTCTTTGCCAAGCTTAAAAAATGGAGTTCCTTTTAGGAAAGAGGATATTGATATATATGAGATGTATTATGAATTGAATCAAAGACTTATTGCTAAGATATTTTTAAAAGGAGATTATGGGCTTGTGGCTTTTTATGAAACTCCTTGCCAATATTCTTTACAAGAATCCAATGGCAAGCTAGAGTTGAAGCTTCATAGCTGTTTAGCAGGTATGAGCCAGAATGGAACATACTTTCTAATTCCAGAGAGCTCATGGTGTCAGCCATTATCTTTAATAGAATACAAAAATCGAGAAACTTTGCTGATTTCCGTAAAAAAGGTATATCAAAAAAAAGAAGAGTTATACAATTTTCATGATGAAATACCATACTGCCATCCTGCATATAGTCTACAGGCTATAGATTTGGAAATGGCTTTAGGTTCTTCTATTCGGGATGAATTGATTCTTGGCAAAATAGACTATACTTCTTATGGATGGAGAGAAGATCGGAGCTATCTGCCAGCGTGCTTACAGATAGAAGGACACAAAAATGTATTGGAAAAATGGCAGCAACTTTACAATTCGATATACCAGATATGGTATCAAAGCTATCAGAGGCTGGAAGATGTTAGTGTAGCGAGCTACTTAAAGATACTATACTATACTTTCCAGGAAGACATTCTGACGATTTCCCAGGAAGCAACGAAGCATTCTTCCCTTTTTTTGCTTCGTTGGCTTATCAACAAAATGAAAAGACTAGGCATGGAACTTTATATACACCGTCTTAACGCAGAATTGCCTGAACTTTGCTATCCTAAAAAAAGAGAGGGTACTGGACTGGATTCTTTTTATAAAATTTTTCCTGCCGGGTGGGAAAAGGATTTATCCTTTTTAATCTCTAAAAATTTAGGGGAGTATTTACAGAAAATTCAGGAATTTTATGATTTATGGCAAAAAACTTTATCAGAACACAAGACCGTAGAAAAAGCAACAAAGTCCATTTTAGAATTATCGGATCATACCTTATGGGAATATCTGCCAGATAAAGACTGTCTTTTTGAATCCTATGGAGAAAATCGCTATGTCCTTTCCATTGAAGGGGTTTTTGAGGAAAAAGAACATTTGGTTTTATTGCCTCTTAAAAATTTCAAAGAAACAAAAATGATTTTCTTTACAAAAAAGATTGCAGGAGATGAATTGTTGATTCTTAGAGGGCGTTGTGCTTTGAACCCTAAAGACTTTAAGCAGGACAGCAATCTTCCTGAAGATATTTACATTAACGCGTTTTTAAGCCCAACGAATTTTTTAGGAATTTATTCCGCAAATCATCTGGATAGTAAGCTCCCCATAAAAATACGAATAGCTAAAAAAATAAAATAGTTTTTGAAAGGAATCTTGATGTCCTGGCATGCGTCTGTCTATGCTAAAATTATTATGGATTGGCAAGATTTATGGAAAGAATCACCCTATTCAAGAAAGGGTTTTCCTTCTATAGAATATAGAAAAAAATGGATAGATTTTTTTCATGGTATGGATACCATGAATCATCAAACAGAAGCAGCGGAAAAAGAAGAAATAAGCGACAAGATTATTACACAGGGTTTAAGCCTGGGTGTTGTTAAAATTAAAGAAGAAGATAAAGAATATACAGAATATACAGAAGAAACAAGAAAAAAAATACTTTCAACTCTTCCTGATGGACAAGGTAAAGATAAGATATTTTTTTTGTATTGGGGTCTTGCCTATTTAAAATGGATTACTTTGCATCCAGAACAAAATCGTCTGGAAATCCAAAACCCTTCAGATTACTGGAATTTTTTATTTTCAGGCGGTATACATTCTCCAGCTAATTACATTATGGGCTACATGGTGCCTGAGCTTTTTAAGCTGGATTTCCAAAGCAAATCCAAAGAATATATAGAGCTTGCCTCTACCTGGCTACAAATTGCCTGGCAATTTTTGCTGCCGTTCTGGAAGGAATACTTTGTGGATCAATCCCCAGAGCATTTGCTAGACCACTTTTGGCAAAACTGCATTCACATAGACCAATGTAGTTTGACAAATCCCTGGATATGGTTTTTTTTCTCTAATAGTATTCCTGATACAAACAATAGCAGGGAAAAATATTTAGAATATTTTGGGATTGCCATTGCAGAAAAAAATATTTTAATTCCACTCAGAGGTAAGCATCTTTATGACCCTTTATTACTATATATTCTTGAAACCAAAACAGCGAAGAATGTCCTTTTTGAAAAGAAAAAACACATATCTTTATTTTTTTATAATTTGAAACGCTTTTTATTTTATATTCCTTTTTTCCTCAGAAAGTCCTGTAAAAACATCTGGCATTTTTTGAAAGAATGCCTGATATGGAACGTAAAGTCATTCTTTATGCTGGTGGGAGATACAGCATCAGGAAAAACAAGTTTGATGGCAGTTGCATCGTCATGGAAAGCGCACTACGAAACATTGCAGGAACACAATATCGCTCCAGAATTTGGGAACATTTATGAAATTGATACTATCAGCGAGAATGAAGATTTAAAGGCATATTTGCAAGGATGCTTCAATAGCATTGATCAAAGCAAACTACAAAAAGCTCCAGGAACAGACGATAGGATGGATCTACAATTTGATCTTACTTATAAATGGGGGTTTTTGAAGAAAAAGATAGAATTACGGACACAGGATTATCCTGGCATTATCTCTATTTTAAGAGAAAAAAATGAGAGAATGGAAGAGTCTCAAAAATTTTTCAACCTTCTGAACCAAACAAACATTATCTTATTTCTGCTTCCTGCGGAGGTTTTCCCTGATTTGATTCCTTTTCAAAGCAAGAAACAGATTCAAAATTATGCCAAAAGGCTACGAAATTTAGAGGAAGATATACTGGGTAGCTTGCAAAGCATTAGTGATGAGCTTATGAAAATGAAAGGCAAAAAACGATTTTGCTTATTGATTACCAAAAGCGATACTATCCCTGGTTTTTCCAATCATGTTTCTAATATGAGATGCCTATATAGGAAGAATATGTCTCCTCAGTTCTACTATCAGCTTATTAACGGTCATTATGTCTGGAATGATTCCATGCCAAAGCTGATAGACAGGTTGATTGCAAGGTATAAGAATCATAAGCATCCCTGTTATAATCTGGAATGGGCTAGGAGCATAGAAATCATGCTTACAACATTGCAGATGCATCTTAGCATTCTTTGGAGCAGGGCTGAGGTGGAAATTTTTTTCGTTTCTGCTTTAGGAAAAACAGAGAGAAAAGAACATAGAGATGAGATGACAGGAGAATCTTCCATAGACTATGTGCCTAAGAAACCCATTGAACCTTATGGAGTCTATCCTCTATTCCAATGGATGATAGAAAAAAGTTTATAAAACCAGGTATTTTCAAATATGGACAATATACAAAAGCTCTTAAACTATTTGCCAGAATACTGGACTCATGCAGTATCTCAAAATGTCTTACTAACAGCATTGCTGGAAGTATATTCTGATGTTTTAAGCAATACGTTAGATCAATCTTTACCTGATATTGGTTGTATCAATGAAAAAAAAATGCTTATAGAAATTTTAGAGTATACTGGTTTCCATTTTTCATCGAATATAATAAAAAGCGATGAGTATAGTGCTTGCCCTAATGATATCCTGAATCAGCTTCCTTATTTGTTAAGATCAAGAGGAAATTTGAAAAGCATTTCTCTTTGGTTGTCTTTGTTGTGGAAGAATCTTTTAGCCGATGTTCAAATAGAAATTTCTGATTGCTGTCATGGAAATTTTATTCTAGGTAAATCTTTATTAGGAGAAGCACTTTTAGGCGAACCAAAAGAGGCAGTTTTTTGCAGAATTCTTTTATTTCTGAAAGATCGTCTTGCTTTCCAAGAAGTTTTTGATAAACCATGTATGCAAAGGTTATATGGCTTTTTGCAAGAAGAAATGCCAGCCTACATACAGTGGGAGTGCCAATGTATGTACTATAGTAAAAATTTTGTATTGGGCGAAGATATTTTAGGCCATTGTGTTGTTATATAAGGAGAAAGATATGTCTGAGGGAAGTTATCCTGGTATAGCTTTATTAGAAGCCGTGTTAAAACATATAGGCGGGGTGTTGGGAGAATTTCAGCTAAAGCCTGGGCCAACGCATTTTATTGGAAAGTTTTGTCCAGCCAGTCATATAAACGATGAAGTGAGGGATATATTAGAAAAAGGGATAGTAGCTAACAAACTATTTGGACACAAAGATGGACAAAAGTTTACGCCTGGAGCACTTTGCTACCGTACTACGCTAGAGCTTCCTTCTCCCGAAAGTTTGCCAATTGCTAAATCGGAAGTAGTGAAAGTAAACCTGGACATGAGGTCTAAAGATTCTTATGGAGAAAAAGTCTATGAAAGTGCTGATGTAACCAAGCTTTTGCTTCCTCTCAAAGAAGAAACAGCAAAAATTTTGGAAAACTTTGAAAAAAACAATTTTTGCAAAGACTATGATGAAAAAAGATTGGAAACTAAAAAAATTTTAGATGCCTGTTGTCAGGAATATTCCCAGAAAGAAATCCCAACAGAACCCTTAAGCTATGATCTATCAGAAAAGCTTGGTAGTGCTTACTATCCTTTTGCTACCAAGATAATACCAGAACGTTTACTACAATATGCTGCGGTAGAAGAAGAACAGATAAAAATAAACAGAGATTTACTGGAATATATGAAAGAGCTTGGTGAATATGCTCTTGTCAAGCCAGCTTGTGAACTTAAAGAAATATATAGAGCAAAGCTAAACTCTGTAGACACTTTTTTAGAGAATATAGCAGAGCAGGTAGAGAATAAATTGGGGACTTATTTGCAATGGAGACTTGGGCTGGAAATGTTTTTTGCCATGGCTTATCCTAAAGGTGAGGCCAAATGCCATACACCTAAAGCATATTTATGGTATTCAGAAAACCTATCAGAAGATTTGCCCAGAATCCTAAAACGAATTGAACAATGCGGTGAAATGTTTGGCACTGTGGTCATTCCTGCTGTATGCGATAAAAGTTCTTCGCAAATTATAGAAGCATGGCTGGAACAAAAGAACCATTCTTATATTGTTATTACAGATATGATCAGGATCCCATCGCAAGGATACAAAAACCCTGAAAGTTTTCTGGAAAATCTGGCAAAGGGGAATATTAGCTTTAAAGGAGCAGAAAGACACCATGCTCGTATGGCTACTGTATTTCCTCCTGTCCAGGTTTCTTTGCAAGGCGCAGGCAAAGAAAAAAATCACAAGATTAAAACATTTATAAGCCCTACCTTTGGAATGGCGGCGATAATGTCCAGGACAGCATTAGGCTATAACCTGGCAAATCGTCAATACCCACAAAACATAGGTGTTTTGGAAGATATAGAAGAAATTTTTGGAGAAAAGTATATCAATACCAATCTTTTAGAAAAGCTACATAGCAATGGAGTCAATACTATTTCTAAAGATAGCACATGGCCTAATCCCAGAGAACAATATATCATTGAGCCTATGTGTACTTTATCCTCTTCCCCTGATAGAGAATTGCTATTTTATGAAAGAATCCGCGCTAATCTGGAATATTTAGTGCAATTTTATGTGAGACAACAATGGCAGGGAAAGGCTATTGATTCAGAAGAATCTGTCAAAAAAGTTTTAGAAGAAGATGTTTTTAAGCAATTGATAGATCAAAAGCTGATGACGAACTTTCAGGTTATATTGGATAGCCCTAGACCTGGTAAGCTCAATATAACTATAAAATATCAGTTATTGAAAGTTTTTAAATCTTTTAATATTTCTTTGGAGCATCACTTAGAAGATTTTGATGCAACCAATACATAACAGGTACCCAAATGATTTACTGGCCTTTAGAAAAGTCAAAAAATAAGATCCGAACCACAACAGACAAGCTGGAAATTTTCCAGCAAAAAATTTTTCATCGCCTAAATTGCGAGCTTGGGGAAAGATACCTTTCCCCAGATTACGGAACACCCTTTCGCAGCCAGTTTGCTGGATGCTGTAATCCAGAAGAAAAATTTGAAAAATTTTTAAAAAATAAAATTTTACCAGAGATAATGGATAACCTGGAAATTCAAATAGAGTTGGCAAGTTTAAAATTTTCTCTAATCAAGAAAGATATCCATTATGTTGAGATTGCTATGCTTTTTTCTGTAACCGATTCTTCTAATAGCAAATCTATTTGGGTTATAGTACCAATAGCATTACATCGTTTTCCTATTTTTCATCCTGAGATAAAAAATGAAACCAATTCATGAAGAACAAAAAAAAATAGCCAAAGAACTTTTAGAAAAGCTACAAAGCAAATCAGGTTTATGGGAATCAGATGATACCATAGCTATGATTAACGAGGCTGTTGCTCTTTTAGCCTCAGAATTGAAGATAGAATTCCATCAAAAATTTGAAAACTATCTGCTATCATTGTGGGAAGAATTAGGCGAAAAGCCTGCTTTTTCTGTAACACCATGGCTATTGGCTTATTGTCCAAACAAAATCCAGGCCAGGCTTTCAGCAAAGGAAAAATTCGAGAAAAAAGAAGAAAATAGCAAGGAAGAACATTATTCCATTATCACTGGCACAAGAATCTATCCTTTAGAAACTTCAAAAATTACATTGCACTCAGATAGGGATTCTTTTCCTTTTCAGAAAAGCACAAACAATCTTTTTTTTCTGGAGCAACCAAAGCAATGGAAGGCATCCTCTATCCAATTCTATTTTAAAGGGAAAATTCCTCCCAATGATATGCCCAGGCTGTCCTTTGCGCTTGTATTTTCACCTTTAGGCTATCTTCAAAATATAGAAAATCTAGAATGGCAATATCGGACAGGGAATTCTTGGAGTACGTTAAGTGATGTTGGAATTAGGCTTACTCCGCCAGAATTTTCAGAATATGAAACAGAAAAAACTTATTTTTATTGGTTAAACTCAGGAAATGTGTATTTTTTTTCTTTACCTTATCCTACAGGATGGAAGCTAGAAGAAGATTTTTATACTTTAAGAATGCTGCTTCCTAAAACACAAAATATATCTATAAATTTGAAAACAGAACTATCAGTATACTTGAATGCTTTTCTATTAAAAGCACAAGATATTGATTATAGCATGAATAAAGACGATATACTGGAAGCATATTCTCGTGCCGATAGCATTGAGCTATTTCCACTTTCTTCCTTGGAAGGAGAGAAAAAAAAAGAAAGCAACCAGGAGTTTCTGCATAGAATGCAAGGAAAGTTAAAAAGCTATCGTGCCTGTATTTCTGAGATAGATATTAAAAATTTGCTATACGAGCATTACGCTTCTAAAATAGAATGGCTGCAGATAAAGCCTTCGTTGTCGAACTCTGGCTCTCCAAAAGTCCAGATTTATATAATGTCCAAGAAGCAGTCCACGTTATTGGAATGGATCGAGCAAAGCCATAAACTGGCACGTGAAATGAATGTTCTTTTATCCCAGTATTTGCCTTATGGCATTGATGCTCAAGTTGGCTTGCCAGAAATTATAGTGATTCCTGTAATAGAAAGTTCTATTCTTCCTGTCTTTAGCGAAACAAACCTGTCTACAGAAGAAGATGTAAAATCATGGATAGAAAAGAATATTTCTTATGATTTATTAGATATTCATACAGATACCTGGAATTTAGGTAATGTAAATGCTTTTATAACAAGTAGAAAAGGTCCCTTTATCAAAAATAGTCCTAAAGTTTTATATTTTTTTAAGGAGAATGAAAGTGGCGACAATAGATGTCATGTTTGATGCTAATATGAAAATATCGAGCGATGAAATCTACAGTATTGATGGTATTTGCGGATGCTATGGTTATGAGAAGGCTGAAAATAAAAGCAAATGTATGACCTCTTATAAAAGGCATGGTTCTCTGGAATTTCAGCTTGTTACCATAAAACGTAAATTACAAAATACAACACTGGCTCCTAAAGTTTTATGGGAATGGTTTTTAAAAGGATCTGTTGCTGATATAACATTAGAAGTGAAGGACGATATAACTGGTGGTCAGAGGGTTATACAACAGATCATATTAAAAAGTTCCGCTCCTATAAAATGGTTTATAGAGCTTAATAAAGAAGATAAGCATATTTTAGAATGCTTAGAAGTAGCACCGAAAGAAATTGAAGTAAAGGCTTCTTAAAAAGTTAACGAATAGGTGTGTTAATTTCTTAGCGCACCTATTCGTTATAGAGAATAGGTATGGAAAGATTTCCTTTTGTAAGATAGGGATAAAAGATGGCGACAATTCAATGTTGTTTGGGAAATCGTGCTTTATTTGTTACAGACAGAGACTTAATAAGTATTTGCCTTATTCATGAGGTGAATCGCTGGAGTACCTGTACTATAACCTTGTCGAATGAATTCTTTTTGGAAGAAGAAAAAGATGTCATCATTAAACTAGATAATAATATAATCTTTCAGGGTTTTATTATAAATATTACAGAAGAAATTTCTTTACTTCACCAAGGCAAGACCATTGTTGCTGTAGATCCTTTGTATTTTTTATCTCTTACTCCTCTCAGCGTACACTATCGTGGCAAAAATATTCATTCTGTATTGGAGGAGCTTTTGGGTATATTCCATTTAGAGATGGATATACAAGTACAAAATCAAAAATTATTAGAGCTTCAAAGCATACAATTTTTGCAAACATACAAAACAAGCTATGATTTTTTGAAATACCTTGCTGAACAAAGTGGATTTTTTTTTGAGTATACTGCATCATCCAAAAAAGTAAGCATTTGGGATACAAATTCTTTCCTCTGCCAAAAAGAAATAGCTATAGATCCCCAATATATTCTTCTTCTAAAGCATCAAGAAAGCCATTTGCCTCAAAATTTTGTTCCCATATCGTCGGCTATTGGCTATCACCCTGTTTTACAAAAACAGGAAATCAGAAAAGTTCAATCTGCTTTTCCTTATCAAAAATACTGGAATGCTTCTTCCACAAAAGAAATTTTAGATATCTACCAAAGAAATACAATAGACAGATTAAAAAAAGTATTCCAAGGGACTTCTATTTTTATAGACTATTTTCCCGATGATTTGCAATTAGGCCAAAAAGTCAATGTTTTATCAGGATTGAACTATCGAGAGTTTATCAACTTAGGTTTTAGCCTATATTGGAATCAAAATCTATCTGTAAAAGCTATTTTTATTACAGGGCAATGGGATGATCTAACGAATTGGGAGCAACATTGCTTGAAAAAAATTCAATTGGCTAAGCTAATGCCACTAGAGACAATACAGAAAAAAAGGTTACAAAATTTAAAAGATCTGTTGCTTGCAAATTTAGAAAATAGCTATCAAAAGGTGGTACATGAGGATACAAAAAATAGCATTCGGTTTATGATCGGAAAAGTAAAAGAAAAAGGCATTACTAAAAGTGATGATGATCCATTGCATTTTGTAGACTGGGTTAAAGTGGAATTGCTATGCGCTGATAGAAGAACTGTTTTTGCAAGAGTATTGCGCCCTTTTGCTGGAAAGGAAGACCTTTATACCTGGTTTCCTGAAAAGGAAACAGAAGTATTGCTCGCATTTCCAGATCATTTTGAATCTATGCCGATTGTTTTAGGCACGCTGACGCACCACCAGTCTAGTAGCCTAGAAAAAGCGCAAAAAATAGAGGAGAGACAATTGCTTTTCCAACTGGGACAAATAGAAATTTTTCTTTGTCCATCAGGAGAATTGAGCATTTCTCTCAAAAAAAACAATAAAAAAAGCATGGAACTATCCTTGCTACAAAAAGAAGAAGATCAAAATTTTTCCTTAGTATTGCGTAATGGAAATTCAACAATATCTTTTATGCTAGATTCTGTTACAAAAAATGCTATCATAGAGTCCGAAAAATGTAAAATAGAAATAAGCGACCAGGGCAATGGTATTTTTAAAGTACAAGCAGGGAAAGTAGATATTTTGGCAGAGGAAATTCATATAGAAGCTTCAAAAAATTCTAACATAGGAATACCGAATGGAGTATCCTTAGTGTTCAGCAATAACCAGGCTGAATTTAAAAAATCTTAGATTAAAATAATTTATGTCAAAAGAGGAAGTCATATGCCAAGGGAACCAATACAAACTTATTTTTTTTGTGCTTGTTGTAGTAAAGAAAGAAGATCGTTTTTTGCTTGTTCATGAACAAAAACATGGACAACTGTGGTATCTCCCTGCGGGCAGAGTAGAGCCAGGCGAAGATTTTACTACAGCAGCAAAGCGGGAGACTTTAGAAGAGGCGGGCATACCGATTGAATTTGAAGGGATTTTAAGATTTGAGCATTCGCCTTTACCTGAATACACGAGAGTTCGTGTGATTTTCGTAGCCAACCCTACGGATGATACTCCACCTAAATCCCGCCCCGATGAAGAATCTTTGGAAGCCAGGTGGTTCACTATAGAACAAATTCAAGAATTACCCCTTCGAGGAGAAATAGTATTGGAAAGCATTTCCTATGTGGCGGGGGGCGGTTTTATTGCCCCTCTTTCTATCATAGCACAGGAAAAAGGGTAGGTTCAGGCAATTCATAGTAAAACCTTCTTAAATCTTGAAAGAATAAAAATAAAATTTATATGCACAGATTTCATTCCTTTTGGAAAACTTTAGGTACATGGGATCGTAAACCTATTATTTTAGATAGCAAGGCATACAAAAACAGATTTTACAGTATGCTATATTGCATTCAAGAAAATTCCAATAGAGAGGAACTCGCCTTTGAATTTAGAAATATTTCCAAAATTTGTCTTTGGAATACAGCAGAAGGAGAATTTGAAAGGATAGACAATTTTCTTTCTATGAATTGGGAAATTTTTTATTGCTATTGGCAACTTTGGACACTGGTTTACAAAAATGTTGGATTCTACTTCCCTAAGTTTGAATTTCAAGGTATAGGGAATTCCGGACTAGTAGAACTTACAAAAAAAACTCTTTTTATTTCTAAATCTCTTGAAGAACTTCAGCTTAACAACAGACCTGAAAACCATCTTTTTTTCTATGTTATGCCTGCTTTATTTAAAAGGGCAGGATTAAAATCTTCAAGGGTGATTTTTGAAAATATAGAAAGTTTAGAAGATATACGCTTTTTTTTGGTTGAAAACCTATGGACTCTTCTTCTTGGCACTTTTAGAAGTGAAATGCCAATTAAAACCGCCCTTAGGGAAATAATCATTCCCAAGAAAAGAATATTGTGGCAGCGGATTCTTGGCTATTTACAAAATCAGGAAATAAACAATACTGATCATGATCCATTTTTTTGGTTTTTTCTTTATGGTGTATCAAGCTTTTTTCCATATGAGAAAGAGGATAGAATAAATCTTCGCGAGATAGCGGAAAAGATCATCAAACAATTCTATAATACATCTCTTGGAAAAGAAGATGTTATCTATAAAATACTTAACAAAGTTTTACAAAAAAAATTGGTTTTCAAAACAAAATTTTATTTTTGGAAACGAACATCATCCCTAATACCAAGAGTCTATAACAAATTAAAATTTCGTTTTGTACATTCTTTGTTTTTATCTATTCTGCTATTGTTAGTATTGATCTTTTTAAATATATTTATCTATTTTATAGTACAAGAGAAGAATTTTTTGGCAATTTTAAAAAAAATTACAGCCGATTTGATCTTATTTGAAAATTCTTTCAATAAATAGGATTTATAAAAATTTTATTTATTGTATTAGCATTAGCCGTTTTTGGATTCGATATTTACATACAAGCCACTATTTTACGCTTTGCGTAACTTTTTTCACGATGAAACTTTAGGGATAAGCAGAGCGTAGTGTAAGCCTTCTGTAAGGAATCAAAAACAGTACCAGATGGCAAATCAAAAAATTTTATTCGACTCTTGAGGCTGGCACAAAAAAAATGGTGATACCTGTTTTTTTGATTCCTGCAAGAAGGCTTACACGAAGCGAACGATTCAAATAAAGCTATTTTTCTTTTGATAGAACCCGCTTGCTGCTTGAAGTTTCATACAAGCCTTTTTGCTAAACAACAGCTCAGAAATAACAACTGGGGATTGATTCCACAGTTGTTGGCTTAAGACTGAGCAGTTTGTATTAAAAAGAGTTCATAGACTTAATCATATTCTTGGTTTACAAGATTTCCTTAAAGAAGTCTTGTACTGTAAAGAAGCCTTTTTTCTCTATGATCCATTCTGCTGCGAGGATAGCACCTAGGGCAAAGCCCTCTCGGTTTCTTGCTGTATGGGAGAGTTCGATGGTATCTGCGTCAGAATCGAAGAAAATTTTGTGTGTGCCTGGGATAGATCCGCATCTCAGGCTTGCAAAATGGAGTTCTTGGGGGAGAATCTTTCTGTTGACAGCATCGTAGACAATGGATTCTTTTCTGGGGATTTGGGTTTTTATGATCTGGGCAAGGCTTTTGGCTGTTCCAGAGGGGCTGTCTGCTTTTTTGTTATGATGGTATTCAACGCCAGCAACATCGTAGCCTGCAAAGGCTTTCATGGTATCAGCGGCTTTTTCTACGATTCGGTAGAAGAGGTTCACGCCTAGGGAAAAGTTTGAGCCATAAACAAAGCCAATTTTATTTCCAATAAGGTTTTTGGCTTCCTCAGCTCGGTCATACCAACCTGTTGTTCCTGCAACGATGTTTTTTTCTAAAGAAAGTAGCTTCTTTAGGTTTTCCCAAAAGGCTTCAGGGTGGCTGAAATCAATACAAACCTGGGCTTCTTTGACTGAAATTTCTGAAATTTCTTTGTGTGTGGCATCAGGTACGTATGGGTCTATTTTGGCTACAATTGTATGTTGTCTTTTTTGGGCGACCATTTCTAAAATATGCCCCATCTGGCCGTAGCCTATCAAAGCGATTTTCATGTTGTTTCCTCAAAAAAAATTTTATGTAGATCCTTCACGCATGTTTCCATTTCCCTGTCATCTACAATGAAGCTGATATTTACTTTGGACGCACCTTGGGAAATCATCTGTACATTGATTCCTTTGGCTTTTAAGGCATTGAACACCTGCTCCAGAATTTCGGAGGAATGCTTTACATTGCCGATCATGGTGATTATGGATTTTCCTTTTTTGATCTCGATATTCGCAATTTTTTCTAGCTCTTTTTTTAAAGTATCCAGATTCTCTCTATAGTCATTTAGTGTCATAGAAATGCTGATTTCGCTTGTTGCTACCATATCTACGGAGATTTTTTCATCATTGAAAATTTGGAAAACTTTGGACATAAAGCCATATTGTCCGAGCATTCGGGTGGAAACGACATCGATCAAAGTTACGTTGCGTTTGAATGTGATAACGCGCAAGAGGCTTTTTTCGTCTTTAAAGTCTTTTAGAATGACCGTGCCTGGATGGTCGAAGTCGTAGAAGTTCTTTACTCTTACAGGGATATTTTTGAGCATGGCAGGGATGATGGATCTGGGATGCAGAACCTTTGCCCCAAAATAGGCGAGTTCAGAGGCTTCTTCAAAGGAAATGGCCTGAACGGGCCGTGCGTGTTTCACAATTCTGGGATCTGTTGTTAAAATGCCATCTACGTCTTTCCATACCTCGATTTCTTCTACATCCAAAGCCGCTCCTAAAACAGAGGCTGTGAGGTCGCTGCCGCCTCTGCCTAAAGTCGTTATGTTCCCAGATTTGTCTTTGGCGATAAAGCCTGTTATAACAGGTGTATAGCTGTAGTCTGACTTTAGCTTGCCTAAAGACTGGCTGATCTTTTCATAGCTTTCGTCCAGAACTTCTCCATTGGTGAAATCGGAATTGCTGGTAAATCCTATATCCCAAGCATCAAAAGACTGTGCAGGAATTTTGACTTTGCTTAAATAGGCCGCCAGTATTTTAGCGGAAAGCCTTTCTCCAAAGGAAACAAGGTAGTCTTTGGTTCTGGGAGAGAGTTCTTTAAGTAAATATATGCCCCATAAAAGATTAGCTAATTCTTTGAATATATCTTCTATTTTTTCTTTTTCTTTTTTTAACCCAAGTTCTTTGAGTGTATCATAGTGTAATGTTTTGATTTCTTCCAGGTTTACTGTGCCATGCAGTGCATTTTCTCCTGCCTGTAAAAGGTTGTCGGTTGTTTTGCCCATGGCTGAAGTTACTATGAAAGGTTTGCGGTTTAGAGACATTTGGATGATTTTAGCAATGGATTTGATTCTGTCTGCATTGGAAATGGAGCTTCCTCCGAATTTCATTACGATCATGAATTTTCCTTAAATAAAACTATAGATGGAAATAAGGATGGTAAAGAATGCATTGTCTACGTCATGAGTGTTAGCTTTTCGATGCAATTCTTTATTTGAATAGGATTTACCAAAGATATTTTTTTTTGGGGGGAAAATTTTTGTAAAAATTTTCCCCCAAACCCCCTTTAAAAACTATATATTTATTTTTCAAAATAAAAAGTTTGGATTTTTTCTGTTTCCCCTAGTATCACGCTGTAGACATCCAGGTGATCTTTTTGTATATCGAAAACAAGCATAGGCCCGCTGCGAAAGCTTGTGGCTTTGTCTTGTCCAGAGGGCTTTTTGGGATAGAAAATTCTGGGGTCATGGGGATGAGTGTGGAAAAAAAATACAAGTTCTTTGTTATATAGATATTTTGGCACATCTAAAAAATAGCTGTGACGAATCAGCATTTTTTCCAGGCCAAAGAAGTATAGCTTTTTTTTCGCCTTTTCTAATATTTCTCTTTCTGTTTCGGTCAGAGAATCTTTTTGCGCCAGGGCGCGGATCAAGGCAAATTTTTCTTTTGTCTTGTTTATAATCACATTGCTATAGGCTATTGTCTGGCTATCGGCTTTGATTTTCCTCAATTCAAGGCGATTCAAAAATCTTTGTTCCAGAATCGGCAGGTTTTGGAACTGGTTTTTTTTGAATTCTGCTACATATTGTTTGTTTTTTTTATTTTCTTGATCTTCCAGGCAGACGATTTCCCAGGAATGGGAATTCTTTTTGAGGCAAATGCCTCCGACTTCCCATCTTTGTTGAATTTCCTGGATAAGATTGTCTCTGTTCTCAGGGTTTTTCGCCCAATATTCGAGCAAAGAAGGAATCGATTCTTTTGCTATCTGGCTTCTTTGTACAATAAGCTCAATCATGCTTCTCAGCCGAGAGAACTCTTGGTAATTTGCTTTTTTATCCCAGATGGCTTTATCGAAAATAAGATAGCATTCTTGCAATCGTTGCAGCCTGGGAATAGTGGGATGGATAAAATAGCCTATTTGAAATCCTTCTATGGCCTGGAGCAGAAGGTCTATTTTTTTTTGGGGAAGGCTTGGGAATTCAGAATGGGATAGAATGGCCTCCAGGTTTTCTTCTAAAGCCTCGATAGCAGAATCCTCTCTTTTCTCTGGTACATTTTGTATCCGCTCTTCTATCCCACCAAAAAGACTATCCAAAGTAGGTTCATGCCTTGTGCAGCCTACCAGGAAGAGGGAAAGAGCTGCCAGGGCGATTAAGTTGCAAAAAAAGGGAATCATTTTTTTTCTTTTTCCTGGATAGAAAAGCAATAGACTTTACCCCAGTTGTGATTTTTGTTTAAGTTCATTATGAAAACCTGGAGCGTATGATCTCCTGGGCTTAGAGGTTTGGGAGGCTGGAACTCTATGAATGATGTTGAAGGGTTGTACTGATAAGGAACAGAAATCCCATCCAATTCTACCACAATTTGTTTAGCAAAGATTTTGGCTTTTTTATCCCAGGAATTGCGGTCTTGGAGTCCATCATGGATCTGGATCACGAACAATGGCTGCTTTTCAGAAAGGATTCGTTCTTTTGGCTCTAAGACAGAGTAGGAAGGTATGCCAGCATATAGATAGCGAGCTACACCCAAAAAGATACCATAGGCTTCTTGGCGTAAAAATTCAGGATCTCTCATTTTTAGCTCTGTTTCGAGATTGGAAAAAAAGGCGAGTTCGCATAAAATGCCTGGGATCTCTGGGCTTAAATCGCGGAGAACGCCAAAGCCGCTTTGGTAGATCAAATTATCGGATTTAAGACCCATGGCACTGTCTAGCTCTCTCATGGGGACTTTGTCTGTAAATTCCTGGAAGATATAGCGTGCTAAATCTATGGCTGCTGGTTTATAGTCCTGGGTTCTGTGATACCATATTGTAGTGGCCTGTGCTGTGTATCGATACGACCAGTTATGGTGGATGGAAATAAAAAGGTCTGCTTTGTGCAAATTGGCGACCTGGGTTCTGTCTTTGAGGGAAATAAATCGGTCGCTGTCTCTCGTCATCAAAACCTTTGCCCCGCATTTTGTGAGAAAATCCCTAAGATAGCGGCTCAATCTCAGGTTAGATTCGGCTTCCTGGTTACCAGAAGGGCCTCTTTTATAACCTATCTTTTCCGATTCTCCTCCATGACCAGGGTCAAGGCAAACGGTAATGCCTTTTAAATATATAGAGTAGCCTGGGATAGGATACCTTGCCTCTTCGGATAGCAAATTGGTAAGTTCTAGTTTTTGAGGCAAGATAAAGGTCTTTTCTTCTTTTTGCCACCATTCTTGCCATTTTTCGACAATTTCTTTTTTCTTTGAATCATCAGAGATAGCACCAAAGGAAACCCCTGTGATGCTTTGGAGGGTGCGAAGCGCGTTTTCCTGCAAAGCATTTTTAAAAGACATATCATAGGCAGGATGGATTTTTAAACCATCATCCGAAAGCACTTGCAAATCTATGACCCCAGGTTCTGAAATCGCTGCAATCAAAGGAGCAACAGCACTTTTGTCTGGGATACGGCTCAAGGCAATCGCTGAAAAGCATCGGACTTGCTGGTTGGCGTGGTTAAGCCCCTGGATTAAAAAGGGCAGTGCATCTTTCCCAAAATAGGCTATATAATCCAAGCTGCTCAAGGAAACAAGAGCATTTTTGGAAGCAAAAAGTTCCACATATCGGCCAATGTCTTTTAGCCCTTCCTCTTGTGATGCAGGCAGAACCAAATCTTTATTTTCCTGCGCATACAGAGTTAAAAGTACCAAGAGAAATATAAAAAATTTCAAAAACATAAATTTTCCCTATTTGGAAATAAATATATAAAAGTTTTTAAAGGTGGTTTGGGGGAAAATTTTTACAAAAATTTTCCCTAAAAATAAAAATCTCTTTGCATGATTTCTATCAATAACTTATGTCTCTTTTCTTATGAAATGAGGCATTTCAAATGGGATTTCCAAAGAAAGTTCTACAAATCCGCAGTATTTCCCATCACAATACCAGGGTGTCTGGTAAATCAGCTTTTTTATCCCCTTCTTTTCAATAGTATAAACGTTTTTTTGTTGGGTTTCCATAAGGCTTTTTAATTTTGTTTTGGATGGCTCAGGATGGCAATCCAGGACATTGCTGCCAATCAAGCTTTTTCCATCTTTTGCAAAGGTTTTGGATGCTTTATCATTCATTTCCAGGATAGTTCCGTTTGTGTCGCATACTGTGACCGCTCCTGGGAATTCTTTAACCCATACATTCTCTGCCATTGGGGACTCCTGTTTTAGCTATATTCAGGCATGATAAACTTTTCCCCCAGATAGAGCTTTTTTACGCTTTCATCATTGACAAGCTCCTGGGTATTTCCATGCCTTAAAATTTTGCCTTTGTGGATGATATAGGTGTGGTCTGTGATGCTCAGGGTTTCTCTGGGCTTATGGTCTGTGATTAAAATGCCAATATTTCTTTTCTTAAGATTCAGGATGATTTCTTGAAGACCTTCTACTACTTTAGGGTCAATGGCTGCAAAGGGTTCATCTAGCATCAAAAAAGAAGGGCAGGAAATCAAGGATCTTGTGACTTCCAGTCGTCTGCGCTCTCCGCCAGAAAGCGTTCCTGCTTTGGATTTGCTTAGATGGATGAGATTCATTTCATGGAGCAAAGATTCCATGCGTTCTTTTCTTTCTTTTTTGCTTATGTCCATATATTCCAGGATAATCATGAGATTTTCCTGTACTGTAAGCTGTGAGAATATAGTAGGCTCTTGAGGCAAATATCCAATCCCTATGCGGGATCTTGCATACATGGGAAGTTTGCTGATTTCTTTGCCATTGAAGTAAATCTCTCCTTCATCGGAATGAATCAGGCCAGCGACCATGCGGAAAGTGGTTGTTTTTCCTGCACCGTTAGGGCCCAGGATGCCTACGATTTCTCCTTGCTTGATTACAAGCGAGACATGATCTACAACCATTCTTTTGTTGTATACTTTTACAAGATTTCTTGTTTCCAGAAATAATTCCATGCAGATTCCTTGACCCAGGGCGTTGCCCAGGGCAATGCACTGGGTATATGATTAGTTGTTGTCACTGATTAAAATAGCCATAGAACGACCTTTTAGAGTCATGGCATTGCCAGCATCAGGGCAAGATGTCCAGTTGGAAAGGCTGCCAAAATCCTGTTTTTCTCCATACCAGGAACGTGCCAGAACTTTCCAGTTACCTTGGGAAAAATTGCCCAGGTTATTGATGGTAAAATCGTTCCAATGCTCGTTGTATATAACCATAATGTCAGGTTCACCTGATTTGCCCCACCAAATCACGGCGAGTTGTGTAGGAGAACCAGAGTCAGAATTCTGCCATATATAGGAAAATTTGCCATCATTTTTATTTCCTGCATTTGATCCGCCATTCCATGCCTGATCTACGTAGGAAACAAAGTGTTCTTGTCTGAAATGACTCCACTGTTTGCGTAGTCCAATAAGATTTTTAGTCCAATAGAAAAGCTCTTTACCATACTGAGGGCCATGTTTGCTTTCGGTATTATCGCCATCTTTTAGCTTCCAGTCTATCCAGTTGACATTATTGATTTTGTTGTCGCCCTTGCTGGATTCGTAGTTGTATGTATTGTGGGCATCTCCCTGGCTTAAAGCAGAAGCTTGTGTTCTTCCAAATTCATCGCCTTGGAGAATCATAGGAACACCTTGGGATGTCAGCAGAACACCCATCATCAATTTTTGTCTTTCTCTTCTGAGGTTTTCATCGCCATTGCTGTCCCAGCAGTTGTGAGATCCATCGCCATCATTGTAATATACAACGTCTCTCATGGTATAGCCATCATGGCAAGTAATCATGTTGATAGAACGCCATGGCTTGCTAGAAGCAGGGGTACCATCGGAAGTAGAGCCAAAGCCTTCAACCAGTTGTTTGAACATACGGAGATCTTTTAAGCCAGAAGCAGAAAACTTGCGGATATTGTCTCTGTAGCGTCCAAGCCATTTTGTCCATCGGTTGTTGCTATGATTCCAGTTGCCGCTGTCCATGAAATCCCACCATTGGCCTCCCATATCCCATGGTTCAGCATGGAGATGAGCACCTTTAAAGCGGGAATCGTTGTCTACCCAATCAGCAGCATTGTGCGAGCCATCGGCAAGAATGCGGGCCAGATCAAAGCGGAATCCATCGATTCCATAAGCTTGATACCAAAGAGCAAGGGAGTCGTTTGTAAAACGTTTTGTATACATAGAATCCCCGCCCATGAAAGTAACATCGTTTCCTGTACCAGTGTTGTTGTAATACCAGTTTTGGTCGGAAGTAGGACGATAGAAGCACGTATTGTGAAGACCCATGGTATTGTAGAACTTGGCAGCCAGCTTTTTATTGCTTATCCATGGACTTTGTTCGGCTGTATGGTTGAAAACCACATCCATGAATACGGCAATATTCTTTTGATGGAAAGCTTTGATGAGTTGTTTGAGTTCTATAATTTCATTGCCTGGACGGGAGGCATATCTTGCTTCGGGAGCAAAAAAGTTGGAAGTCATGTAACCCCAATGGTTGTATCTGCCTTCCATGTTTCCTGTTTCTTCGTCATATTCCATGATGGGCATAAGCTCTACTGCATTGACACCTAATTCAACAAGATGATCGATTCCAGCGGACAAGCCACCAGCGGTTTTTAAGCCACTTTGTGCCAGACCTAAGTATGTTCCTCTTTTGGAGGCATCCAGATTTTGGATTCTGGCTGTATAGTCCTGGACGTGCATTTCATAGACAACCAAGTCTTTAGGGGCAATCTTGACATAGCCTGGATGGCTGTCTGTGTTATGATTATAAACAACGCTTTTGCCGCCGCCAGCATATATGCTTTCATTGCGATCTACGTAAGGAAGATCTTTAAAGAAAGAAGAATATTTGACGTTTTGGTTTTTGTAAGAATAGGGATCATTGAGAAAGTAGTTTTCGTTGAACATCAGTCCAAATTGTTTTGTTGTGGAAACTTCTTTTCTTCCTCTGCTGGAATACATATAGTAAGTCCCATGACCAACGCCAGATCCCTGGATTTTGATCTTCCAGTCATTGCCGCTTTTTTCCATAGGGATTGCACTGGCTGGTTTCAGGTCGTTTGCGCCTGAGAAAAGCAGAAGAGAAACCTGGTCAGCATGAGGCGAATAAACAACAAAATGTACCCATCCATTGCTGTCGATATGTGCGCCATATCTTGTCTCATCGCTAAAATCCGATTGAATGTCGAAAAATTGTGCCATAATAGGCAGACAGAAAGCTAAAAAAACAAGAAAAAATTTTCGCATAAAAACTCCTTCCTCTCTCTATGCGATAGTGAAAAATACATTAAGATTTCTTTTCCCAGGTTAAATTGGGTTCTATAATTCTATTTTCTGAAGTTGTAAAAAGATTTACAGTAGGTGGTATTAAATAGTTTTCAGTGTCTACACCAGCTTCAAAAAGATGGCTTGATTCATCTACGAAAAAGATTTTTGTGCCATTGCTTAAACTATCTGGATAAGCATAATAAATAAAACGAGTTACATCAGATAAATAATAATAATTGTATCCACCTTTTTTAGGCAGATGTGTGTAATAGTCGCCTATGTTGTCAATCTCTTCAGGATAAGATTGATCGCTTTGTTTTTCAATATAGGCAGACATTGAAGTAGAAAAGCTTTTAAGGTTTGCAAAAGCGGCTGTAGCGTTAGAAGCTCTTTTGGAAGAAAGAAGACCAGGGATTGCTACAGCAGCGATGAGTGCTATGATAGCGATAGCTACCATAAGTTCAATTAAAGACATACCTTTATTGGATCGTCTCATATATATTTCTCCTTATATCGAGTAAATGATACATTTGTACAACTTATTTTACAATACAGCATTTCTCAGTTGTATTGCATACAAAAATCGCCTATAAAATATTCCGCAGATTACACAGATTACGCAGATAAAGGCTTTGAAAATCTGTGTAATCTGCGTAATCTATGGATAAATTTCTTTGAATCCGATGTATACTCTGTATGCATCGCAAGTGAGAATTGCTGTAATCAACACATGGGTTGCTCTGTTAAACCCCTACAGTGTGTTATTAACGCCCTTGTTTAAGTAAAATCGACCATATCAACAATAGGCTTTGCTTGCTTGGGCTTTTTGAATCCATAAAAGACAAAAGCCATCAGGATGCAAACAGCACCAAGGATGAATCCAAAGTTTGCAACTCCACCAGAAAATTCTATGATTTTTTTGATATTTTCTAAAAAGGCATATTGTTTGGGCAGATTAATCTCAAAAATTTCATATATAAAAGTAATTAAAGGTAAGAAAAAGCCTATAAATGCTGCTATTTTGACAGCTCTTTGTTGGACTACTTTGATAGCAAGAGGAATGCTTTGCATACATTTCCCCTGATACCAAAGTTGTATTTTTGCATCTTCTATTTTTCCGCTGCATAGTGGGGTAATCCATATTTTTGCATAGGATTCTTCAGGGCTTATGTCCAAAGGAACATCTTGAGGTGTACTCAGGCAGCCAGGTAAATAAGGTACGATTTTAACAATAGGCTTGTTTGCGTCTACCTGCATCGATGTTCCTGTGTTCTGGGCTATTTCTTCGTTTGCATCTTGTACCATTTTTTGTAGTTTTTTTCGAGAAAATAAAACCACCAGGGGATAGTTGCGCAAGGGATTCATGATTTTATAGTATCGGACAGTGACCTCCCGCGATATTTTAGAAGGAGGCAATACAACCGCAGAAGTTTCTTTTTTGGGAATAGCATCCTCGGCTGCTGGCTTAGGTTTATCGGCTATTCTATCTATGGCCTCTTCTCGTACTATGCCCACTGTTTTTTCTTTTTTTGCAGGTTTTTCTTTTTTTAAATCTTCTTCTATGGGCTGGACATCGCTGATTTCTTTCTTAGACTTTGCCTCAAAATTTTCTGTTTGCTTTTTTGGCTTTTCTGGAGCTATTTTTTCAGATTCAACATCGCGCTGCAATTCTGGTTTTCTGCTGTCCAGGAGAATTTCTTTGCCAGGCTCTACGCTCGCAATATTTTCTTCTATACCTTCTTTTTTTACAGAAACTTCTTTTTGCCTTTCGATGATGGTATCTAGTAAATCTTCATTATCCGTAAACGCTGGAGAAGGCAATGGGGTTTTATCTCTTTGGAATGATGCTACTTTTTGTGTTTGTACCAAATCGCTGGAAACAATATTGTCTTCCTCTTCTTCTGTTCCGCCAAAGTTCAAGCTAAAGGAATCTGGTATATCGAGATCTGCTTTTCCTTCTGGTATTGATAGTTCGCCTGGTTCATTCTTTGGAATGTCATTGCGAAGCAAATTTTCCAGCTCTTTTTCTTCTTCTGTCATGACAAAAGGAGAAGATTCCAGATGAACTTTATCTGGCACGGAAAAAGGCAGCGTTTTTAATGTATCTGAAATAGCGTGGGGGTCTTTGTCCGCAGAAATAATCAGCCATTCATCGTCTTTGTCTTGCTGATTTTGATCTGTGCTTCCTTCCTCAAAAGGAGCTGATTCGGAAGGCATATTTTCTTCCTGCTGAGTTGACCCTACTTCCAGTGCATCGGGTATATCAGAGTCTGCATTTGCTAGAACAGGTATCCCTTCAGGCAAAGATGGGGATTCTTCGAAATTGGCTTCTGGGCTTTGGTTATTTTCTAAAGCAATATCCGCAGGAATGTCATAAGAAATAGCTTCAGGGAAAGAGCCTATATCAGAAAGATCTATGCCTTCTACTATATTTTCTTCCTTTTTAGTATTTTCTTGCTTCCCTTTTCTGCTAGAAGTGTCTGTTTTTTTCCATTGCATTTTCTCTTCTTCCCAATCATCTTGGTCAGGAAGTTTTTTATCTTCCCAGATTGTAGGCAAATTGCATTCTTCTGGCGAAAAATCTTTGGCATCAATCTTGCGCCCATCTTTTATGATGAGCTTATTTTTTTCTGTCTTGAAGGGTACAATTTTCTCTTCATTTATTTTTGAGCTAAAAGGGTTACTTTCAACGTCGTTTTGTTCATTCCAATCCATAATTGGTATAGGAGCAGGTATGCTGTTTGGCTTTTCTTCTTGTATGCTTTTTCTCTGGTATAAAGATTTAATTTTAGCTCGTATCGACAATTCAGTGGATAAAAGCGGCTCTATCTCTGTTCCTGTTACCATTTTAATTTCATTCATCGTTTCAGCATCAAAAGGATTCACAACCGCTACGGCTAACCTTTTGCCAGTTTTGCGAATCGGCAGGATACAATAGTATTCTGCTTCATTTTTATGGATAAGATCCAGAATATCAGGAGAGATGGTGATCCCTTCCAGGTCCACACTAGAAATTTCTAAATGGCGGCTTACTGTTGCCAAAATATCTTTTTCTTTAATATATCCACCCTCTATCAAACTGGTTACAACAGAACGATTCTCCAGATTAGCAGAATATAGCGCGGATTCTGCAATTTCTCTTGTAAGCACCTGGCCTTTGATTAGGATTTCTATGATCGCCTTGCTGAATTCTGCGCCCCCCTTGCTCATCATCTTAACAAAATCAAAGTCTTTTTTTTCTGTTGTTAAAGGTTTAGATGCTTTGGTTCGCTCTTGAATCTCTATGCGGTCTTCTTCTGTGAACCCTCTTTTTTCGATCAATTCACTCAATGGCATTTCTAAAGGCAGCTCTTCCCCTTGAAAAGTAAACAGGACATTTTGAATATTTCCTTTTTGAGGATGGTCGTATTTTTTTACCAAAATTTCAAAAATACGCTGGATTGGGGTTTCTTCCTTTACTTTTAAGGCTACTGTTTTATTTATGATCCTGTCTTTAATGATAACCTTTACCACATTATCCATAGTTTTACCCTCGGATAAATACCTAGCAGATCTTGTTTGGACACACTCATTTTGGAAGAAAAGAATATTATCACGAATATTTTTTACAAGAATTCTTGATTCTCAAAAATCCAATTCAAAGCTAAAAAGAATTTTGGGAATGGATAGACTCCAACTGGGTTACTCTTTCTTTTAAATCCTTGATGACTTTGATCAGGCTATTTACATCTCTTTTTAAGAGTTGAATTTCCTGATAGCCTTTTTCTTTACTCTGGGCTTCTTTAGAAGCAGGGGCAGCAGCAGGTTTTGGATTCAAGGATTCTAAACTCAATGTAGAATCTTTGATGTCTTTTAACCCTTTAATCAAGTCATTGACAACTTTTTTTAAATTCCCTATTTCTTGAATGTTTTTCTCTGATTGACTTTTTTCTTGCGAAGGCACTGCCGCTACTATGGATGGGCTGTCTATCTTAGTTATAGGATATCCCAAAGATTTTTGTAGCTCTTGTAAAGTCTTCATTACATCTTCATAGTCGCATAGCCTTTTCAGAATGTCTTTATCTATCATCTGAAAAATAGCCTTGGCAATGTTTCTGTTGCCAAAATCACGAAATTTATTGGGCAGCTTGCCGCTGTGTACAAACTGGATAATTTCTTCAGGCTTTTCAAAAAGGCTGCTGCCGCTGACCATAAAATAAAAAGTAAGTCCCAAGCTATAAATGTCGCTTTGTACAGAATATTCCCTTTCTGCGTCGGAATCTGCGTAAATCAGCTCAGGAGCAAGGTAAAAAAATGTACCTTTTACCTGATTTACCAAGGTAAGATTCATGGAGTCCTGGGCTTTAATAATCCCTAAGCCTGTCAGCTTAGGCTCAAGATCCGATTGTCTTAATAAAATATGCTTTGGCTCAATGTTTCTATGGATGATTTTAAATTCATTGTAGATCCTAGATAAAACATGAGAAATCTTTACTATAATTTCAAGGCATTTAGCCTCTGGAATTTTGTTCTTGCCATCAATATAATCCTGAACATTCTGTCCTTGTATGTACTCCATAACGTAAAAGGCACATTGAGGATCAATAAAATAGATCTTTACAAGGTATTCAGAATTCATGCTGGCAAGCTTTTGCACTAAAGAGCATTCTCTGGCAAATTCTTTTGCAGCTAAAGGAATGTTGGGCGACTTTTTATTAAACTCTTTGATGCAAACAGGCAAATGCGTTTGCTTGTCTTCGCCTATCCATAAGAAATAATCATCTTGGCTGGAAAGCAATTTTTTTGTAACATATCTTTGGTTAAATACTTTTTCGTTCATCCCCAATCCTATTCTATTTCAAACAAGACCAATATAGAAAATTTGGAACGCTAAAAAATTTATTTTCATTTCAGCCGATCACATCGTCCATTTGTATGTTTTTTTGACCACCACCACACAAACAGAACAGGCTAACATTTTACTTAGAATTTTATTGTGAAGCAAGGTTTTTTTTTCTACTTTACAGCTTTTTAATTTCCAGCCAGGTAGCACTGCCAATTTAAGGAAGTAGAGTGTCCTAAATCTAAACGATTTGTTTGTGTAGGAAGATATAGGTAACTGCTCAAAAGTCTTTGTATTAATCTTTAATCTTGGACTTCTCAAGACATAAGATTTCACCGCAGAGACACAGAGAACGCAGAGAAGAAAAAAAAGAACTATATAATTCCTCTGCGACCTCTGTGCCTCCGCGGTTAATTATTTTTTATCAATATGTTGCAATAGGTACAAAAACTTTTGAACAAATACCTCCCTTTTTTTAAAAGCTACAAATTTTTGCTTGATGGAAGGTACTTCATTTGGTATTGTAGCTAGAAATAGAATTTTTGTCCAGGGATTTTACGGTTTCAGGAAATAGAATCATTTAAGCCTGTGGTATTCCAGCTCGAAGTGACGCATTTTAGTACCCTGACCATAAGGAAGGGAAAGGGTAGAAGGGAATTTGCGTTCTTGTAGCCAGTTGTGTATAGAAACAACAGTCTGAGGGGAATAGCAGGCTTTTTTTGTAGTGGAAGAAGAAAGCTTCTGGAGTTGGAGATGATGGAGAAGAGCTTTGACAAAAGAAGTATGCAGCGCACCCTTGGATGTATAAAGCCCTAGCTTATGGGCAATGGCCTGGACATCGTATTGGGCCTTTTCGGATTCGGAAAAAGCCTTTTCTGGCAGGGAAATGTCGTACTGCTGGCAAAGCGAGGTGAAATAGTTCCTGCGTTCCTGGGTCGAAAGATCATACAGTTGTGTCATATCCTCCACCAGCATCTTGATCATCTTCCATCCGCCAAAAATATCATGCTGCTTCTTGCATTCGGACAAAACATCCTCTACCTGATCCAACCGCTGGCATGTATCCTCAACAAAAAATTTCATCTGGGCTTGGAGTTTGCCAAAGAATGTTGATATGCTTTGAGCAAATTTTTGCATTTGTTTTTCCTGGTTATCCACAACTTTATCCACAATAGCAGAAATAATCGTGTTTTTTTGCTCTAAAAACGCCCCTTCGTGTGGCATTGTTGATAACTCAGTATCTCCTTGTGCAGAATGGAGATAGAATCCTTTTTGACGAATAGAAGGCAAAACTTCGCAGGTTATCCACCGACGAAAAGTTTCTGCCTGGGGTTTGCGGGAAAGGATCATAGCCGTGTATAAGCCTGATTCTGTAAGGATAAGAAGCGATGGGGAAAATTTTAAGGATTCATCAGCACTTTCGTGAGGTTGAGGAATAGTATTCCTTAACCTCAGTAAGTTTTTAAATTCCAACAGATTAGAATCACGCAAAATAATATATTCAATGCCCTCTTTAAAAGAATCGCTTTTAAAGATAATCTGTGCAAAATTCTCATACCCAAGCTGTCCTTCCAATTCCTTAGGCAAAAAAACAAAGCCAGTGCCTTGCATGAAAAAAGGGGTAATCTGCAAACCAGTGTCATGAACGAAAGTTTTTGTGATTTGAAACATGATCATTCTCCTGAAAAAAAATGTTTATAAAAAGAAACAAAATATATTTTCTCCTTGATTTAGGAGACTAAAGCCTATAGAATCACGTGCAAGATTAAATTTTTGGCATGTTTTCCAAAAGGAAACATGCTTTTTTTGTTGACAAAGAATATTATAGATGATTATTTAGATTTTGTCTATAGAAAAAAATAAATATAAAAGGAAGGTTTTGATAAGGAGACCAGCTCATGATAAGCACAGCAGACCGTATCAGACAAGAAGGTAGAATCGAAGGCAGAATCGAAGGGGAAATCAAAGGGGAAATCAAAGCAATAGTGTCCATTTTAGAAATGAGATTCGGGGCAAGAGGATTGCATAGAATGAAACAGATTCAGCAAATATCGGATATGGAAAAGCTAAAACAGATTTTCCAGGATGTCCGAACTGCTCCTGATATAGAAACCTTCGAGAAAAGGCTGGATGAATGCATGGAATAAAGGTTATTTTTTTTAAAATAAATTTTCCTCATACGCCCCTCTGAGGGCGTTGCACGATAATATAGAAGACCAAAAATAAAAAATCCGCAGATTGCACAGATTACGCAGATTAAAAAACAATTCTAAAATTTGAAAAGAAGCTGGAATTTATATTTCTTTTCGTGACCTTCGCGTTTTTTGTTTCGCGCTTTTCGTGTTAAAAATTTTAGGATATAAACTTTTGAACAAATGCCTAATAAAATATTTTTTTGTTGTTTTTGATGAAGCTTCTAGCCAATAAGTAAAGGAGATTTTAGGGATGGAATATTCTACGATTGATAAAAATACTGATCCAAAAGAGAATGTCCCTTTACAAAAAATTTCTTATCAAGATTATTTATCGAGTCTTAAGGGATCTTTAGATAAATATCCAAATCTATTTAGAAAATCTGGGTCTGTTTGCCTTCTAACTCTCGATATAAAAGGTAGGCCCTCTGTGCTAATGACAAAGAGATCGAACACTATTTCCCACGCTGGAAAATATGTATTTCCTGGCGGTGGAATAAAACAAGGATTGGATAGAAGCACTTTAGATGCTGCAAAAAGAGAATTAGTCGAAGAAACAAAAATTTCATCCAATACTATAAGCATCATGGATGAAGAAAAACAAGGGGAATCGGTTCCAAAAACTTATCTGACTTCAGTGTTAGGAACAGACAAAAAAACAGGAGATTCGAATACAAGATATTGGATAATGGATATTTTTACAGCTAGAATTCCATTTCAAACTTTATCCAAGGCTTCCTTTAAACATACAGAAGTGGATAAATATGATTTATTGCCTTTAACGCCATTATTTGTCGAGTTGGGTTTAGTAAAAAGCAACGAGATAGATATTTCAGAAGAGCCTTTGGTAACGGTTGGAACAAAACAAGAAATAAATAAGATGCCTGAAGGGACTGAAGTAATTGTAGATATACCTTTAGTTACTATTACAGAACCTAACGGTAACTCTTGGACAATAGAAAAAGCCACAGCATATCATATTATCAATCTTTGTAAACAGTTTTCAAGACATGAATATTTAATTCAAGGTATAGAAAAGTCTATGGATACAGAATTAAAAAAAACTGTTATAAAAAATGGAACAAAGGTGTTGGAAGAAATGCCCGTAATAGGTGGTCTAATTGCATTAGGAAGAATCATTAAATCTCTAATAAAAAAATTTCAAAAATAGCAGTTATACAGGCATTCTAAGCAGGAAAAGAAGGTTGGGGTTTAGGCAAAAGTTTATGTCCTAAAATTTTTAACACGAAGAACGCAAAGTAAAAAACACGAAGATCACGAAAAGAAATATACAAAACCATTTTTTTTCGTGTTCTTCGTACTCTTCATGGTGAGTATTCTTTAAATATTATATTTGTCAATAATTTATATTTTGTACAAAGACTTTTGAACACTTACCTATCTCGGACAAGCCGAAACCAAAAAGGTATGAATCACAAATGAGACGAATATACAAATTACGCGAATGAAATTTTTATAAAAACTATTTGTGTCATTCGGCCATTCGTCTTATTCGTGATAAAAATCTTTGCTTTTTCGGCAAACATCTAACTTTTTAGTTTCTAATGGGGGAAAGATGGTTAGAATTTGAATAATCTTTTGGCACACTTCTCTAAAGGATAAAGACGCTAAAATCCCTGGACAAAAATTCCATTTCTAGCTACAATACCAACCTAACTACCTTCCATCAAGCAGAAATTTGAAACAGAAAGGATTTTTATGAAGCAGATCAAAAAGCTTTTTTTGCATCTTTGTCTTCTTTTGTTTGTTTTGGAAATACATGCTATAGAATATACTATGCAAAAAGGGGTTGTACGCGCATCCGAAAAAGGACAAACGATTTGGGAAAACGTCCATGATCGTCTGAACCGAATAGAAAAAGAGGGTAAAGCAGGGCCTGTACAATCGGGCTCTTTTGTCTATTATTCTATTGGAAGCTATTTGTATGAAGTTTCTGCCCAAACAGGGGCTGTCCAAAAAAGGATTGTTTTGCCTGGCTACTGTAAGCAGATAGAAAAAGCAAACGAGGGTGTTCGAGTTGAGGTAGGCTCTTTGCTCATGGATTTTTCTTGGAAAAAAAACTACACCATCACTCCCCAAAGCCATGATGTCCCTTTTTATTTGACAAGCTATCTATCCCAGTCGGCTATGGACAGAAATGATGCAAAGTCCCTTTGTGAGACAATATTAGGCAAAAGTAAAATAAAAGATAAGGCAGATTCCGATAGCCTTTCTTTGCAAAATTTGCAAGAAAAAGCCATAGAAGCCTTAGATGCTCATTCAAAGCGAGATCCTTCGAATTTATGGTATATCATGCAGCAAGGGATTATTTTAGGGGATTTAGGGAAAAAGACAGAATCTCTGGCAAAATTTCAAGAAGTTTTGCAAAGCCCTGCTGAGTATCATCTCTCTCTTTTGTCTATAGTTCATACTTTAGACAACTATAATATAACTTTGGGCGATGAAGCTTTTGAAAAGGGAATGCAATTCTTAGTGGCACGAGGCTATGAACCAGAGCTTATGAATGCCCTGATTTCTGTCATGGTTGTCTACGGCAGGCCACTGAGAGAAAAGAAGGATATTCTGCAAGATTTATCGTATATGAACAAGCTAGGGGAAAGAATATGGACTTTTTCTCCCTATGCAGAAGCAAGCTGCTATATGTTTCATGCTTTATATGTGGCAAACCAAAAAGCAGGAGACTATCAGAAAGCCGACCTTTGGAAAGCTAGAAAAGACGCAGCAACGCCTTTCCGCATTTTTGGCGGAGCGAATATTTATGCTGAACATACAGGACACTACCTTAGCTTGCTTTGTGCTATTAGTATGGGAATGATTTTTTTACTTTTTGTTAAAGGCATAAGGATTCCCAAAAACAAACAAAATCGTTTTGCCAACCTCTTTTTTTTCCGATTTTGGACAAAAGGGGAGCTAACAGGTTTTCTTATTTTGGTTGCCATTGGCTGCTATACTTTTTATGGCCTTCTTTTAGGCATAGAGGCAATTAGGTATGCAGCCAATATGCCTATTTCCTGTCTCAATGGCTTTTTGAATCATCCTGATGCCATAGAGTATATTCAGAAAGCAAGGAATACAGAAAGCAAAGAATTTATCTATGCTTTTGCCTTACAAAAGGCACAAGAAGAACAAGCAGCGGACGAAATATACCAGAAGCTAGACTCAGCCCAAGCTTTGAACAATCGCGGTGTTATTGCCTATCATCGATGCGACAGAGAGGCAGCCAGGCTTCTTTTTCAAAAGGCTTTGGACAAAGATCCATCTTTGGAAGTGGCTGCGTTCAATTTGGGGAAAAGAGTTGTTCATCCTAGAATAGAAAAAATGCAAAAATACAATGCTACTATACCACTCTTGGCCCTTCCTACAGGTCTACAATGGAGCAACATGCTGGCAAGCTCTCAAGAGCTAACCTTTCCAGAGATATTTTCCCTGATGGAAAATTTAGACCAGGGCAATTCTAAAGATATAGGTTTTATCTTATTTAGTTATATAGCTCTTTTTTTTATTATTTTATTTAGCTCTTTAGCATTTATAGCCTTATTTCTGCCTACAAAACCTGACCGTGGCTGCGATAATAAAATCGTATATAGAATGCGGCAGGCTTTAGAATTTCTTTTGCCTGGTTCTGCAAAGCCATGGTCTATAGCAGGGCCTTTTGTATTGAGCCTGTTTTTCTTTTCCTTGATTCTAGTTTATATGCTCTATCAAACAGAAGGCATGGCAACCAACATCATCGATGCGTTGATGATACCCAATGTACAAGGTGCTTATGGCATGAGCGAAATTTTTCAGTCGTCCCTCTCTCAATGGATTTCCAAAGCAAAGGATTTATGGTGGATCTCTCTTATCGTGAATTTTTTTCTCTTACGATCAAAACGATGGCAATAGCTGGAGAATAAGCAGTGGACAGATTCATTTCTTTTTTATGGTGTTTGCTTTTAGGTATGGTTGTCGTTATTTTATCTCTTTCCCAAACCAGAGAATATTTTGTACAATACACACGAAGCTATCCTTATTTCATGGGCTTTCTTAAAATCGCGATTTTAGGGACTATGGGCGAGCTTTTGGGCAGAAAGATCGCTACAGGGAAATGGAAATTGACAGAGATTCGGTTGTCTCAAAGAGTCCTGGTCTGGGGTTTCCTTGGCCTTGTTTTTACCGCTGTTTTTCCTTTATTTTCTTTTGGAGTTGATGGACTTTTAAAGCAAGGTCTTCTGCCTGGGGATTCAGAAATTTTTTCTGCCTTTTGGAAATCTTTTTTCATGAACATAATCTTTGCTTTTCCCATGATGTCCTTCCATCGCTTTACTGATACCCTGATCGAAAAAGGAGAACTTTTTTCTTGCTGGAAGGTCGTAGATACCTTCATGAGCATTGACTGGAAAAGCATGTTTCGTATCGTGGGATTTGCCTTCTTATGGTTTTGGATACCTGCCCACACCCTTACCTTTCTACTCCCACCAGAATTTCGCGTAGTAACAGCAGCCCTCCTTGCTGTTGTTCTAGGATTCATTCTTGGCTTTGCCAAAAAAAGAAACAAGAATGCAGATAGGAATTAACTTAGAATTTTGATGAGGATAATCAACAACCACCAGATCTGTTTGTGGTTGTTGATTTTAAGCCTTTAGTTGATAAGCGGCTTTTTGTTTTTGAGCATGTATTCAATGCGTGCCTGGCTCATGGGTTCAGCGCAAAGTTGAACAAAGGCTTCTCGTTCCATAGCAAGGAATTCGTCTTCTGTTATGGGGGTAATGGGGGAAGCTTTAGAACCGCCTGTTAGAACATAGGCTTGCTTTTTGGCAATGACAGCTCCATGTTTTGTGAGCGTTCCCGCCGCCACCATATCGTCAATACCTGCTTCCAATACCATATAGCCGCCGTTTCCTGCAAGATAGAGTTCTCTTTTGGGCTTTGGCTGATGGTTGGGCAGCATCGAAAGCGCGACTTCCTTGGCTTTGGAAATGAGTTCGTCTTTGTTGACAACAACAACATCGTCAGGGCGGAGATAGCCTTTGTCTATAGCATCGTGGGCAGAATTGGAGACAGAGCCATAGGCAATGAGTTCCAGGGATTTCATGGCAGGAGGCATGGGGCCAGGGTTTCTTTTTTCCATGACATCCATAAACTGCATCAAAAGAAGCAAACAGCCTGCGCCACCAGGGAGAAGACCTACGCCTACTTCTACAAGACCGCCATAGAGTTCAGAATAGGCAACCCGCTTCTGGCCTGCCAGCGTAATTTCCATACCACCGCCCAGAGTCATTCCATGAGGTGCAACAACTACGGGGAAATCAGCATGATAAAGATTCATATTAGCATATTGCAGAGAAGCACTGAGTGCCTCAATGGTTTTCCATTGTTTTGCCTTGCAAACTTCGAGAAGAAGCTGCAACTGTGCGCCTGAAGAAAAGTTGGTTGCCTGGTTGCTAATCACCAGAGCCTTGAAGCCCTTTTCTTTGACCACCTGGGGTGCATTCCAAAGCATGGAAATCACAAAGTCATCTACCAGGTTGACAGTAGGAACCATGCGATGGTCGAGTTCTACGAGAAGAACATCGTCTCCTATGTCTATCATTCTTGCGCTTAGATTTTCGCGGACGATCTTTCCTTCTTTTTTGAGTTTAGCAAGATAGATTACGTCTTTGCGTTCAGGTATCTCGATAAAGTCTTTGGATATAGGATCATAGACTTTGCTCTTGCCGCAGCAGGAAGGATAGATATGGTTTCCTTTTGTCTGGATTTCCTGGAGCAATTTAGGGATGGCAATCCCCATCTGCTGCATGTATTCTATTGCTTTGGGAATACCAAAGACATCCAGAACTTCGATAGGGCCAATCTCTTTCTTGAAACCCCATTTGACGGCATTATCGATGGTGAGAATATCGTCTGCGCTTTCACCTACTCTATTAAGGCTATAGGCTGCGGTGCTGATTAAAAGTTCGCGGCAAAATTTGTTGATCGCAGAATCGCCGTGACACATATAATAAATACGTTCTTTTATGTCATCATAGCCTTTTGCTATCTTGACTTCATCGCATCTTGCCTCTTTTTTAGGCTTATATTCCCAAGAATTCATGTCCAGAGCAAGGATATCTTTGTTGGGGCCTTTGCAATAGAAGCCTTTTCCTGTTTTTTCTCCGAACTTCTTTTCCTCGATCATCTTTTGCATGAGTTCTGGAACTTTGAAGACATCGCGGAATTCATCTGTAGGGCAGTTCTCATATACGTTCATAGAGACATGCCCAATGGTATCGATTCCAACCATGTCGCTCAAACGCAATGTAGCTGTGCTGGGATTGCCCAGGCATGAGCCTGTAATCATATCTATAGTCTCTACATCGAAATTGTATTTTTTCATGAGAGCCAAGGTTTTGATCAAGGCAAAAACGCCAATGCGGTTTGCTACGAAGTTAGGCGTATCCTTGCAGACAATGGGCTGTTTGCCGATCTTTTTATAGAAGCCGAGCAAATAGGCAACGATTTCCTGGTCTGTTTTGGCTGTGGGGATAATTTCCACAAGAGGCATAAAACGGACAGGATTAAAATAGTGAGTTCCCACAAAATGCTTTTGGATAGATTCAGAAAGCCCTTGTACCATCTGGGCAACAGAAAGTCCAGAGGTGTTTGTGGTAACAATCGAAGTCTCTTTTCTATGCTTGTCTACTTCCTGAAAAACAGTCTTTTTGATAGACATCTTTTCTGGTACAGCTTCTACGATCAGATCCGCCTTGGGCAGATATTTGTTCATTTCGCTGGATAGTCTTGGCTGGATTTTTTTGATAAAACGAGTGCTATACAGCATGGGAATCTTGGCTTTAGGATCTTCCAGCTTTTGCATTGTGCTTTCCAGAACTTTGGGATCAATATCGAAAAGATCGGAAGTTATGCCAAGGTTAGCAAAAAAAGCAGCAATATTGCCTCCCATGATTCCACCACCGACTACTGCCACATGTTTAATTTCGTACATGCTTACCTCCTTTCCAGGATAGTAGCCGCGCCCTGCCCTCCTCCAACACACAAGGTGGCCAGCGCATACTTGCCATTTGTTTTTTCCAATGCAGTGATCGCTGTTCCAATGATGCGTGCCCCAGACATTCCTAATGGATGACCAAGAGCAATAGCACCTCCCAGAATATTGACTTTATCGATATTCCAGCCACCTTTACGAATGACATAAAGGGATTGAGCGGCAAAGGCTTCATTGAGTTCGATGATGTCCATGTTTTCTATCTTCAGATTGGCTCTCTTTAAGGCTTTTTCTGCTGCTGGTAATGGCCCCATGCCCATTCTGGTGAAATCGCACCCAGCAACGGCTGTGCTAAGGATATAGGCTCTGGACAGCAGACCCAATTCTCTGGCTACATCTTCTCGCGCTAGAATCATAGCGCAAGCACCTGTTGTAACAGGAGATGATGTTGCAGGAGTGATTGTTCCCTGTGCATCAAAGGCAGGCTTAAGGCTTTTCATCTTTTCTAAATCTGGCAATCTGGGGTTTTCATCTTGTGCGCATTTGCTGCCATTGGGCAAATCAATCGGAACGATTTCTTTGCTAAAAACATTCTCTTCCTGGGCTTTGATTGCTTTGGCATGGCTTTGGGCAGAAAAAGCTTCCTGGTCTTCCCTGCTGATGTTGAGATCTTTAGACAGATTTTCTGCTGTCGCACCCATTGAAATATAAAAATTCTTTTCCTTCAATTCAGCATCAAAGAATGGATTGAAACCACCCATAGGAATGCGTGTCATGTGTTCCACGCCAACCGCTATACCAAAATCTCCTTTACCAAGGCTAAGTGCATCGGCAACCATCATGACTGCCTGCTGGGAAGAAGCGCAAAATTGGTTAACGGTAATGCCTGCAACGCAAGAAGGCAAACCAGCCTTTATGGCAAGGCAACGCCCCAGGTTAAAGCCTTGCTCTGCTTCTGGGAAAGCACAGCCTGCTGTCAGCATTTCGATTCTTTCCAAAGGGATATTGGGATTGCGCTGCATCATTTTTTTTACAACTTGAGCGGAAATTTCCAAAGGAGTCAGAGAATTCAAAGCCCCACCTTTGGCTTTGCTGATAGGGGAGCGAGCAAAATCAATCACAACCACGTTATGAAGACTCATAAACTTTCTCCTTGTATAAAATTTTTCAATTTTTTGATGCTAATAAGATTAAATAAAAAGACCTTCTTCCAGAGTAGCTTTGGCAATTTCTTGCTTTAAAGCAAAGATATTTTCCTTGTATTCGGCCCAGGAACAAAGCTGATTCCATTCTTCTTGCTTTTTCTGAGAAGGAGTATCCCATAAAGATGCAAATACCTGACTGCCGAGGTTCTGTATAGCCGATGTACTTTGGGAAACGATAAGACGAACCAGGGAAGAAACAAGACCTGCGTGTTTTTTGTCGTGAAGAAGATAGTGTGCTCTTGAGAGGGATGAATCAGCAGCATAAATCTGGATGACCATATCTGAAATGTTTTTCATGACTTGCTGCTGGTTTTTGATGTCCTTGCCATGCTGGATAATACATTGCTGGATCATCCATGCTGTAAGGCATTTTGCAGCGTATACTTTATGCTTTTCTTTGGAAAGAATAGAGTCTTCTATAGGGTAGGCGAGGTTTTTTTTCTCTAAGCTGCTTTCTACCATTTCCATAAAATCGCGGAAAGGAATTTCCTGGTTATATATGCCTTTTACCAGAAAATCAAAGATCACCAATCTATTGATGTCGTTTGTCCCCTCGAAGATCATGTTGATGAAGCAGTCTCTCACAGCCTTTTCGGATCGATACTCTTCGCAATAACCATACCCGCCCATCATCTTTACAGAATCGCCCGCTACCTGAGCCAGCATCTCTGAGCCTTCGACCTTGCATATAGATGCTTCTATCGCATAGTTGCGAATCACATCCACATCGCTTGCGCTATGGCCGCCTTTGGATTTTAAGCCAGCATCAATACCAGAAACCGTACGATATATCAAAGCATCCAGGCTGAAAATCCTGCTAACCATGTCGGCCAGCTTTGCCATCTGCATATCGAATTCGATTACAGGGCGTGCGAATTGTTTTCTTTGTTTGCCATATTCAATGGTGTATTTCGCGACATCTTTGGCCGCGCCCAAAGTAGCAAAACCCAATTCCAGTCTGCCCAGATTGAGAATATTCAAGGCAATGGTCGCTGCATCGCCTACTTTGCCTAATAGATTTTCCTTGGGTACTTTGGCATTTTCGAAAATAAGACTTACTGTGGAAGACCCCTTGATGCCCATTTTCTTTTCTTCTGCACCGCGAGAAATTCCAGGCTGATTGAGTTCCACAATGAATCCCGTGTATTGGTTGTCTAATCGGGCAAAAACAATCGCCAGATCGGCCCAAGATCCATTGGTTATGTATTGCTTTGTGCCATTGAGAATATAGTAGTCACCTTCCAGAACGGCTTTTGTCTTTCCGCTCAAAGCATCTGATCCACTTCCTGGCTCTGTCAACGCATAGCAACTGATCCATTCTCCAGTAGCCAGTTTAGGCAAATACTTTTTCTTTTGTTCTTCGTTGCCAAAGAAAAGAATGGGAAGAGTTCCAATCCCCAGGTGGGCAATATGGGTTGCTGCGTAGCTGCCATTGATGGCAAGGTTTTCCAAAGTACACATCATGGTCGTGAAATCCATGTTTAAACCGCCATACTCTTCAGGGAGGTCAATGCCTAAAAGACCTAATTCGCCTGCTTCTTTTACGAGTTTTATAATTGTAGGCGTTCCATCTTCTTCTTTGGCCTTGTGTTCGATCTTTTCATCATTGGGTCTGATCTTAGAATTGGCAAAGTCCGTAGCAATCTTGCCAACTTCTTTTTGTTCCTCTGTGAACTGCTCCCTTGTAAACATAGTTCCCGAAGGGGTAGGCCCAAGTAGAAAGCCTGCGCTTCCTTTTAGCGAAAGCTTTTCTACGCTTTGGAGCAAATCTTTCTGACTCAACAAAAAGCCCGATTTCATGGTGGATCATCCTCCAAAAGAGTTTCCACAAAATTAAAAATATAACGCACTGCGTTAAGTATAACACAAAAAAAAATAGCCTGCAAGACATTTAGGCATTTGGGAAAAAATAATTGCAAAAAATTTCTTAGCAATATTTCGCGAAAAAAGATATAGTAAGGAAGAAAAATTTATTGTTATAATTTGACAATGTAGCATGGAAGTGCCGTTGCGTGTAAGCCTTCTTTCAAGAATAACGCTGTCAACTTGAGCAGCAGTAGGTGAGCCTCATGCAAGTTAATGCTGAAATACGACATTGTCAAGATAAGAACAGGAAAATAATACATGGAACAGCAAAATACGATTCCTATAGAATTTGCAGAAAAATTCAGAAAAGACTTTCAGTCTCTTTGTTCTGAAATTGGCAAAATGATTGTTGGATACGAAGAGATAGTAGAAAATGCAGTGGTCGCGCTTTTTGCTGGTGGTCATATTCTTTTGGAAGGTGTACCTGGGCTAGGAAAAACAATGTTGGTTCGCACTATGTCTAGCGTATTGGATCTGCCCTTTTCGCGCATCCAGTTTACGCCAGACTTGATGCCAGCAGATATCATTGGTACAAACTTGCTGGATATAGATGAGCATGGGAAACGGTCTTTTCGCTTTCAGCCTGGGCCTATCTTTTCCAATCTTATTCTGGCAGACGAAATCAACCGTGCTACACCCAAAACCCAATCAGCCCTCTTAGAGTGCATGCAGGAAAAAAGCATCACAGTCGCAGGCGTAAGCGCAAAGCTGGAAGAACCTTTTTTTGTCATGGCAACCCAAAACCCTCTGGAAATGGAAGGCACGTATCCTTTGCCTGAAGCGCAGTTGGATCGCTTTCTCTTTAAGCTTCTTGTTCCCTATCCTGGGCTAGAAAGCTTAGAGGAAATCCTCAGAAGAACCACTGAAAATATCACCATTACGCCCCAAAAAATTTTAAATAGAGAAATGATCGTAAGCTATAGCAAGCTGGTTCGGGAGGTCTACATTGCTCCTCATGTTCGAAACTATGCGTGCCGCCTGGTTCTCGCAACACATCCGAATACACGGTATGCTACAGCCAAAGTACAACAATACATTCGCTATGGTGCTTCGCCCAGAGGGGCTCAAGGTCTTATTTTAGCAGGAAAAATCAAAGCCTTGATCCGAGGCCGATACAATGTAAGCTTTGATGATATTAAAGAAGCAGTATTTGTGACGCTCAGACATAGAATCCTACTCAATTTCGAGGGAGAAGCAGAGCGGATTACAGCAGACAATGTTTTAGCAGAGATTTTAGACAAAGTAAAGCAAAGTGAAAGCTAAGAAAGGTCATATATGGAAAGCCAGTTACGTAAAAATTTAGAGGAAAGGTTGCAAAATCTTGAAAAAGAGGTTTACCTTGTATTTCCAGAATGCCATTCTCCTAATGTTCGAGAGGCTGTAAATCTTTTAGACAAATACCCCAAAGTGAAAACCATTCCTCTTAGCGCAGAGCTTTTAAAAAGCAAGGGTATGGAAGATTTGGTAGAAAGCTTTTTGCCAGAATACGAAGAAGCCACTCGCAACTATTATGAAAAGCAGGTAAAAAAAGGCAAAATGGACAAAAAAGATTGGGAAAGCTTTAACCGAGAAAAGGCAAGAAAAGAACTATGCGACCCTCTCAATTTTGCCTTGATGATGGCAAGAAAAAATTACGCTGATGCTGAAGTAGGGGGAGTGGAAGCCACAACGGCAGAGCATACGAGACGAGCCTTGTACCTCGTCAACAAAGATCCAAGAAAAGAAAACATCGTCTGTTCCTGCACAATGGAATTTTTAACGCCTGTGAAACTGGAAGATAAAGGCGAAGGAACTACACGAGAAATTCGTTTTCTAACCCTCGCAGACCCAGCTCTGGGAAAACCTGCCATGGAATATGGCTTTGTGACATCCGAGAAGCTTTTAAAAAGTATGAAAGAAGGAAACCTGATTTCGGAAGAGAGCTATCAAAAAAGCATAGCCAAAGTAGAAGAAGAAAAGAGAGGCTATATTCGTTTAAAATGCGATCAGGCTATATCTGCTTTGGTATGGCATAAATTTTTAACCCAGGAAAGACCCATTGGCGCGTTTTTATGCCATTCTACAGCAGGCTCAGACCAGGCCAGCCTGTATGTCCAATTTTTAAGACAAGAAGTCATTCCCGCCATAGTAAAAGCCTTGGAGGAAGAGAAAAAACACAATCCTCTCCTAAAAGATGCGGTTTTTATTTCCCAAGAATGCCAGGTAGAAGCTGCCAGCGACCCCAGAATTGGCCGTAAAAAAGCAAAAGGAGAAGCTTATGCTGGCTACGCGAATGTCCATCTGCTGAGTGCTGTGGACACAGGAAACCAGCACTATAAAACCTTCCTTACGTTTACAGAAATGGACTCCATGATTTGCTGGTCAGGTTTCCTAAAACCCATCTATGACCTTTCCCGCAGCTCTCCTGTCAAAGACATTGTTCTCAGCGCACTCGTGGCCGCGACTCAGGCCATTCCTGGCACTGCCTTCGCAGAAAAAGAGAAATGGCAGCAAAAAATTTATGAAATGAATAAAAACCTATAATTCTTAAATCTTTTTAGCCTGCCTCTTGAAGTGTCCAAGAAAAACACGAAAGACACGAAAACGATTTTTAAAAAATTTCAACCATTCGTTTTCATGCCTATCGTGTTTTTCTTGGACACTTCTTTCAACTCTTCCTCTTCGTGCCCTTAGCATTCTTCTCCTCTTGAAAACACGAAAGACATGAAAACGATTTTAAAAAAAAGATCTTAAGGAATTTACAACTTTTAAATATGTTGTGTAATATTACACACTTAAACATACCAAAAAACTGTCCAGCCAAATGGTTTCACTACAGGCTTGAATGTGAAGTTGTTGAGATACTATGGAAAGAGGGAAATCGATATGATCTATCCACCTGAATTTACCACAGATCGTTTGATATTGCGCGGCGTTACAGAAAAAGACATACCTTCCTATGAGAAGCATTTTGTTGATTATGAGGTGATTCGCCATCTAGCATCTTCTGTTCCCTGGCCTTATCCAGAAAACGGAGTCCATGTTTTTGTAAAAGAGAAGATTCTTCCAAAGCAAGGAAACGACAAATGGGTATGGGGCATCTTTCTAAAAACACAGCCAGAAGAGTTAATAGGAGTAGTGGACTTATGGAGACCTGGAATACCTGAAAATAGAGGCTTTTGGCTTGGGAGAAAGTTCTGGGGCCAAGGAATTATGACAGAAGCAGTAATCCCTGTTATGGATTTTGCTTTTGAAGTATTGGGCTTTGAAACATTGGTTTTCTCTAATGCCAAAGGGAATATCCGCTCACGCAGAATCAAAGAAAAAACAGGCGCAACCCTTGTCAGAGTAGAGCCCGATAAATCCGTTGACCCTGTTTATCATGAAAAAGAAATCTGGGAATTAACCAGGCAAGCCTGGCGTGAAAACAGAAATGTCCTAAAACTTGCGTTTTAAAATTTTTTACACGAAAACCATAGATGGCTGAAATAACTTGGCAAAGTATACTATAGTATAGTTATAAAATAAAAAGGAAAAATATGAAACAAATCCAAAAAAGCATTTCTGCTTTACAACAGGAAATACAAAAGCACGCCCAACTCGAGGCTTTTTCTATAGACAAAGAAGTGTATCTGGCTTGCGGTAAAGATCCTATATCCCCTATTTTAATGGCAGGGAGTCTGGAAAGTCCTCTTTGTTTCTTTGCCAGAGATCTAGGACGAGACGAAGTACGTGCAGGGCAGCCCTTATATGGCGCAGCAGGCCGCATGGTTCGCTCTGGTATCTATAATTCCCTTTATAATAGTGCCGCGTCTTCCCCACAAGATTTAGACAAGGCAGCGTCCTATGTCCTTTTGACAAACACAGTTCCCTATAAGCCCATAGACAACAAAGCCTATCCCCCTAAAGTCAGAGAGCGTTTCCGACCCTTTATCCTTAGCCTATTGATGGACTATTGGCAAGGGAAATACATTATTCCTCTAGGCACAGAAGCATTGCAATGGTTTGAAAAATACGACACATCCCCCAAGTTCAAAGCCTTTATAAAAAGCGAAAGCCGTTTTGTTGAAACTTTCGAATTGCAGCTTACATCCAGCAATCCAGAGGAATCCAAAAAAAACGTTCTCCTCTGCCCCTTGCCCCACCCTTCCCCCCTAAACCAAAAATACTATGCTCTTTTCCCCCAAATGCTGAATGCCCGCCTGGAATTTTTAAAAAAAGATCTGGAAAAATTTACAACTTGTGCTGGTTGAAAAGCCTTTAGGATGAGAATGAATCTGGCAATGCAAGATTGTAGCCCCCACTCCGTGCATCCTCATACGAGGATGCCGATCTTGAACTATAAAATAAATATTCTTGCTGTATAGGAAATTTTTTTTCATTGCAGAGGCAGCAGAGAGAAATAAAAAATACAAAATTTTCTCTCTGCTATCTCTACATCATCAGGAGGTATAATATGACAAAATGGAGTGATGGTATTTATCTTTTAGGGAATTTTAATCAACTTAAGGCAGGTTGTTGGCTTTTAATTCATAAAAAAGAGGCAGCCATCCTAGATATGCCGACCTATGAGAGCGGTGAATTTTCTCCTGCCTGCTACTGCTCTTTTTTAATAGAAGAAGGCTATAAAGTCCGTTTCCTGCTTTCTTCTCATTCCCATTGGGATCATTTTTCCCTGAGGACACTTCAGGACTTTCACAAAAAATTTCCCACAGCCATGCTTTACCTTTCATGCCAATACCAGCATATACCTCCAGCGATTCCAACGACTTATTTTCAAAATGAAACCGTTTTAGATTTAGGAGGAGAGCCTCTCTATCTTGTTCACGCACCAAAGCATAGCCTAGAGGATACCATTGTAATCTTCAGAGGAACCGCCATGATGGGAGACTGGGAACTGAACACTATCTATTCTGTTCACAACGATGTAACTATAGAAAAAAGAAGAATTTCCATCGAACACATGATGGAATTCGAAAAAGAAAAGAATTACAAGATAAAGCGGACATTCGCCAACCACGGCAATGACCGTAGAGACAATGTTGACTTCACGGAACTTATGAAAGATACTTTGCTAGAAAGAAAGCTTTTTGATTAAAGCCTAAAAACAAGGCTCTTTCTAACTAAAGAGTCTTGTTTTATAAAACAATACTCTTTGGTGGATATACACACCATTCTAGTACCATAATTCTTGTCAAATTAATGGATGATCTATAAATGCTATTTTATATTTTTATAAGCATTAAGATGTATATAGATGACTTTTTATACATTTAGATAGGAAATGAGGTAAACTATTTCCGTACAACAAGGAAAAAATACATTTATGGCTTGCGATTAAGGTAGAAGTTAGGAAAAATAAGTGTCCAATTTAATAGTTATATCTATTTAAAATTCATCATCTTCCGTTATTTTAAGGATAAGATTTCTAAATTTTTCAATAGTTTTAGGAGTTACGCAGGTATTCTTAACATATTGAAATACAATATATATCTATTTTGCGAGTGATTAAAATCTTGACTCTATTTAGTTTTGCAAGCTCTTTTCATGAAAAAAAGGATCTATTTTTCGATCTTGGAAGAAAAACAAGGTTTATG
>JABWCH010000052.1 GCA_013359215.1 Candidatus Brocadiia bacterium | reverse complement strand
GTTATCTTCCGCTTTTCAACTGGTTTTTAAATTTTTTTTCTTCTCTCATCTAAATTTTTGTTGATTTAGAAAATGGGGAAGTTATTTAATTCTGATCGCCTAGTGCCATAGAGAACATACTAAGCGAAGCAAGTTGATCGAACCCGAAAAACTTGCTTCCAAATTTAGAAGATACTATCTTATCTTTCTTCTCTTCTTTATATTTTTCTCATTTCGCTTTTATTTAGAAAGCGTCTGAATTTTAGGAACTAACTCCGTCGCAAGCTGTTTCAGTAAGATTTCCCATTGCTGAGTTAGAGAAAGATTAGAATGAAGTAATAAAAAAGACGGCTTCGCAAAAAGGAGCGTACCTGTCTCGTCGCCTGGTCGGTATGCTTTTACGAGGAAGACAACTGCGTAACCAATTCTATCTCTTAATAATATAAAGGGCACAGCTTCAGCATGGAACACCAAGAGCAAAGAGTATCCTTGTTGTTTTTTCCAGAATGCTGGTATCTCTTCTTGGGCAAAAGCAAAATGTATCCGCAAATCTATTTTCTTGTCCTGCAAAAGCTTTGCGAACACCCCAAGACGCTCAGCGAGGTTATCATGTAAATAGCTTTCTCGGAAATAAAAACCTTGCTTGCCTGAATGGAGCTGCACATAAAGTAAAACTCGATTAGGGTGATAGAACCATGCCTTCATCGTCTCTATCGTCGCTATCAAAGCGACTATACTTATTAAAAAGATTATGATCAACAAAGCAAACATTGGTCTTTGTTTTGTTCTTAGTGCCTGATTCTTGATACATTCAGAGCTTTGTCTTTGTTTTGCTCTTAGTGCCTGGTTCTTGATACATTCAAGGCTTTGTCTCTCTTGTTCTTTTTGTTGGCTTTGTCTCTCTTGTTCTCTTCGTCTTTCTTGTTCTCTTCGTTGTTGTTCCTCAATACATTTTTGAATGCTGGTTCCGGACAGATTGGCCGTTCGGAGTTGATTATCGTTCTGCGTTGTTTCCTCCATAATGCTTGGCACTGGATAAGGAATACCTACCTCAACCTCTTCCTCTCTTTTCTCCACCGCTACAAAAGAGGTATACTTGGTCAAAAGGGAATTTTCTAAAGCCAAATCAAGGATTTTCTCGCGGGTGTCTCGGCTAATCTTTTCTTGTTGCATCAAAGCTTCGATTCTTTTTTTGGCCCATATTTTTTCCAAAAAACTATTTTCTTCTTGAACAAGAGGGAATTCGCAGGTAAAAGTTTGCTTTATAAGGCCAGAAGAAGTGTTCCCCTTCAAGGTAATATGTCCTTGTCCACTAAAATTGAACCTGCCGAAGATCATCAAGGGTTGGTCCGCATATAGATCAGGATAGGGTTGAGGATAGATATCAAAGAAAATGTTGTTCGGCCAATCTAATTTTATATCGGTTATAAGCGGACGAGATAGACGTTTGTGAAGAGTCTCTACTACGGATTGGACTCCCTCTGTAGTGTAAATATATTCAGAAAAACCGCGTCCTATTTGTGCCATTTCATCTAAGAGGCTTTGGTTGGCACTTCCCAGACCAATCGTGCATACTCTTGTGCGACCTGAGATTTGGCGAAAGCGATTCAGCACTTGCTCATCATAAGCGACTGCCCCATCTGTCAAGAGTACAAGGATTCTCAGGTAATCTTTGCTTTTTTCAAGGGAAAAAGCTTTTTCCATGGCTTCATAAATATCCGTTCCCCCTCCAGCAGCAATTTGATTTAAAAAACTTTTTGCCTCTTCTATATTTTGAAGATTAACGGCACATGGGGTGGGGGAAAAAATTTGTACTTTTGTAGAAAAAGTAACGATATTGAACATATCCTGGGATGCGAGATTGCCAAGACATGAAGCAAGTGCTGCTTTGGCATTCTGTATCGGGGTACCTTCCATAGATCCTGATTTATCTAGTACATAAATCGCCTCTTTTTTGATACATTCTTTATCTTCTGGAGGAGCAGGCAACAAAAAAAGATAAAAAGTACCAAATTTATCTTGCGATTTACGATGTGTCCACAGGGCTAAAGACAGACTTTTTTTCGGCGTATATTCGAGTACAAAATCTCGATAGGAGATAGATTTTTCTTGATCAAGTTCTACCATAGAGGAAGTGGGAGAACTTGTTACGAGTTTAAGATTATGAGTGGAACGAATCTCCTCTATTTCTCTTCCAGCATCAATACTAGCTTGTAAGGTGATCTCGCTATGAGGTTGGTCCATAGATAAAAAAGGCGGGGTAATTTCAGCCTGGTCTCGTACCTGATATTTTTCAGAGCTATAGCGCGGGGTAATGGCAAACGGAAAAATGAACTGAATGTTACCCTCATAAAACGTGAGGGGAGTATGATACTTGAGCGTTATTTCGATTTTTTCTTTCTTTTGAGCTGGTAAAATATTAGCTATTTTTATAGTGAACAAATTGGGTCTTTGTTGCTCAATGAGAACCGCCAGATGCCTTTCTTTTTTTGCGGTACCATATACTCCGCTGGCGGTTTCTTTGTCTTTTATTTTGCCTTCGATTGTGGTTTTACCGACCTTGACCTCGACACTGGTTACACATGCTTTGTGGTGCAAGGGAAAAAGGTAAATTGCTTCTATGGTCTTATCAAAAGGATTATGGAATAGCTGCGTTACAGAAACATCAGCAAATAGCCCAATGATCTTCACATCTACGTTCATCCGAAGTAAAGGCAACGGTTGTGCATTCTCTACCAACCTTAATCCAACCTCCTTAGGATCAGGGGGCGGAACTACAGGTTCATCTTGCCTTGTAAGTTCAGGGCAGGAACGTATCCTTATGGATGAGCAGGGAGCCATTATGGCCCGCTTTAAAATATCTTCCGATGCTAGATTCACGACCAATTGATTAATTTTGATCCCGTTGACTTCTCCCTCATTTTTTCCAACCTTAGCCGATGTGTTTATGTTGGTTCCTTCCATCGTCTTTCTCCTTATTTATTCCGCCCGCATTGTTTCTAAACGATATTTTTGGGAGACAATTCTCCGTTGCATTCTGCAATGTTGATAGGAATAGATAGCTTAAACTTGTTTAGGTAGGTTTAGATATCCGTACGCCTCTATGATTTCTTTTACTCCAGGTTCGTTACATTTTGCCTTGTTTTTCTCCAAAAATCAATCCCAAAGTTTTCTCTGGATTCTCAGATAGGTGCTTGTTCAAAAGTCTTTGTACTATGCTCTAGCTATTAATTTTTCAAGAGTTACGGAGATATGGTAGCGATACTTTCATTATTCGCAGACGATGGCGAGAGGAAAGCACCCATCTCGTCATTGTCTTCAAAATCTTTTGGCTTATTGGTTGTCATAGAAGAGGGAGTAAGAATAGCTCCCATATTGTTGTTTGAAAAAAAAGAATGGTTCGACATAAGTATCTCCTTTATTTGCTTCTTGTCTGCTTCTAGCCATTTTGTTTTTTTATAATGAGCAACAAGAGTGCCAAAGATTTATTTTTTTTAAAATATTTTTAATCTATTGCAAATAAAGGAATCAGGAAGAGGATGGAATGTATCCCCCATTTTTCAAGGATACACTCCTCATTTTTTGGGGATGAAAGGGAAAAACAGGGGAAAGGCAAGCTATGCTTGCAAAAGAGGACGGCTATACGATGAGCCTGAGAAAGTGCATTCGGCCAGGTATTCTCGCCAGCGACGATGGTTCGGTTGCCGAAGTAATTGCGCAGACTGAAATTTTTGATATTGTTTGAATCTATGTGTTGTAGAAAGAGGATAGCTTGATCCATAAAATTCTTCGGCCAGCTTCTCCATCGACTTGGCAGGGATGTTCATTTTTTTCAAAAACTCAACTGCACAGGTCGCATTTTTTTTCTTGACTATTTCTATCTACTAGACTAGATTAATTAGTTACGTGCTGTTCGATAACTTTATAACGGGCTTCACAAATAGAGAAAAAGTTTGCCTTATGCAGAAAAAATTCTATACTTGAAAATCTTATAAATTGCCCACAAAAGGCTAACAAGAAAAGATTTTTACAAGTCTAGGAATATAGCATGGGCCAAGAAGTAAAAGTAACAACAGAACGAATAGATGATATTCCATTGTTGCTGGAACAACTGTTGAGAATGGGATCTGTGATTTTCATGGTAAAACATTTAGAATAGGTAGGTCTAGTCATGAAAAAAATTTTATTTTTGCTTTGTTTTTTGCTTTCTTCATCCTGGATCAATCCTCAGGATATTGAGACTATAATAAATGAAATTAATAAACTTCGGGAACAAGGTGAAAAATATTACAAAACAGGGGAATACGATAAAGCTTTGGTCCATTATGAAAAAGCCTTGTCTTTAGCAGAGCAACTGCATTCCAATAAAGCTAAATATCCTGACGATTTTTCAGCAGTTGTAGCAGCACACAGCAATGCGGTAGGAGAAATCCTTTTCCTCCAATATCGCTATGAGGAAGCTGTCCTGTATTTTCAAAAATCACTTGCTCAAAAACTAAAAACCCCTAACCACCATGCTCAAGCCAATTATTACCTGGCATCGATATTTAATTCCTATGGAAATTTTTCCAAAGCTTTAGAATACGGCAAAATTTCATTAAATCAACTACAACAGTTGGGAACGTCTCCTATTCCAGAACTTGCATGCGCTTATAATTGTATTGGGCTTTCTCTTCAGGGGTTATGTCGCTACGATGAATCAATAGAATCAATAGAAGAGGCTCTAAAGCAAATTCATCACCTGGTAGATCCGCCCAAATTGCACATAGCTACTTTTTATACCAACCTTGGGCAAACATATCAACTTAAGGGTGATATGAATAAAGGAATGGAGTATTATCAAAAAGCACTTAGCCAATTTTTTGCAATAGATACGCCGACTGAGTCCCATATTGCGAAACTTTATATTGCAAAACTTTATCATTATATAGGAGCAAACTGGCGTAGACAAGGCAATTATGAAAAGGCAATAGAGTACTATAAAATATCCTTAGAAGATAGGCAAAAATTGTTTAGATCACCTAATCCTGAGTTAGGTGAATCCTATAACGGCTTAGGCGTTGCTCTTTCAGAACTCGGGCGTAAAGAAGAAGCTTTGGAAGTTCAGAAAAAAGCTTTAAAAGAATTTATGGGAGTCTACACTCCCCCCCATTTTAGTTTTATGAGTTGTTATAAGTTGCTCGGATCATTATACCGAGATTTGGGTAAAGAGGACGAATCCCTGGATTGCTATGCTAAAAGTATTGAGCAAGCCAGGCAGTTATTTAAAGAACCTCATGAATTTATAGCTAATATGTACACCACCATGGCTGACACTCAGGCTCATTCTGGACTTTATTCAGCCGCCGAAAAAAAATATCGATTGGCTCTCAGTCAATATTTGCAACTACATACCTCTCCTCACGAGAACATTGCCAGGACATATTTACAATTGGGAGGAGTTTTATCTTCTATGGGGCGTTATGAAGAAGCATTAAAGCTTCAACTTGATGGCCAAAAACAACTTGTAGATTTATATCCAAAAGTTCATCATCAAATAGCTGTTTCTCATAGTGAGGTGGGATTAAGCTATTACTATATGAAAGATTACCCTAAAGCATGGAAATCTTTCCTGCATTGTTTCGACATGCGAGAGATAATGTTTGCCAGAGAATGGCCGGTGCTGAGTAATCTAGATAAAATCAATCGCATTCCCCACCATTTTTATACTCCAAACTCTATTTTTCTAACACTATGTGCTGATAGCCCAACCAAAGAGTACTTGAGTAAAGCATTCGAGACTAGTTTATATGGAAAGGGATTGGTAACAAGGGTACTAACGCAGGAGCAAGCTATTAGAAACCTGACTTCTGATGCTACTTTGTCGAAAGTTCACGACGAATACAAGCAGACAGTACTCCTCTTAAATCATCTATCTTATCAACCTGCGCTTTCCGAAAAAGAACAGGAAGAAATAAAAAAATTGAGGCTTCGGAAAGAAGATATAGAAAGGGAAATTTCTAAAATCAGCAAAAATTTCCCACAATTGCTGACAATAAAGCGCAATACACTTGAAGATATTCAAAAAATTTTACCTAAAAATAGTGTTTTACTAGAATACATAGAATTTCACTATTTAAAGTATGACGAAAAATGGATTGGCGTATTTATTGTTAAGCCTCAGCAAATAGAGTTCATACCTCTTGGATCACTACAGAAGATAGAAAAATTGGTATACAAAATTCGCCAGCGGCTTGATGATGACTACAGATCATTCTCTGATATTATGTCACACTCAACGGAGAAAGCCGCAAAAAATTTTCTCATGGAGCAGGAATTGAGCCTAGCCCAGGTTAGTAGTGAACTACGCAAAATTATATGGCCGAGAGTACTCGAAGATGAATTATTGACAACTTCTTTGATCTTCCTTGCCCCTGATGCCGCTCTTCATTATCTGCCATTTGGCATGTTAGCACTTGATGAGGATAGCACCAGATATTTAGTGGAAGATTATGATTTGGTATACGTTACTTCTGGGGCCAGCTTACTACGAACATATGTTGAAGAGGGGCAAGGACTCTTCGCTGTGGGGAATCCCGATTATGATCTTTCTTCAAATGAAAAATCAAAGTTGCTTGCAAGCCTGAAATATAAAACTCGTTCTCTTGATTCCACGAACACTACTCTGGAGCAATTGCAAAATACAAAATGGAGTAAGCTGCAATGGGGACAACGGGAAATACGTAGCATACAAGGCTGGTATAAATCCAGATATCCTAACGACCAAATTATTGTACACGAAAAAGAAGAGGCACTGGAAACTTCCTTTTGCACAGAAGCATCTGGAAAACGTTGGATTCACGTAGCAACTCATGGATACTTTCTGGGAGCAGGAGATAACCTTATAGGAGAGAAAACACCTCTGATGCTTTCTGGATTGGTTATGGCTGGTGCAAACTCTAGAGAAAAGCTCGATCAAAGCCAAATAGATGATGGATTTCTCACTGCTTCTGATATTGCACTACTAAACCTCAAAGGGACTAAATGTGTTGTCCTATCTTGCTGCGAAACAGGTATGGGAAAATATTTATCAGGAGTTGGAATTTTCAGTTTCAAATGGGCTTTTGAGTACGCTGGAGCAAGGTATCTTCTCGTTTCACTATGGAAAATTCCAGATCAAGAAACCCTCGTGCTTATGAACAAATTCTATGCGAAACATTCTTTTAACCTAAAAGTATGGAAAGCATTGCTAGAATCTCAGCGTTCTTATATACGAGAACATCGCCAAGATGGCAAATCACATCCTTATTTTTGGGCAGCGTTTATTTGCCAGGGCAATCCGCTGCCTCTAGTGCCAGAGTCAAATAAAACTTTAGTTGATGAGAAAATACCAGAAAAAAGGTTGATATTGGAACCAGATAAGATTGCCCTCGCACCAGAAGAAAGTATTCAATTTACTGCTATGGAAGTTGATTTACAAGGAACTCAAAGTTCTGCTAAAAATATACGATGGGAAGTTACCCCTGTAGATGCAGCGACAGTAACGAAATCAGGGACAGTCACCACCCATAAGACCGGAAAATGCACCATTAGAGTGTCTAGTGATAATGCTGTCTCGGCAGAGGCGGAACTCTCCATACTTCCAGAGATCAAGCTCGATATCCTAGATATTCATGACAGGCCGATCTCTGCGGAAAAAATCGAATTAGTGCCTGGTGAAAAAATAGAACTAAAATGCAGAATAACGAGTAAAAATTTTCCTATTCAACCAGAGAATATCCCAATAAAATGGGAAATCGATCCGCAGTCATTGGTGGAATTTAAAACAATAGGGAAACAGCTATGGATTACTGCGTCCCAAATAAGCAACACTCCTATACTAGTAACAGCAACTCTTAATAACGTTCCAACACATTCTAGACTGGCTAAAATAAAATCCAGTACCCATTTGGTTATCCAAGAAGCAGTAGCTGATCACATTGAAATAACCTGCAAAGACAAACCTCCTTATTTCGTAGGAGAACCTATAGTTATAAATATACAAGGCTTCCGCAAGGGCATTCTCCTAAAAAATTTAAAATTTTCTGTGAGCTCGTCAGGGGATAGCAAGCTGGTAAAAGACGAAATAGCTGGTTACTACGCTTTATATGTAAACAAACCAAGTAAAGTATTTGTTGCAGCTCAGGAGGAAAAGTCAGAAAAATATGTCCACATGGACTTCTTAGTAGAGAAAAAGCCACAAAATCAAAAGAGTTATGCCACATATTGTAACACCACTTTGCGTTATTGCATTTCATATCCTAAGTCTCTTCATTTTACAAAAGATCCCAGTATAGCTCGTGATGCCGCTAATCTTTTAACAGGAGGTAAAGATAGCGAGGAGTTTGCCAATTTTTTAGGAATTCAATTCGTTATCTATTTTTATCCACAAGGCAGCCGGATTGTCAATCCTTCCATTGCTCTATCTATTCACGATATCCCAAAAAGATTTGGGCATAACACTAGAGAATATGTTCTCTCTTCCGCTCGCTCTCTTCCAAATATGATGACTGATTTTAAAATACATAGAGAGCCGACTCCTATACTCGTAAATGGCAAAGAGTTCTACTGTATAGATTATAGCCGCCAATCGGAAGCTCTTGAAAGTGTTAATACCAGGACATTCCATGCTGCTTATGTTCATCCAGAAACGAAAATGTCGTATGAATTTGTCTTTACAGATTTGATTAGTGATTATCCAGAACATTTTCGAATCGCAAAAGCCATCTTGGAAACTTTTCAAATAGATCCAGGAAATAACCCACCTATAGACCCAAATATCGAATATGAACCTAAAACGGAAACTATCATGGACGAATTTGAATCTATTGAAGGAGATATTTATAACAATAAAAAACACGGGTTTGAAATAAAAAAATATGGAATTACTTGTAAATTCATAACTAAAAAAGCAGGGTTAGACAAATTGAATGAAACCGCCAGTGTCGCCCTAGTTTCAGAGACAGGCTTTATCACCATGGTTATTGTGGAAGCTATGCCTAAAATAGACTTGTATGACTACGTCAATATGGTTGCTCCAGGTGCAGCCAATCGCAAAAAAATTTATGAGAAAAAATTTCTGCTCAATGGCATTAATGTTGTAAAAATTAAATGGAGTGGAGATGCAGAGGGCGAGACTTTTCATTATTACTATACTTTTGCAGCATATAAGGATTGGCGATATCAGATTATGACTTGCTGTACTCCAGACAAAGATAATGAAGACAACCGCAAATTAATCACTGCTATTGAAGATAGCTTCCGCATTAATGCCAAAGAAGTCGATATATCTGCTGGTGTAGAAGACAACAAGATTTCTGAAATTGGAAATAGCGTTGAGGAAAATACTTTCCAAAGCGAAAATTACGGTTTTAAAATAAAAAAACCTGAGAATTGGAGGTTTCTATACAAAGGGAAAGGTTTGGAAGAATTAAGAAAAGATGCTTGTATTGGAATGTTTAATGGACAAAATTTTTGCTATTTATTGGTGGAAAAATTGCCCAATATGGATATACATGCTTATTCTAAAATGGTAGCTCCTGACTTAAATAATCGCATTCAACTATATGAAAAAGAGATAAATAAAAACGACAACTTGTTGTTAAAAATCAAGTGGGCTGGAGATATCGACGGCGATAAATATCACTTTTACTACACTTTTGCCAAATCTGAAAACTTTATTTTTCAGATTATTTGTACTTCTCCAAGCGATTCCGCCAACCAAGAGATTCTCCTGGATATTACATTCATAGAAGATAGCTTCACTATTACAGAAGAAAGTAAGCAGGAAGCTGTATCCAATAAGAAAATCGATTTAGTTGAAAAGGAAGAAAGCATTACAGGTAATTTGTACAAAAATATGAAGTATGGTTTTCAGGTTATAAAACCCGATGATAACTGGATATTCATAAGAAAGGGAGAGGGTTTAGAATCCTTCAATGAAGATGCCTGTATTGGTTTGGTATGTGGGAATGATGTTTGGTCTATGATAATGGTGGAAGATATACCAGGTATTGATCTTGCCACATACTCTCAAATTACAAAACCCGACTTAAATGAGATCGTTAAAGAATACGAGAAAAAAGAGGAAAGAAATGGGAGATATTTATTAAAAGTTAAATGGACGGGCAAGCTTGGTGGCGAAAAATACAGCTATCATAAGACTTTTGTCCGTAATGACAGAATGGTGTTTCAAATGGTGTGTTGTTATCCTGATAAACTCAATAATAAAAAAATTCAAAATGATATCGCATCAATCGAAGACAATTTTGGCTTTTTAAAAAGTAGGCCTGACGATGATATAAAATCTGAACGAATAGTCATAGCAAAAGATGATTTGATAACAGAAAATATATACCAAAACAAAAAATATCGATTCCAGATACAAAAGCCAAACGATCAGTGGGTTTTCTTGACCAAAGACCAGGGGGCTACATCAATTAATCCACTGGCTTGTGTTGCAATACTCAATGAATCTGATATTTGTACTATGGTGATTGTAGAAAAAGTACCAGAAGTAGATTTAATAAAATATATATCGAGAGTAGGACCAAAAATAGAACAAAGAACTAAATTATACGAGAAAAAGATCGAAAAAAATAATATTCTCGCAGTTAAATCTAAATGGGCCGTGGTTATTGGAGAGGAACGCGTTTATTATTATTATACTTGTGTAGCACAAAAAGAATTTTTCTACCAAATCGTCTCTTTTTGCGCGGAAAAAAACGATTCGGAGGAATTGCAGAGAAATTTTGCCGAAATAGAAGACAGCTTCCGCTTTCTTACAGACTCAGATCAATAACTATAGTAATCAGGCACCCTCAAGGAACATCGAGATCATCTGTTTGTGCTCATTTTAGAAAGTTCTGCTTAGAAAATTTTTTACACAAACATCAATTTTCTTTATGTGTGAATCCAATTAGATATATTGGTGCTGGAGGCTCTGGAGGGGCAACATCTGCCATACCTCTTTGGTAATATGGCGTTAAGTTTACCCTTTGGAGCCATTTTTGTAAGCTCAAGCATTCCACTGGTTTTGTACTGTAAAAGCAGCATAAATATTCTTGTTCCGCAGATAATAGTTCAATACCCGATTGTGGAGTAAATAAAACTGTATCTTTTTCCAATAGCTTGGTCTGTTGTTCACCGACAGGCGGGTATAGTCTAGTGATTTGCCCTTTATTATTTTTGAGAAAAATAGCAAGATAAGTATCTTTATAAGTAATCAACTTTAGTCTCAAATGTGCATTTTTCTGCAAATTTTGCTTTCCTGGTAAAAACTCTTCATAGTGATTTTTTCCGAGGTTCTTTACTGTCATTTCGACGATTACCGGCGTGTGCAAAATTTTTATCCGAGCTAGCAAATTAGCCTGTTGGCATTCGATATCAAGAGAATAAATATTCCAATACACAAGTGCTTTTGTACGGATGTGCTTAGTGAGATAATCTTGTTGCATTCCACGCAAAGTTTTCGCAAGCTGATCGGAAGGCTTGCACAAAATATCATAAATTTTTTCTAAATTTATGATTTTATTGTCACAATTGACTAAAAACCAATCAACATCACTTTCCCATTCAGCTGTTGAAAGCTTTAGCTTCCTATTATTATCCTCTGGAGAGTATAACATTGCAACTGCCTCAGATTGGCGTTCGAATAAACATGACCTATATTTCGGCATTTGCACACTAACATTGGTCTGCTCAACGATTGCAGTAGGAACGTGTTGCAAAATTTGCTGTGCGTTTTTCTTGTCGGTGTACACAAAGGTAACTCGTTCCCCATTCAAGTATAATTGAAGAGAAACTGCCTGATCTAATTTGTTTTGTGAAGATAGATAAGAAAAGTTAACAATCAAAGCTATTAGTACAAAGGAACACCTTTTCATTTTATTTTTTATCTCCAATTATTTTTTATCTCCAAATTATTTTAGTTTCTTATTCATTCAGTAAAAATTTAGAATTATTACCTTGCCTTTCCTCTATTATATCTACGAATTGATGTTACTCTAGCAATATTATAGACTTGAGTTAGCCCATTGGCCAAATTTTTCGATTACTGCATTTGCAAGTGCTTCTAATTAATTACTTTCATGTTTGTAGTTTTTGTGAATTATATATGGATAAATTTTTTCTTTATTAAGATGATTTTCTAAAATTTTTAATGCATTTTGTAAAATTTTAGGACTATAAAGAAAGTAGAAATCTTCTTTCCCCTTTTTATCATCTAAAATAAAACCAGGGCTTTCTAGGGGGGGGATATAATAATCTCCAGGATATAGTGGATTTTCAAAAGAGTATTGGAACTGCATGTTTGCTGGAGCCTTTGGGAAAAAGGGTTGTATTGTTCCAGAGCTGTCTTTTTGAAAAGCATAGATATATAGTTTACGAGATACGTGCAGATGAATTTTATAGTAATACCAAGAATTTAAGTCACTTGCGTTCTGCCATTTTTCTTCTACAGTAGCCCGTTTGTAAACTTCAAATCTCAAAGGAAGAGAAGGGAGAAGATACAAAGTTATGGTTAATAAACAGAGCAACAGGATTAATGTTATGACACTAATTTTTAATATTGCCCTTTTTTGTGCCCTATTGCTAGTATGATTAGTGGCAATGTTTTTTTTTGTCTGAGCCCCTAACGTTTCTACTATAGATGATAAACGAGGGTTAGGTTCTTCTGATGATTTTAGGCCATTATAGAATTCTAAATTTCTCGGCACAAAAGAAGTCTCATGAATCTCGTTTTCTTTAGTAACCATTAATGCTTCATTATCTTGCCATTCCAGAAAATATTGGGCTTTCATTCCTTCCTCAGTGCATACGGCAAGATAATCCAAGCATTTGCTAGATTGGGCGGATCGGGTTTCCAGTTGGGACAGACAGTCTTCCAGCAAAGGCCGCAGTGCTAGTAATTGCTTTTGGTCTTCTTCGTAGCCAGGGCGCAAAGGAGGTAAACCTTGGACTTTAGTTTTCAGGTACTGCAATAACTTTCCTGGAGAGTTATAACGAAGCTTATCTTTGAGCGAGTCAGCGGCCAGCCGGATTTCATAGGGACGATGCCCCAGATATTGGGCCAGTTTTCGGTAATCCTCTTCCTTTGGCGCATCGTAATCTTTGCCAAGCACTTTACGGAATAGTTCCAGAGACTCGCTCTCTTCCAGTACATCCAGTCGAAAGACATATTCCGCCAGCCTGCCCGCCAGGCTTTGGCTGCGAGTGGTGATCAAAACCCGCCATTTTAGAGAATTGGGTAAAAGGATTTGGACATCTTCCTTGCATACATCATCCAAGATCAAGATGCCTGCGTTCCTGGCATAAACCTCTTTCAAGGTTTTTTGCAGTCGCTCCGTAGAATCAATATGGTCGCTCTTCACTCCTATACTTCTCAGAAACTCCAATCCCACATCCAGTGCTGATCTTTCGCCCAAATACAATTCCCGAAAGACCACTTCCCTGCAATGAAGATCAACAAAGGCATGAGCCAGGAAGGTTTTGCCCATCCCTCTTGCTCCATGCACTGAAGCTACCGCCACGCTGATAGCTGGCCGATCCAGCAAATGCTTCTTTAACCACGCCAGAGCATCTTGCCGCCCCACCAATTCCTCCACATTCCCCACCTTCAACTTACGGAGAATCGCTCCGATTTCCCCCTTGCAAGATTCCTGGCACGTCACAATGTGCCCTTCGCTCGGCATCTGTCCAAGATACAATTGATCTATTTGGATATTATGAATATTTTGAATGCCAATGACTTCTCCCTGGTTTTTTCCGACCTTAATCTTTACAATGGTTCCTCCTGAGACAGGAGGCTTCTCAGAATCCTCCATTTGCTTCTCCTTCCTATGCAATTGCCTTATTCTTTTTCCTTTTAGAGGCGGCTTTCTTTATTTTGCCATCTTTTTCCCAAAAAGCAATCTATAGTTTTACAATTTCTTTATTCTAAAGGGCGTAACCGTTGTTGCGCTTTGTTAAGAATGTCTTTAATACTAAGGCTTATAACACGAAGGACACGAAGGGAAGAACACGAAAAAAATATAAAAAATATCATTTTTCTTTTTTCATTCGTGCTTCTTCGTACTCTTCGTGTTCTTCATGGTTAAAACATATTGCTCAGTGTATGGTTACCTTGCTGTATAGGAAATTATAGTTTTTCGTATTCAAAGTAATCTCTCTTCAAAAATTTTTTCAAAAAGAGGTTCGTCCAAAGTATAATAAAAAGAAGTCAAGTTTTGGAGAACCAAAGTGGCATTAGAAGCATCGGGAATAAAGAGACAAAAAATAAAGATAAAAAAGATATTCGACGATCATTGGGAAAAATTCTGGCCAGAGAACAAAGAAAAATACCCCAAAGAAATGCATGAAAGCATAGAAGAAGCCGTAGAAAAAATGCTAGGATGTGGAGATTACAAAAATGGATATGTGGTATACCGATGTACAAGCTGCGGGCAAGGAGAAGTAAAGATAGCATTTAGCTGTAAGGGAAGATTTTGTCCCAGATGCGGAAAGGTATATATCGACAGGTGGGTGGAAAAGACCTTAGAAACGATAGTGGAGCGAGAACACAGGCATATCTATTTCACGATTCCTGATAGTTTGTATAGATTTTTCTATTGGAATAGAGAACTGCTAAAGGAGATGTCAGATTTAGCAGCAGAAACAATCCAAGAGGTAATGCAAAAATATTTAGAACGTAAGGGAGAAAAAGTAATCCCGATGCCAGGGATAATAACCGTAGTACATACCTTCAGCCGAAACATGAAGTATAAACCCCATGTACATGCGCTGCTGGCAATCGGAGCCATAGATAAAGAAAACAAAGAGTGGGTAGAATTTCCCTATCTTCCTTTTAAATGGATTCATAAGGTCTGGCAGTATAAAATATTAACAATGCTCCAAGAAAAATATAAAGAAAAATGGGCCAAGGAGATATTTGATGCTTGCTGGCAGAAGTATAAACAAGGCTTTGTGGTAGAACTAAGAGATCCCTTAGTCAACGCTAGAAAAGCGGCGCAATATATAGGGAGATATTTAGGGAGACCAGCAATAGCAGAACATCGAATAATCAGCTACGATGGAGAAAATGTAACTTTTTGCTACAAAGATTTAAAAAGTGGCGAAATAAAAGATGAGACATTGTCAGCGAAAGAGTTTATAGGACGGCTGATTATGCATATTCCCAAAAAGCATTTTCAAATGGTTAGTAGATATGGATTTTATGCTCGCTGCATTTCCGAAGTAGTAAAAGAAGTCTTGAAAAAAATAAAACGTTGTGTCCAGCAAGTATTTGCCTTTGTCGTGAAAGGCGAAAAGAAAAGTTGGCGTGACAGGATAATAGAAGCATTCCACAAAGACCCAATAAAATGCCCATATTGCGGAGATGAAATGGAAATTTGGCAAATCTGGGACCCGAAATATGGCCTGATTTATGATTTTATCCGAGATGATACTGTAAAATCAGAAAAAGCCAGTCCCGAAAAAGTGAAAGAGGAAAACTCCAGTGGATATTATCAATTATGTATGCCGTTTATGTAACTATTCTGAGCAAATCCCTAAGGATGTAGTTCGCTATTTCGACCTCATGGATGATGGAGATCCAACCGTCCCTCCTCGTTTTTCCTGCAAATATTGTGCAGGCGAAATGTATCCTGCAGAGAAGTGGAATGATATTGAAGGCGAAGATGATTTTGATGAAGACAAAATGATTAGCAAGTACTTTCCTCTTTTGAAGGTTTCAAAGGTTGGCAGAAACGATCTTTGTCCCTGTGGTAGTGGCAAAAAATATAAACGTTGCTGTGGGAATAGATGAAACCTTTGTTTTCTCAATAACCTTACGCACGGGAAAGATTGCCTCCGAAGGAGGCTAATTTAGAGTCCTTGCTTGAGAGCAACGGCGGTTACGCCCCAGACGAATGCACTTTCTCAAGCTCATTGAGAAGTCTTGAGAAGGATCACCCAAATTTGGGGTAGTACCCCAAAAAATAGGGATGAATTAGGCTATAGAATTTCCCTTTATTCCGCGCTTTTTCCCAGCATCAGCCACAAATAAGGCAGTTCCAGTATTTTCTAACGAATATCTTTCAATATGGTACGAAAATTGCAAAAAAACAAAGAAAAATTCAATACATGTGCCATTGGGCTGAATGTATCCAACTGGCATTCGGTTAAGAGATTCTCTTCTCAAAACATGAAACCAATAAAGGAGGAAAGCATGAGCGGTTTGTCACAACTATATGCTCTAAATGGCGTTACTTTTGATATTCTTCTATCCACAACAAAGAGCGAAAAAATGAAAAATCTCCTGCACGGAGCCAAGGAATATGCCAGACTTACCGATCCTATCTTGATCTACGGAGAGACCGGGGTTGGAAAGAATATGCTTGCCCATGTAGGCAAACAAAAGGAGCAAGAATCATGAAAAACCATAAAAACGATATTGATATCAACTCGGCTGCGGAAGAAAAAGACGTACCCAAACCGCCCCAGGCTCAAAAATCCCGGCCAAGCTACCTATTCAGGTTGTTTCACTCTAGCCCTGTGCCCCAATCCAATCAAGAGAAAGAGGAGCAGGAAGCAGAAAAAGAAAGCAAAACCAGACGGGAAAAAACGCCTTCTTTCCAGAGTGAGCCTGACAACAAGAAAATACCGTCCTTCCCTCCTCGTTACCAAGACCAGGGACAATTGGGCAAGGGCGGTGTCGGGTTTGTTTACAAGGCACTGGATACTAAACTCAACCGACTTGTGGCTTTCAAGGTTCTCCAGAGCTGTTCGGGCAACAAAGAGCGATTTCTGAAAGAAGCCCAGGCCATAGCCAACTTGAATCATCCCAACATTGTCAAGGTATACGACTTTGGGGAATCTCCGTGCTGGTTTTATACTATGGAACTGCTGGAAGGGCGAACCTTGAATGATGTGCAAAAAACAGGGCAAAAGGGATTCCGTTGGGTGGCGGAGATTTTTCAGAAAATTGCCCAGGCCCTTCAGTATGCCCACGAAAAAGGCATTTTCCACCACGATATTAAACCCTCGAACATCTATTTGGTGAACCAGGATCAAGAACCGAAATTGCTTGATTTCGGCCTGACCATTGGAACCGAACTCTATATGCCACCAGAAAATTGCTATGAAAAAAAATTCGACGGGAGAAGCGATCTTTACTCGATGGGCGTTACGTTGTATGAAGTCTTGACAGGAATACGTCCTTTCCCACACGATGAGCGTGCTTTTAAAACATGCTTGTACCAACCCGCCCTGTCTCCTAAAGAAATGAACCCTGAAATCCCCGATTCCCTGGCAATGATCTGTTTGAAATGCCTGGAAAAAGACTGCGATAAAAGGTATGCCAGCGCGGGAGAGATGGCGGAAGCTTTGCAAAAATACCTCTCGCCGGATACTGTTTGCCAGGAGGGCGAAGAAGAAGGAAAAATCACCCATTTCACGGCGATTAAAACAGATAGACTGGAAGGCGGCTCTTGCAACATAGATGCTCAAGCGGAGGAAATCGAGGATAGCGAATTGATACAGGCAAAGGAAATCCATCAGGCAGAAGTGAAAGAGACGATCGAATCCAAAAATCTTAAAAATGTAACAGGACTAAAGGCGGAAACAATAGGAACGGAAGCCAAGATTGAAATTAAAATCAGGGCCAATAAAGTCAGTGGCACACTTACGGGCGCAAATTTCAAGCAACCCGGCAGCAAATAAACAGTTTTGCTTTACAAGGAAAGGATAAATCGAGATGAGCGAGAACCTGTCCCAACAATTCAGAGAACTACAGCCCAATGAAATTTTTGAGCGACGTTACAGGATAGTCAAAGAAGTAGGCAGGGGAGGAATGGGGAGGAATGGGGATTGTCTACCAGGTCGTTGACTTAAAACAAGTACCCAGAAATAGCATGCCTGCTCCAATATCATGGGTTTATAGAAAGCTCCAAAAGCTGGTAAGATATTTTGTCAGGGAAAAAGAAAGGTATGTAGCCTTGAAACTGATTTTCTGCAACCAGATTACCGATGAAGAAGCTGTGCTGCGTTTCAAGCGGGAGGTAAAGCGGCTGGCCGAAGCGCATCATCCTTATATTGTCAGGTTCTATGATGCCCATCTCGAATCGGTGCCATATTATTATACTATGGAGTATCTCGAAGGTAAAACTCTGGACGAAATCACGAGAACAGTCCGTAAAAATTCTTTATGGGTGGCACATACCTTCGAAAAAGAAGCGTCTCTTTTTGTTGTTTCTCTAACAGCTTAAACAGGGCATCCAGAAGTTGAGCCATCTGCTTGTCCGTGAATGCCTTCAATAAAGATTGGCCTAATTTTTGCATAAAAATTCAACCTGATAGTGAGATTCTACTATAGTACGCCATAGTCTATTTATGAGATTATACCAGGATTTTGCAGTGCTTCCAGAAAATTTAACGCTTTGCGATAAAAGGAAAGACCTACGAAGAATTTGCCGAACATTGCCTCAAATTTTTGGTAATGCCCAAAAATTTTGGGGTGGTTTTTGCCTTGTGCTTTTCTATCTTCCTGTTTTCGCTCCCACCTAAGAAGTATCGGAGACATAGTTAATAGTTATTTATAACCCTAAACGAGAATATTTTCTCCCAAAATAAAAAAATTTGGCACTATATTTGTTAATACCCATGAGAGAAAAGTTTGGAATTGATTTTTTCGAAAAAGAAGGCAAAATAAAGGGAGAATAAAGCTGGCCTGAGAAGAGGAAAAAACAAAGCGAGCTGCATAAATAAGGAGCAAAAGATGGATTTTTCTAAGTTTTTTGAGAATCCTTCTGCCACAGAGGGAAAAGTCAATATAAACATTGAGGTTGGGGAAAATGCGGGAAAAGTCGCCGGTATCGAATTTGGCCCCGTTGCGCAACTGATTCTTCAACAACCGTCAGGCAAGGTGTGCCAGGGATCAGGGAAAGTGGATATTGCAGAGGTTCCTTTCGAAAAACTGCGGGTGGGGAGCGAGGAGGAATTTGTAGGGCGAAAAGACGCTCTGGCGTGGCTCAAGACTTACCTTTTAGATCGTCCTGTGAACAGCGTGGCGGTAGTTTCTGTGCATGGGGCAGGCGGCATGGGGAAGACCTTTTTGGCCCATGTCTTTGCCAGCCAGTATCGGGAGAAGGCAGCTTTTCTCGAAGTCCACCTGGGTGAGAGGACTGCGTTCGATGCCGGGCTGGAACTGCTCGACCGGATGGGGTGGAAAACCGACCACATAGACTCTCCCAAGCGATTGCAAGAAGCCTTACTGGATGTATATGCAGGACAGGGGGGAATCCTGATCCTGGATGACGTATGCAAAGAGGATGCACAAATCCTGCTGCCCGCTTCCTTGAAATGGAGAGCGATGATCACCACCCGGAGCAAAAGTCTGGCCCAAAAGCTTACCAAACAAGTCTTTGCCCTGGATTCTCTGCAAGAAGGCGAAGCGATAGAACTCTTCCGCAAAGTACTGGGATCGGATTATGACCCCAAAGAGGAAAAGGACTATTGTGAACTTGCCGAGTCTCTGGCCCGCCGTCCTTATGGTATCCGCCTGGCTGCCGAATCGCTGAAAACCTCGCTCACCCTGACCTCTCCTGCTAGGCTTCTGGAGTACCTGAAAACACAAGGACTGGTTGAGTACCACGGCTATGACGAAGACCAGCAGACTTTGCCCAGTCTACGGCCTTTGCTGGAACACTGCCTGCGCCAGTTGGAAGCCAAATCTGCCCGCTCTCGCCAGCTTTTGAATTTTCTGGCAGCGTGTAGCGACGATGGCATGGAAATCGCCCATTTCCTGGACTGGCAAAGCGAAGCGCAGACGGAACACGAGCTGATCGCAGCGCAGGATTTGGGTTTGCTTTTGGTGGAAAAAATCCGCTCTTCGCTGGAGAAAAGAGATGGTGGAAGGATCAGAATTCGGATGCACACCGATCTCTTGACTCTGATTAGAGAAGGCGAACTGGCAGAGGAAAGGAAGTCCCTGCAAACCTACCTCCACCGCACCCTGGTACTCTCTCCCCAGGATATGGAAAGGAAACGAGAGCTGCAAAAGCAAATCGTGGAACTTTACACATGCTACAAAAACGACAGGGATAAGATTGAGTCCCTTTATTGGGATTTATGGGGTCACCTGTACAGAACCAGTAGCCTGACATGGGCCTACGAACTGGGGGAAGCCCTCAGATTACTGTGTGAAGAGGATGACCTGGCGACACTACAGGGCATTTATGGCAATCAGGCTCTCATTTTAAAAGCATGGGGGAAACTGGATGAGGCCATGACCTTGCTTAAGAAAGAAGAGCAGATCTGTGAGCAATTGGGCGATAGGGCAGGGCTTTCCAGTTGTTATGGCAATCAGGCTCTCATTTTACACGCATGGGGGAAACTGGATGAGG
>JABWCH010000417.1 GCA_013359215.1 Candidatus Brocadiia bacterium | reverse complement strand
CTTGAATTCCTGCCAATTGAGCTTTGTAGTCGATGATTCGAATGAAATTATAAAAGGGAATTTGCACAAAGTTTTGGTTATTACGTTTACCAAGATTTAAAGATTGTTTCCATTCTGGATTATAGCCAATGACAATATGCCCGATTTTTAGATACTTTTTTGCACTATACTTTAGACAAAGAAGGATTGGTTTTTATTCATTCCCTGTTTTTGGATTCCTGAAAGTGTAGTGAACCACAGAAAAGGGAAACTAAGATAAAAAACAAGAATATGATAAATTTTATCAAACGAAGTAAAAGGTAGCAAGAAAAAATATGAAGTTTAAGTATGAAAAATTCAATAAATTATACTCAAACGTCATCAAAAGCAGGGAAAAAAATATTTTTGGGTGTTGAGGGAAAGAAGTGTAGTCAGGGGAAGGGGTTTCCAGCCAAAAGATGGGCTTATGGCTGGTTTTAGGAAGGGATTGTATTAAGGGGCAGCGCAGGTGTATTCAACGCTTTCCCAGGTAAATTTGAGTTTACCAGGAGCGGGGTATTTGTTTTTATTGTCTTTGTTGGTGACGAATGTACCTATAGCTGTAGCGGCAGCTTTATAAAAGGCTTCTGCATGTTTTGGATATTTCTTTTTATTGTCATGAGGATTGGGTGAAAATTTATAAGAATTGTCGTCTTTGGCAACGCCTTTACGCCATATTTTGATGCCTCGTTGACCAGCACCACTGCTACCATATTTTACTTCACTGTATTCAAAGGTAACGCCTTTGACTTCTACTTTATCTTTGATGGTTTCATTTCCAGCCGAAGCTGTTCCACACAAGAAAACAAGACATAGCAATACTAATAAAGAAAAATGCAATTTCATATTTTTGACCTTTCTAAATCAAATAGTGTTTTAAATATTTTATTGAATTCATATCCAAGCAATTTTTATACATTATAATACTAATTAGCAGAAAATACAAATAGGTCGAGCGAAAAAAAATTTTTGACATTACTTTGACAATGGGCGTAACCGACGTTGCGCTGAGCTGAAATCCAAAAATAGCTTGAAATTTGAAAAAAATTGTGGAAAATAACTCTCCAAAAAACAATAAATTAAGGAGAGTCGATGATATAGATAGGCTTTCTTTAAAAAGAATCAAAGGCAGAGCCAATTGTCTCTGACCACGTCCAGAGGACGTGGAAAGTTTTTAAAGGGGGTTTGGGGGAAAATTTTTACAAAAATTTTCCCCCAAATAAAAATCTCTTTGCGTAACTCCTATTATTTAATTCCGATTCCTTAGAAGCTGCGGAACGTAGGTTTAAATGGGGTTTTGTGGAAAATTTTTACAAAAATTTTCCCCAAAATAAATACTTTCCGTGTCTTTCATGGACCTTTCGTGTTATTCGTGGTGAACTCATCTCTTCTTTAGAAACTATTCCATAAAATTTGGTTTGTGATTTCGTGGTGGTAGATCACCTCTCCATTCTTGATGGTTTTTCCTAAATTTTTTGGGCTGCGGTCGGCTGCTGCCTGCTTAAAATGGAGATATTTTTCTTTGACTTCCTTTGTCAAAACTTTCGCCATGAAATCAGAATCGCGAAAATACTGGATCGCTTCATAAATGTCCGCTGGCAATATATTTTTGCATTCTGCGCCATTGGTAGTTTCTGCGCATTTTTCTCCTTCTAGCCCTGTTTTCAGAAGAACATAAGCAACCATGTAGGGATTGCAGTCAGGAGCAACAGAGCGAACTTCCATGCGTGTTGTTCTTTCATTGCCAAGAGGAAGGCGAATCATGGCACTTCTGTCTGTAGGCGATACCCTGATTTGGTTGGGAGCTTCGAATTTTGGGTCTAAACGGCGATAAGCGTTGACGCTGGAATTCAAAATCAGACAGATGTCTTTGGCATAGTAAAGGATTTTGCCAATAAAATCCCAGGCTTGCTTAGATAGATTGTGTTTGCTATTTTTCGCATAGAAAAGATTTTTTCCATTGCGCGATAGGGAAATATTTGTATGCATTCCGCTTCCATTGATTCCAACAAAAGGCTTGGGAAGGAAAGTTGCTGTAATATCAAGATCCTGGGCAATCTGTCGAGAGGCAAGCTTATAGATTTGGATCTGGTCAGCAGCAAGCAGAGCATCTGTATAAGAATAGTTTAGTTCGAATTGAGAAGGGGCGACCTCTGGATGGTCTTTTTCATTCTCAAACCCCATGCTTCTTTGCGCTTCTGCCGCTCTATCTATAAACTTTTTCAATTTATCCGTAGGCAGGTTATGATAGTAGCCACCTTCTGAAATGAATTGAAAACCAATCTTTTCATCGAATTTTTGTTCTGCGCTTCTTCCTTCTACAACAAAACCTTCAATTTCAGGAGCAAGCCAATATTGCATTTTGTCTTTTTCGTACATTTGATCTAGCAAAGTCTTTAGGCAAGAACGCATATCCGAAGGATGGAGCTTGCCGTCCTGGTTGGCTACGCTCGCGAACATGAGAACTTTACCTGGGCCAAAGACATCAGAGGGCAACCAGCGAAAAGAATACCAATCAGGGAACAATCTTAGATCAGATTCACTGATTTCAGCATAGCCATGCACCGAAGAACCATCAAAAGTAAGATTGTCCTGGGAACGCAAAAAGAACTTCTTATCATAGTCTAAACAATGGAATCTTCCTTCAATATCGGAAAAACAAAGAGTTACAGCTTTAAGCCTTTTTTCTTTTTCAAGATATTGTGTATATTCAGCTTGCACTTTTTCGAGAGGGGATTTTTCCAATGCTTTTTTCTTGGCTTCGAGATTCATTGCTTCTAATTCATCATAGGGTATTTCCAAAAAATCTCGAATTTTAATGCTTTCCGCCATGTCAATTCCTTTCTTAAACACCAGAGATAGAAAAGCACCTGGTTATTTCTCTCGCTTTTTTAAGAGCGAAAATAAGTAGAATCGTCGAGAAAATAGAAATTATAGAAGAAAATAACAAATTTTAACGGAAAATGCAATAGTTTAGTGTATAAAAAAGAAGTTCCCTTACACCTGGCAGTTCACAAGACCGCCCATCGCTAGTGAAACAGGCGGTCGCTTTAGAGCCTATCCGAAAAATAATTTTAGGCGAAAATAAGGATTTTTCGGATAGGCTCTTAATTCAATATTTTCGAGCTAGTTTTTTATTTCCTAAGCTTTTGATATAAAGTGGGCTGGTCCAGGATAGGCATGTATTCCTGATATTCCTGGCCTGTCTCCAAGATATATTCTGTGAGTAAAATTTTAGCAATTTTGGTCAGGTTTTCGGAATTCCACGGTTTTTCTATATATTGCTGGATAGCAGCCTGGTTGATAGCTTTAATGGTATCTTGGTGGTTGGCAAGACCAGTCAAAAGAATTTTTTTTACACTCTGGAATCTTCTATCCTGGTTAGTCTGGATTAAAAAATCGATTCCACTTTGCCCAGGCATGATATGGTCGCAAACGAGTAAGGCAATATGGTCGCCTTTTGCGTCTATTTCTTCTAGCAATTCTTTTGCTTCCTGAGACGATTCGCAATAAGAAATCTTAAAAAAAGACCTAAACACAGACATATCTTTTTTTAAGGTTGCCAAAACTTCACGTTGGTCATCAATGCAAACTATATTCAAGCTCATTTTCTTCTCCTACAGGGAATATTACAGTAAAAATAGTTTTGCCAGGCTCGCTTTCTACTTTAATGGAACCGCCATAGCCACTCACCAGACGATGGATAATGGTTAATCCTAGCCCAAGCCCAGAAGATTGGCTATGGAACTTTGTTGTGATATGGGGCTGAAAAAGTTTTGACATAAGATCGGGTGGAATGCCTGGGCCATTGTCCTGGATGCTAATCAATATGTGATTCTCTCTGGATATTGTGCCAATTTTAATCTCAGATTGGCTTGTCTTACTTTGCATAAGGCTTTCATAGGCATTTTTGATGATGTTTGTCCATATTTGTACAAGATCCCCTTTGTTTACAAAAATTTTCTCTTTGTTTTGAAGATCAAGGTACACAGAAATCTGTCTTAAGGAGCTATGGAGCAAAATAAGTGCCTCTTCTATGCTTTCATTTACATTTTGCCACGTTTTATTTTGCGAGCGTCGGGCAAGCTCTCTGACCGATTTTACAACGTGAGCAGCTTGCTTTGCAGCAATAAGCATATCATGGCAAGTTGCCCCTGTTTCCCAATACGTTCCCAACCGATGGATTTCTTCTAGGCTGGCTTTTTTAGAAGGTAAATCCTGGTCTGAAATTCCTATATTGGCTAAAATTTCAGCAGATTCATCAGAAAATCCTTTTTTTTCTAAATCCGATAGTCTTTTTCGTATTTCTTTGTTGGAAACACTACGGCCTGATGTTAATCCAAGTTGGTAATAGCCTAATTCTTTAGAAAATGTTGCATCTTCTTTTTGGCAATCTAAAATTTGGGGAAGGTTTTCGGAAATCCATTTTGTATTTCTTTCTAAAACCGCAATCGCGTTATTCAGCTCATGGGCAATCCCTGCTGCCATTTCTCCCAAGCAAGTATACTTTTCATTGTCAACCAGCTTCTGGATTGCATGCTCTCTTTCTAAAACAGTTTTTTGCAGTTTTATCCCTCTTTGATGGAAAGCATTAACAACATAAGGCATGAATTGCTTGAATAGCTCGCTATTCATCTGTCTGCATTCCAGACATTGTTTATCAATATAGGAAATTTTGCTATCTTCCAAAGCATATACCGTTGCAGAGCTGATAAATGTTTTGGAAAAAAAACTATAAAGCCCTAAAAAGCTATTGGGATAAGCAATAAAAAGTTCTAGCTTTGTTCCATCAAAGTTATCGATTTCACATCGCAGTTTTCCAGAATGCACAAAATACAAGCGGTCGCTTGGCTGACCTTTTTGCATCAAAATTTCGTTCTCTTTTATAATCGTGGTTTTGGATGGATTAGAAAAATATAGATCAACCAGATTTTGCAGCTCTTCAATATTGATGAATTTCTGCATCTGGTCTAAGGAAACATATTTTTCAATCAAAAGTTTTTTGGTCAAAAAATCTGTATTTCTATCTTGTCTTTTTGTTTCTATTTCCATTGGTTTTATCCCTGATGGAATAGTTTGTTTTTTTTCTATTGGTTCATGGGATATTCTAGGGCAACAGAAAGAACCACAATTGCACTGACTACTATTAGATACAATTTCATCCATAGTTATATCTGTCTAAAAAAATTCAAAATAAAAAGAATATACATAAAACCATACAGGAGCAAAATACCAACAAATCCAATAGCTAACCCCGACCTGAACATATCTTTGCTTTCTATCCTTCCGCTTGCTTGTGCCATGGCATTGGGAGGCGTGCTTATAGGCAATGTCATAGC
>JABWCH010000416.1 GCA_013359215.1 Candidatus Brocadiia bacterium | reverse complement strand
GGATAAAGCTTGAGCAAGCGTTTGGATGGTGCGGTTTCTTCGCTGTTGTTTATTTCTTCGGGGGTTTTGAATTGGCCTCGTATTGTTTTGAGTTTTGCTATTTGGGAAACTCCTTGCACGCTGGATAGAATTTGGTCTATGATTTCCACATCGCTAAAGAGCAAGCCTTCGAATTCGTAAGGTTGTATGTGGGGAAGAAAATGAGAATGGGCAATCGTGTTTTTTAAGCCTTCTTCCAGGGACTTGACTCGTTGATAAGGGTCTTTTATGTTTTGCGATTGGGCAAAATTAGGGAAATCATTGGGCAATTTATACAAATCAAACATGGTGCTGGTATAGGCTGCGCTATCTTGGGAAAGCCATTGTTGAATATCATGTTTGATCTTGGCAAAAGTAGTCATTCCGCCTCTATAGATTTTATGCTGTTTTCTGGTCGTTTCTACACACCTGGCAGAAATATAAATGCCCGAATCAGCGAGTTCAGGTGCGAGAACATCTCTCATGAAGGTTTCTTCTGTCTGCCCTTCTACTATGATATTTACACGGACATAGCTCATCGGGATGGCCTCCCACCAAGTACATTCTTTTCCCATAGCTCTCCTAGAGTATATTCTTCAAGCCAGGTAGAGAGTTCTTCAGGATCGAGCCTTTTTATGACGGTTGCCTTGTTTTTTCGTTCCACGATCAGAACATTTTCTGGACTCAACTGGTTGAGCAGAGATACAGATTGCGTGGATAGTATAACCTGGGTTCTTTGTGCCACGCTTCGCAAAAGAGAAGCCAGAACATTGATGGCATAAGGATGTAAACCTAATTCTGGTTCATCCATTAAGATAAAAGAAGGCAAATGAGGCTGTAATAAAAGTGTGGCAAGGCAAATGAATCTTAGCGTACCATCGGAGAGTTGATGGGCTAGAAAAGGATAGTCGGATTCTTGCTCTTTCCATTCCAGGCGAATCTTATTCTCGTTTTCTGCTAGGGGTCTCAATACAAAATCATCGAAAAAAGGCATTACCTGGCAGACAACTTCCCTGATAGACTGGTAGTGTTCAGGATAGTGCTGCTGAAGGCGATAAAGATACGCTGCCAAGTTACTGGCATCGCTTTTCAGGCATCGGTTATCGTGAATATCTCCCATTCTCTTTACCAGAGCAGTATCGCTGGTATCGTGAAAGTGATAGACCTTCCCATCCTGAAGGCTCTTTAAAATATAGGATGCAACGTTATCTTTTCTGTCAGCACTCTTGTTTAATTCGGTTTCTTTATTGGCGTTCAGTTTCAGTATGCCATTTTCTTTGGATTGTATGGCCTCGTATTCAAAAATCAGATCATCTTCAACGGTGGGTATCCAAGTGCATTCATATTCCTTTGTTCCAAAAACAAGGTGTATCCGAATCCTGTCTGTATTTTTGATGCCGTAGTAAAGAAGCGTATGCGCTCCCCCCATTTGCCTAACAAAAAGCTGGAAATTGCGCTCTACCATTTGGTTGAGCAATCTAAAAAGACTGATAAAATTGCTCTTCCCTGTAGCATTGGCCCCCACCAGTACATTCAGGGATTGCAAATCAAGGCTTAGCTCTTTAATCGTCTTAAATCCTTCTACTTCTATTCGATCTAATGGCATACTATTCTTTTCCTCTTATTTATTCACCAATCGGATCTTTCCTGTAAGCAATTGATGCATCATACCTTGTTTGATCTGTTTATATTTGGCACACTTTTGTTCTAAAACTTCGATCTCGCTATCCATATCAGAAAGAACGGTGGCGATGGCGGTTTGTTCGGATTTAGTTCGTGGTACTGGAATAAAAATGCTTTTAATAATTTTTGAACTCAATCCTTCCATTATTCCACCTACGGAAAGTTGTTTAATTTGATTAGAAATTATTTTCGTTTCAAATAGATGGGTTATAAAATAAGGATTAATTTTTGAAGTATCAAATTTAATTCTTAATAAATGACTATCCATAATTCCGGGCGCAATTCGTTCTGGTACAAGCATACATTGACCAACTGTCCCCATCATGGAGATCAAGAAGTCTCCAGAAACAATCTCACAAGATTTAAGTTCTCTAAAATAAGCAGAAGTTATAAAACGATCACCAATTGACATATCTTTTCTATAAATATTCTCTTGACCATAAACTTTAAAACCATTATCTATCAAATATTCTTTTTTTAAAGCGCTTCCAAAAGGACCAATTTTGATAGAGCCTCTTGAAGGAATAATTACCTCTGTTATTTTCAAACAATCCCAATCCTCTGGAATCACTCCAATCTCAGTCTGTTTATATCCCTGTTTTTTTCCAAACCCAGGCAATCTTTTTTGGCCAGTGAGAAGCTGTTGCATCGTGCCTTGTTTGATAGCTTTCTTTTTGGCAATCTGGTTTTCCAGGTTTTCTATCAAGGCATCCGTATCAGAAAGAACCTCAGCGATGGCAGTTTGCTCAGAAAGAGTAGGAGGGACTGGAAAATAAAACCCTTTAATTTTTTCAAGAGTAAGACGGGTTATTGCATTGCCACTCATTAATTCTTTAATACGCAACAAGCCTATATTGGATAAAATAAATTGTAGAAAAAATCTTGAATCATAGTGTTTATAGCTAAATCTAAGAAATGCAACACTAGAAAGAAGACTAAACTCTTCTCTTAGATAATTAATAGCAGCATTGCCAGTATTTGCGCCATCCTTAGTTAAAAGCATATCTCCGTTTTTAACATCACAACGGGCGTATATTTTTCTATGCTGAGAGGTATCTATTCTTTCAGCATTAGATATATCCAAATAACCATGACCAATATTCTTAGATGTAATATAAAGATAATCGTTGCCACCTAATTTGGGAGAAAAATGGGTGCCATCTTGAATTTTAATACAAAGATCAACAGAAGTTTTTACTTCCCAATCCTCCGGGATAATCCCAATCTCCGTCTGTTTATAGCCTTTTTTTATTGTATTTTCTTTTACCATAAGAATCCCATTTTTTTAAGATGCTTTTCTACTTTTTCCTCCAATTCCTTTCCCTTCCTCTCCCACTCTGGCAATGTTACAGCATAGCGTTCAGCAAGCTCTTTAATGCGTTGCGTGAGTTTCTGGGATATGCGATCCATTTCGCCTTTTATTGCATCGTAAAGGGCTGTCATCCATTTGTCATCCACTACCAGGTCTTTGATTTGCGCTTCCGTAAGATTTTTGTATTGGGCAAGAACTTGGGTGTCCAGCGATTTTTCCATAGCTTTGATTTTCTTATTGGCTTCGGATAGCCTGTCCGATAGCTTTAAATAGGATTCCAGGGCTTTTTGTTCAGGGGCATCTTCGGGGTTTCCCTGGATTTCTTTGAGCCTTTTGCTTACCGTGGCTTTGTTGAGTTTATCCAGAGAGGCGAAATAGCCCTCTTCACCGCTATGCTCTTCGATGAGTTCGTCCAGTTCCTGGCTTATGCTGTCCCGCTTTGTTTCCATCTCTTCGATTGCCTGTTTTTCAACAGAAAAGTAGCGATGGACGAGAAAGCGTTTCGGCAATAAATCGCATTCCCATTCGCCTTTTTTTCCTTCTATGGGTTCTAGTTCTGCTTTCCAGCCAAGAGAAGCGACTATATACACATCGTCCTGCATGGTTTCGCTCCAATAGGTCATCAGGTGCTGGTAAATATCATATTTATCCAGCAGGCTGGTTTTGCCAAACGCACTCAGGATATCCTCGGATATTTTATGGATAAGCTCCTTTGGCTTACAGCCCATCGTGAGATTTTTCAGGAGAAGCACGGTTTTTTCCTTCCATAGAGAGAAGGTGCTTTCCATGGTTCTGGCGTATTTCTGGAACTCTGGATGCGAAAAAATCGTTTCCTTGGTCTGTTCCTGGGGGATCAGAAGCGTGCTGTATCCCTCGCGTTTGCTTTTCCCAAAGAGCATGCTTTTCAGCGTAGGGTAAACGCAAAAATAGTTTTCCAGGCTTTCTATATCCTCTTGAGGAATATCCCCTTGCAAATGAGCGGCAATGTCTTGTATATCCTCTGTTTCCTGGCTGTCAATGTAGCGAGGGATATTGAGGTTGAAATCGTTCTTCTCGATCTCCGAAAGGCTCACCATGCGGGAATATCGAGGGATTTGTGTTTGCTTGTTGAACACATCCACGATTCTATGAATGTCCTGCGCTCTGAGGCGGTTCTTGTTGCCA
>JABWCH010000415.1 GCA_013359215.1 Candidatus Brocadiia bacterium | reverse complement strand
GGGATACCTGTTTTTTTGATTCCTGAAAGAAGGCTTACACGAAGCGATCGCTTCAGATAAAACTCGCTTGTTTTTTGAGTTAATACAAGCTATTTTTTTTAAAGATACTTATAACTTAACACGTATGTGCAAAACCTAAACTTAAACTTAAACTTAAACGCAAACTTGGTTGAGGTTTAGGTTTAAGTTTATAAATAGCTCTCTTATATCTTAAATTGACAGCTATGGGGCAACGTCCCTGGAGACAAAGGATAAGGAGGTTTTATGAGATTTTTTATTTTGTTTCTTGTTTTGATAAGCATACATGCCCAAGAAATAGAAAAAGCTATCACAGAATACTATTTCCAATTCCAAATACTTTCAGAACAAGCCTCACGCGAACATACTTTGGATGCTGCATTCCAAGCCTTCTTTCCCAAAATGCAGAGCATAGATTTTTTTCTGCAAAAGTTCGCGCCCACAGCCACACAAGAAGACAAAATCCATGCAATCAGAATGTCCTATCAGAAAAAACCCAACTATAGTTTTTTTTATCCTTCCTGGCTTTATGATAAAAGAGACTCTTTATTTGATGCTTTAGATAAACAAAAGCAGGCAGACCTGGAATCAAAAATTTCCCATAAAGAATCCGAACTATCTCAAGAAATTGGAGAAAAGCTAGAAAAAGAAGATAAGCAGAAATCCTTGAAAAAGCAACAGGAAGAAGCCTTGAAAGCAGAACAGGAATTTGGATTAAAAACCAAACAAGGAAAAAAAAGATTAGAAGAATGCCAAAAGGAAAACGACCAACTTAGTCTGCAAATAGAAGAAAAAAAATCGAAATGGCTCATGTACCAGACAAAGCTAGAAGAATTAAGCATCAAAATTCTTAATTTGCAAAGACTTTTAGCTGTGGAGAAAGACCCTATCCGCAGAGAGCGTTTGGAAAAACAGCTTAGAATTGCAGAAATGGAAAGATCAGAATATTCTAGCAGGCTGCTTTCATTGGAAAGAGAAAGAAAATCCCTCCAGGAAAAACTTCAGGAAAACAGCAAACAAATGGAAAAGCTTCCCAACCAGATATATGAATGGGAAATGCAACATTCTAAGGCCAAAAGCAGCCTGGTAACCTTAGATCAAGATTTACAAAGTCTAAAAAAAGACCTGGCTCTCCTGGAAACCAAACTCCATCCTTTGATGCAGCTTGTAGCGGAAAAACAAAAGCTGGCCTCCCTTCTGAAAGAAGCCTCACTATGGTGGCGCAATGCAAACTCTAAGCCTAGAAGAAATTTTTTCCAAGCTTTTTTTGTTTTGAAAAATTTTAAAGAAGAATACTATCAGATTAAAATCAAAAAATCTTATGGTTTGGAAGGTCTTGTTGAGGTATTTTTTTGGTAATACAGTACTTTTCGCTCGCGTTACATACATAGTATATACATCGGATTCAAAGAAATTTATCCACAGATTACGCAGATTACACAGATTTTCGAAACCTTTATCTAAGTAATCTGAGTAATCTGTGGATTATTTTATAGGTGTTTTTTGTATGCAATTGAGAACTGCTGTAAAGTAGCTTGTAAAATAAATATATAAAAATTTTTAAAGGGGGTTTGGGGGAAAATTTTTACAAAAATTTTCCCCCAAAATAAAAATTTCTTTTCGTAAGTCTTATTAAAACATTACCGTTCCTAAAGTCATGGACATTTATTCCATACACGGTTGTCGAACAGTGTTACAACCGATTACTGCCTACGAATCGCACGTAAGACCAGGGGTAGAGGACAGCGAGGAGGGATTAGCTCCAGGCTGCCGAGAGACAAGCCCAACCCGAGGCTCCCTGTTAGAGACAGCTTTGGAAAACGCCCTCCAGAAGCTCCACACGTGCCTGTATTTATGCTCTGCTAAACCCAGGGCGTATTTGGCTGGAAGACGTTCGGAAAAGCCAAAAGCTCTACGAGCTAAAACAAGACTAGCGGCTAAATGGGTACATAACCCATACATGGACATAAATTTAAATTTGCCGATAAGAGAAGAATAAGCAGGATTGGTAGTGATGACTTGGACACCTGCTCTGAGAGCTTTGCTGATGAGCATCAAAAAGAAGAGAGAGTAAGCAAAATAGGAAAGCATCCGGCGATAACGGACAGAGTATTCTCTTAGCCTGGCTTTTTTCTTGGAAAAATCGAGCTCTTCGACAACGATAGGTTTTTGTACTTTTTTAGCATATTCCACAATTTCTTTTATAGCATCGCCTAAAGTTGCTTTGACTTGATCAGAGCGACGGTCTTGTAAGGGAGTAGGAATATTGCCAAAAGCAATGAGATTGCCATGCCGATTCACTTCTGCCCAGGAGAGGTGCGAAGGATTGAGGTCTACCCCAATGACCCCTAATTCCTTGCGGGTTATTTGAGGAGCATCTTCTCTTTGCGTTGTCAGTTGAAGATACCAGTTTTTCTTTTTGTAGATTAGACGATAATTGATAGCTTGCTTTTTAGCTATCGCTTGAGTAACCTCTTCTTTCCCATAGGCAAACGAAATATTGGCTATTGTATAGCAATCACCATATCCAGCTTGTAAATGCGGTAAAACTCGAATCAAGAGCTTGTTTCCGATGAGCTGACAATTTTGGTTGCCAAAGCTTTCATCTTTAGAACCTATATAAAAAACGCGATTGTTTCTTTTGCGTCGGAAATCTTCCAACCATTCCTGGTGTGACTCATAGCCATTGGCTTCCAGGTTATATTGAGCTTTAAATAACTTCTTTCCACCCAAACAAATACTTACTTTTGTTTGAAGCTTTTTTAACCTTGCTTCCAATATGCCTTGCCTTCGTTTCTTTTGGTGGATGGCAAATTTTACACTCTTACGGGGCGATCTGTTCCCATTGATACCACATGCAGGAGAACAATCCTTTAGTTTTTTTTCTAAGGTTTTAATTCTTTTTTTACAGGAAGCTATTCGGATTTTGGCTTCTTCTATATTCCTCTTGCGAAGCTCCTCTGCTGAACTGATGATCCCTCTCACTTCTGAAATCAAAGAGTTGAATTGCCTTGCTGTTACTCCATATTCCGCTATATATTTCTTTTTCAATTCTGTCCCAGATTCCTTTTTCAAGAGCGATGTGAGCAGTCTAGCTCTTAGCGTGCCTGTATATTGGGTACTTGCTTCTAAGAATTCTTTATGGCAGCTATCAATTTTCATCTGGGTAGTAAATTGCATTTATTTCTCGCTATCCTTCAAAATTATCTCTACTGCTCTTTTCGCTTTGTTTTTCGCAGATCGCTTTCCATATAGACGAGCGCAGAAAGATGTCAGTACACTTATCATGTCTGCCACTAAATCATCTTTTACTTCCGTGCCGTCCATGATTACAATTTGGCGACCCTGACTTGCTAAAGCAGCTTCCACATACTCACTGCCAAATCTCATCAGGCGATCCCTATGCTCTACTAAAATTATCTGTATATCCTTATCCTCTAATAATTTCAAAAATTTTGGACGCTTACCATTCAGACCAGACCCAATTTCCGTTACACTCCATCTTACTGACCATCCTTTTTCATTTGCAAAGCTAACTAAACGGGCAACCTGGCGATCCAAATCCTCTTTTTGGTCATGGGAAGATACTCTGGCATAGATACCCACTGTTCCTTTATTTTCCATTTTGGGTTCTTTTACTATAATTGTCCCTGTCGCCATTTGTTCCACCGCTACAGGCATCTTTCCAGCTTGAAACCACCTCCATGCTGTTTTATAACTTACTCCTACTTGTTTTGCCCATTCACTTAGCTTCATTCGATATCCTTATCCTTTGGTCAAAGAATAAATTTTTCTACTAATTTTCTATTGAAATTATTTTTTAGATGAAATCTATTTAATCTAAATGCTTATGGATTTAGCTCCTAATCTGGATATATCAGAAAAGTATTTTATCACGAATTTTGCGAATGGACGAATAGCACGAATAGATCATCCTATTCGTGTCATTTGTGTTATTCGTTTCATTCGTGATTTTATAAAATTAGGAGCTAAGTCAATAAGCGTTTTAATCTATTTATATTTTACCTTATTCGTCCTTGTCTGTCAATAAAATATTTATCAGTTGTGAACCCTACTTGCTAGTCGAGTATGGACGCGACACAAGGATACAAGTAGTACCTATAAACGAACTTCCAGTTTGTAGCTCTACGCTAATCCTGTATCCAG
>JABWCH010000414.1 GCA_013359215.1 Candidatus Brocadiia bacterium | reverse complement strand
CACCCTGGCATGAGGGTTGTTTTCCAGTACCCATTTTGCCAGCCACACCATCACCAGGCTTTTGCCACTGCCTTGCGTATGCCAGATAATCCCGCCTTCACGCTTGCGGATGCTTTCCTGCGCCGCCTTGACCCCAAAGTATTGATGATGCCGTGGCAGTTTCTTGATTCCTCCATCGAACAGCACAAAATCATGCAGGATTTCCAGAAACCTTTTCTTTTCACACAGCCTGAGCAGGTATTTGTCCAGCAAATTCCGATTTTCTTCCCCCTCTTTCCATTTCAGGAAATACTTTTCTGGCGTCCCTATCGTCCCATAGCGGAGTCCTTCTGTATCATTGCCCGCCAGCACCAACTGGATCGTCGCAAAAAACGCCTGGATGAATTCTTTCTGCTGGTTTGCAATGCTCTGCCTGATTCCATCTCCCAGAGACACCGTGCTGCGCTTGAGTTCCAGCACGCCCAAAGCGATTCCATTCACATACAGAACAATATCAGGCCGTTTCTCCCTGTTTCCCCATATCGTTACCTCCTGGGCAATCCCAAACTGGTTCTTCTCAGGATGCTTCCAGTCCACAAGCTCCACAGTCTGGCTGTTTTTCCCCGCCTCTTCTTTCACCTTGATTCCATAGCGAAGCAGCCCATACACGTTCTTATTGTTCGTGTACAGGCTTTCCTGAAAGTTGTTCGCCGTAGTGCGAAGCTGGTCCAGACTACGAGCGATCAAAGCATCGCTGTAGCCTTTGCCAGCCAGATATTTACGTAAGAGAGCCTCTTCGATATTGCTATTACCCTGCCGATCTTCCCAATCCCCCAGATACTCATACCCAAGCTCAGAACAAAACAACGCAACCACACGATCTTGCGTTTCTCTTTCTTTCTGGCCGACGGAGTAGAATGGGGAATGATGAATTGTGAATGGTGAATTATTTTGGTTCATGATGATCTTGCTTTGTAAAGCAGGAATTATATATAAACAAATTCCATACTCTTTTTAATGGAAAATCCCAGCTTCTTTGCCATCTTCATTGAATCCTCAATGCGTTTTTCCAATGCCTCATCCAGTGGTAAGTTTGCTACTTCTTGATATGCAGATTCTTTCCACTCATATACATCTAATAATGATTTTGATTCTTTTATGTTATTCATAAGCTACCTCCATAGGGGTAATAAGACGAAAAGGTTTTATATAGCCTTCTTGAAAATTTTCAATAAGAATTTTTCTCTCTTTATTGACATTAGCTAAATGCCGATAATTCCAGCTTAATAGAATATCCATTTCATAAACTGTTGTTATTGCAATATGTAAAGCATCTTCTAATTTTCGTTGTGGGATGATTTTTTTTTCAATATAGATTTGAGAAAGCCTTACAATTTCTGTTTTTTCTGATTCAATATCTAATATTGCTAACTGATATGATGAAATAGTTTCAAGAAGTTTTGATTTTTGATTTTCATCAGAAGTCTTGTTTATTTCATCAATAACAATTGGTGAAATAAAAATATCATAAAGTCTTTTTTTTACGCATCCTTCAAAAAAATCAATAGTCACTTCTTGCTTTTCTGGAGCATCCTCTGCAAAGAGAAAATTAATAATAGAAGTATCGAGATAAATTTTTAATTTTTTCATATTGCCTCACATAAACTATCTTTTTGAGTATATAGCGATTCGAGAAAAAGTTCAATTTTATTGTTCAATTTTATAAATACCTCCTTTGTTATACAAGTCTGATCTTTCCTGTAAGCAATTGATGCATCATACCTTGTTTGATCTGTTTGTATTTGGCACACTTTTGTTCTAAAACTTCGATCTCGCTATCCATGTCAGACAGAATTTCAGCGATGGCGGTTTGTTCTTGTATAGCAGGAATTCGGGCTTCAATGCTTTTTACATTACTCTTAGAAACGCCATAAACAGAAATGCCTGTTGCAAATCGGACTAAAGAAGCTTTGATCTCTGGTATAAATTGCAAATAACCTTTAAAGCCACTGGCAAGAAGACCAGGATTGCCTCGAAGTAAGAATGTATGGAGTCCAGCAATGATTTTTTTTCCCTTTACATTCTGAATCTCCATACATTTTCCAATACCAGCATAATCCTCAGAAGCATCAGCCATTACCAGATCGCCTTCTTCAACTAAAGGGATTCCTGTGATTCTATTTTCTTCTATAGTTGGCAAATTACTTTGATCACAATTCAAGAATACTGATGTGTTTGTATGAATATCTCCATAATGAATATATCCTATATCCCCTGAAATGCTTAGATCAGCACGCGGATTGTTGGCAGTACTCAAAAATTGAAAAATCTCCCCCAATTTTTTTACTTCCCATTCTCCGCTAAACCCAGGCAATCTTTTTTTACCAGTGAGAAGCTGTTGCATCGTGCCTTGTTTGATGGCTTTCTTTTTGGCAATCTGTTTTTCCAGGTTTTTTGTCAAGGCATCCGTATCAGACAGCAGCTCAGCGATGGCGGTTTGCTCAGTAAAAGAAATAAAGGGAATTTCTAGATTCAAAAGCATTGTCAATGTCAAAAATTTAGTAGAAGTTCCAAACGAATCTTTTTTTAAAATATCTAATTGAGTTTGTAATACATTTTGCAAGTAAAAATAATTTATTAAGCCAACATTTTTAATAGTAATTACATAAGTTCTTTGATAAACATCAAATTTACCTTTATAATATTTCAAAGAATAAATGCCACTAGCATTATTACCAGCTAAAATTAGGGCTTCACAATCAAATGAATATCTATCAATTTGAAATGTTTCTTGGGAACATGTAAAAAATGGATAGTCTCCTCCATAAACTGCTTGGTCAGAATTTAAATTCCCTACTTTAAAATTACAACAATCCCCTAATTTTTTTACTTCCCAATCCTCTGGGATAATCCCAATCTCCGTCTGTTTATACCCTTTTTTTATTGTACTATCTTTTGCCATAAGAATCCCATAATTTATAATTCATCATTCACCATTTATAATTTACCACAAGAATCCCATTTTTCTCAGATGCCCTTCTACCTTCTCCTCCAATTCTTTCCCCTTTCTTTCCATCTCTGGCAGGGTCACTGCATACCGTTCAGCAAGCTCTTTGATGCGTTGCGTAAGTTTCTGGGATATGCGATCCATTTCGCCTTTTATGGCATCGTAAAGGGCTGTCATCCATTTGTCATCCACTACCAGGTCTTTGATTTCCGCTTCCGTAAGGTTTTTGTATTGGGCAAGGACTTTGTTTTCCAGCGATTTTTCCATGATTTTGATTCTCTTATTGGTTTCGGATAGCCTGTCCGATAGCTTTAAATAGGATTCCAGAGCTTTTTGCTCAGGGGCATCTTCAGAGTTTCCCTGGATTTCTTTGAGCCTTTTGCTTGCCGTGGCTTTGTTGAATTTATCCAGAGAGGAAAAATAGCCCTCTTCGCCGCTATGCTCTTCGATGAGTTCGTCCAGTTCCTGGCTTATACTGTCCCGCTTTGTTTCCAGCTCTTCGACTGCCTTTTTTTCCGCAGAAAAGTAGCGATGGACGAGAAAGCGTTTCGGGAGCAAATCGCATTCCCATTCGCTTTTTTTCCCCTCTATGGGCTCTAGCTCTGCTTTCCAGCCAAGAGAAGCGACTGCATACACATCGTCCTGCATGGTTTCGCTCCAATAGGTCATCAGGTGCTGGTAAATATCGTATTGATCCAGGAGGCTGGTTTTGCCAAACGCACTCAGGATATCCTCGGATATTTTGTGGATCAGCTCCTTTGGCTTACAGCCCATCGAGAGATTTTTCAGAAGAAGCACGGTTCTTTCTTTCCACAGAGAGAAGGTGCTTTCCATGGTTCTGGCGTATTCCTGAAATTCTGGATGCGAAAAAATCGTTTCCTTGATCTGCTCCTGGGGGATAAGGAGCGTGCTGTATCTCTCGCGTTTGCTTTTGCCAAAGAGCATGGTTTTCAGCGTGGGGTAAACGCAAAAATAGTTTTCCAGGCTTTCTATATCTTCTTGAGGAATATCCCCTTGCAAATGAGCGGCAATGTCTTGTATATCCTCTGTTTCCTGGCTGTCAATGTAGCGAGGAATATTGAGGTTGAAATCGTTCTTCTCGATCTCCGAGAGGCTCACCATGCGGGAATATCGAGGGATTTGTGTTTGCTTGTTGAACACATCCACGATTCTATGAATGTCCTGCGCTCTGAGGCGGTTCTTGTTGCCA
>JABWCH010000413.1 GCA_013359215.1 Candidatus Brocadiia bacterium | reverse complement strand
TTAACACATTCTTTTTTATTTTTTCTAAAGCATCAGCCGCTTTCCCTCGAACAGTCTGATCTTGATCCTTAAGTACGAAGATGAGAGCAGGCACTGCTTGCTTTGCTTCTGGCCCTATCTGGCCCAAAGCATCAGCCGCAGCAGCTCGAACACTTGGATTTTTATTATCAAGAGTAAGGATAAGAGCAGGCACTGCTTTCTTTGCTTCTGGCCCTATCTTTCCCAAAGCATCAGCCGCACCGCCTCGAATACTCGAACTTTTATTCTCGAGAGCGAGGATAAGAGCAGGCACTGCTTCCTTCGCTTCTGTACCTATCTTTCCTAAAGCATGAATCGCATACCTTCGAACAGTCTGATCTTGATCCTTAAGAGCGAGGATGAGAGCAGGCACTGCTTCCTTTGCCTCTGTACCTATCTTTCCCAAAGCATAAGCCGAATTCGTTCGAAGAGTTGCATTTTGATCCTTGAGAGCCTGGATGAGAGCAGGAACTGCTTCTTTGCCTATCTTTCCCAAAGCCTCAGGCACATTCCATAGAAAATACTTATCTTTATCCTTAAGAGCGAGGATAAGAGCAGGAACTGCTTCTTTGCCTATCTTTCCCAAAGCCTCAGTCGCAGATCTTCGAAAATAATTAGCTTCATCCTTAAGTGCAAGGATAAGAGCAGGCACTGCGTCCTTTGCTTCAGGCCCTATCTCTCCTAAAGCCTTAGCCGCAGATGTTCGAATATCTTGCTCTTGGAGAGCAAGGACAAGAGCAGGCACTGCTTCTTTGCCTATCTTTCCCAAAGCCTCAGTCACACGCAGTCGAACATTATCATTTTGATCTTTGAGACTAAGGATAAGAGCAGGAACTGCTTCTTTGCCTATCTTAACTAAAGATTGAACAGTATTCTCTTGAACATCCAAATCTTGATCCTTGATAGCCTGGATGAGATCAGTAATATTCTTTTCTTGACCGTGTACTGTAAAAAATCCACCAAATAGAAACATACTAAAAAATAAATACTGCATAAATTTAGAATACATAAAAATCACCTTTCCCTGAAAAAATGGTTGCGTAAAAAAATTTGATTCTTTTTGTTTTGGATTGTATGCTCAGGAAACCAGAAGATTGTATGATTTTTTCATAAATTATAAATTTTAATGATATTCCTGTATTCCGCAGCTTGTAAGTGAACTTTTTCGATTTTTAAAAAATTTTAGTCATTGACAGTGTTCATAGCCTCAAAAGTAAACGGGCACCAGTTCTGTCGTTCCTAAGGGACGAGTCATCCCATCCTCTGCAAGCCGAGCGCAGCCATCTGATCCCAAAGGGGTAACAACTGCCACCACGGAAGACCCGTTTAGATCCACTTATGTTACAAGGGTCCACCAGATCCTCTCCTGTATAGTTTTGAAACATATCCTCACACCATTCCCATACATTTCCAATCATATCGTATAAGCCGAATGCATTTGGCTTAAAGCTCATCACTGGAGCTATGTATTTAAAGCTATTGTTTCCCCAATCACTATTCGCATACTGCCCTATTTCGCTTTCCGACTCGCCCCAATAGTATCTTCCTGTTGTCCCTCCTCTGCATGCATATTCCCATTGTGCTTCTGTCGGCAGCCTATATTCTTCTCCCATCTTCGTCAGCATCTTTCCTTTTATATTGTCCCAGGAGATATATGCTGCTGCATGGCTGTCGTTTTCTTCCATCTTAATTTGCCTGCTAAACGGGCTTTCCCCTGTTATTGATCTCCATTGTATTTGTGTTATCTCTGTCTTTTGTATATAGTATGCATTGCTTATTACAACTTTGTGTCTCTTTTCTCTATCATTTCTCCCTACTTCTTCTTCAGGCGACCCTCTCCAGAACCTTCCAGGCGGGATCAACCTGAATTCGAACATCGCTCCGCTCTTGTTTATTATCTTCTCCAGATCCAGACCCTTTGCCCTGGCATACCCTTCCTGGTAAGCTTTTGCATAACTCTGCTGATCTGATACGCTCAGATTGCACCATCTCTCCGATGCCATGTCCAGCAGCCATTCTCCGTTGTGGTTGTATCTGCAATTTTGCCAGATTTCCTGCGGCAGACCATAGGTCACGTCTTGAGCCTTTATCTTCAAAAGGGAAAAAACACTACAAAAAAACATAAAAAAAAAACAAAAGAAATACTTTCCTCTCATGAATGGACTCCTTCTTTAACGGAAAAGTAAATAGTACGTCCCGTTTGGTAACTTTAGAATGAGTTTTCAAAATTTTACAAGTTATTATAAAATATATATTTATGTATAGGAATTTCAAAGTTTGACATAAAGAGGGAAAAATTAGACAGGATTTACATTATTAAATTTTTTTGTTTTTTTTATCCATACTGTTAATCCTGTCAAAAATTTTTTTCTGACTGCTGTCATTGAAAAAACGATATTAGACGCACCCAATCCCTGAAAAAATGGTTGCGTAAAAAAACAGGAGATTTGCTTTGCCCTGTATCGAACCCAACTACTCGACTTTCTATGTCTGAATAAATGCTAAAAAACAATTCACTGTCAAATGCCAGGGCGTTGTTTATCGTTTTCAATAGCACTCTATGTTTATATTCTTTTGAACTACACTCCATTGTTTCCTTCTATAATGTTTCTAATTTTTTCTATGCTAGCTGATAGCTCGCAGAAAACATGCTTTGCTTTTTTCATTGAATTTCCTGCTTGCCATTATTATATTATTTATGGAACGATTTGTAAAAAATATTATAAAAAATTTAATTTTTTATAAAAAAATAGCGTAAAAAATGTTTCTGATATTTTTCTCAAATCTTTCCATAAAATGTCTGGTAAAAAACGTAGAAAAAAATTTTCCCGATATTTTTCTCAAATCTTTCCATAAAATGTCTGGTAAAAAACGTAGAAAAAAATTTTCCCGAAGTCAAAGATAGCAATAAATACGTTTTAGTCTTTATACCAGTTTATCCTACAATAATCTATATAGGAAACGATATATCTTTTTGATTCTTTTTGTGTTGCATGCTCAGGAAACCAGAAGATTGTATGATTTTTTCATAAATTATAAATTTTAATGATATTTCTTTAAAATTTATCCATGATGTAACTCATGGTCATAATATCCAAATGAATATAAAGACAAGAATCAGGAGAAAATCCCATGAAAAAAATCAAAGCTTGTTTTTCTGCAACTTACTATGCTCCAACACCTACAGCCAGTATGAAAAAATTGCCCTTAGTCGCTGCCGAAGTCCAGCGTCTGGGATATGCAGAGCTTATAGATCCAGGAAGCATCGATCCTGAGATTTTGGCTCAATTGCACGATCCTGATTATGTAAAACAGTTTTGCACTGGAGAAGGAAGGATGGCCTGTTCTCAGGGATGGGCATGGACACCCGAAATAAGAAATGGAGTTCTCGCCATCAATGCTGGCCAGATCCGAGCAGCAGAAATAGCAAGGAAAGAAGGCTTTGCCGCCAATATTGGACAGGGCTTTCATCACGCAGGATACAGTTCTGGCGGTGGCTTTTGTACTTTCAATGGAATCGCGCTGGTCGCCAAACAGTATCCCAAAATCAAGGTAGGTGTTTTAGATTGCGACGAACATCAAGGAAATGGAACCGCAGATTTTACGAACCGTTTCGAAAATCTCTACAATTTTACGATTCATGGAACTTCCTTTGGTGCTCCTGAATACCCCAGGAGTATCAATAGAGAGCTTCCTGCCATTACCAACAATTTCAAACTGTATCTGGAATCATTAGAAGAAGGATTTCTCCAGATTCAAAGTTGGGGAATCGAACTCTTGATCTATCAGGCAGGTGCAGATCCTCATATAGACGATCCCCTCAATAGTCTCGGAATGACTTCCGAGCAGATGTTTCAAAGAGACAGAATGGTATTTGAATTTATCAAAAGGAGCAAAATTCCTTCTTTTTTTGTACTGGCAGGAGGCTATCAAAGCCCATTGGAAACGAAACTTGTGCCTCTTCATGTACAAACATTCCGAGCAGCTCATGAAGTCTTGAATACTAATTTGACAATGTTAAACTAAGGACTCATGGTTCGCTCATTTTTTTAGTGAATTTTGGAAATCAGGATAAGCAAGGCGTGAGGCGTGAGCTAGGAGTTACGCAAAGAGATTTTTATTTGGGGGAAAATTTTTGTAAAAATTTTCCCCCAAACCCCCTTTAAAAACTTTTATATATTTATTTTTCAATAG
>JABWCH010000051.1 GCA_013359215.1 Candidatus Brocadiia bacterium | reverse complement strand
ATTCTACTCTTAAGCGTGTCACAAAGAAAAACTTGATCCCTGTTTTTTTGATTCCTGAAAGAAGGCTTACACGAAGCGATCTCTTCAGCTATTTATAACGTATGAACTAAACGTAAGCCTTGCCTTGCGAGTGAACGATGGTTAATTTCCAGTTTAAGCTTAGGTTGACGCCTAAGAAAGGATGGAAGTATGCATAAAACTATATTGGTTTTGCTTTTTCTTTTGCTTGCTTCAGGGCAGCTTTGCCCTGCGTTTACCATTTACCATTATGCACCTGGTGTTTTCAATGCTGGCAATATAACAGCCACAAACACAGCATTAGGTGTCAATGGCTATATTTTTGAAGATTTTACAGACAGCACCTTGATCCCTGGGCTGACCATCACTGCCATATCCAGTGTCAACAACTCCTGGTATGGAACTACTGTAACCACCACAACCCACCAGGGATCTAGCACTTCTGGGATTGGTACATCCAGTTCTGCTTCCTGGGGCGGAAGCGCAGGCTATATCTATCCTATGGTCGTTGCCAACATCCACCGCTTTACCTTTGCCAAAGCAGTCTCTTCTTTTGGAATTGGAATTGCAGAAATCGATGATATTGGTGGGCCGCATGCCATCTTTATCAATGGCGTAGACAGTGGGCTAAGAGTAGAAAATCTTTCCAGTTTTTCCAGAGGCAGTGGCCGAAATGCTTACATCCGTGTAGATGCTGGTGCAGGAGAAACGATCACTTCTTTTGCTCTGCAAACAACCACAACAAACTACAATGATGTAGAATCCTTATTTTTCAGCCATCTTGCTTTTAAAGAAGATCCGAATGTTGGTGTAGTGCCAGAAGGAAATTCTCTTGCTCTTTTATGCTTGGGTCTTGTATCCATACTCTTCGCCATAAGGAGAAAATCATGACAAACAAAAATATCATGCTTTTTTTCGGTTTCCTTTTCCTGGTTTCTTTATGCTATGCTCTTCCTGTAAACAATGGGCTTTTAGCATATTACAACTTTAATGCCAGCATCGCTGACCTTTCTGGCAACAATGCCTCTACAACCGTAGTGGGCAATGCCGCTATCCAATCTACCGCTGGATATAGCAGCACAGGCGGACTCGTTTTGGACGGCAGCGGCGACCATGTTAAAGTCTATCTCCCTTTGAATGCCAATACAGGAGGCTCAAACACTGTAAACTTCTGGATGAAATGGGGCGGCGGAAACTGGGAAATGCCTGTAGGATTTTCCAACTATGATTTATGGATTGCTGATGGCGGCTTTGGCTTCAACTCCAACCAGGGAGATGTCTTTGGAATTAGCAGCAGTGGCCTTGCCAATACATGGGTTTACGTCAGTGCTGTTTTCTACAATGGCGCACCCTCTTCATCAACCCATAAACTATACATCAATGGAGTCTTGCAAAACCTATCCTACTATCGTGGTAGTAGCAGTGTAAGCTGGCCCACAACAGACTATTTTTACATGGGTACTTATGGCTACAGCACAACAGCCCACGATTTCCAGGGCAGTCTTGACGAATTTGCTGTATACAACCGTGAATTGAACAGCACAGAAGTCTCCCAGCTTTACAATTCTTATATCCCTGAGCCATCTAGTATCTTGATGCTGTGTATAGCAATAGCCATAGGATTTTTCCGAATTCGCAAATAATTTTGAAAGGATGGATTTATGAAAAACTTTACTTTTATTTTGGTTTTTTTATGCCTCTGCCTTGCGGTTCAGGCTGTTCCTGATTTAAGCTGGATGAACACAAACGACAGCTTCCATGGGCTCAGACAGAGTACGTATAATTCCAAAGTTTGGTTTGCTGTTTCTCAGTCTAATGTTTGGGAACCAAGCCGCCTTTATGATGTTCCCGATGGCTACCATTGGGCAACAACAGCAGAAGGAAACGCTATTTTTGGCACTAATGGAAACTACAGTGGCACGTACGTATACTATAACCAGGGCGGATGGAGTGGCTATAATTTCCAAGGTCTAACAAGGCATTATTTCCGCTTTAGCGATTCCAATGTTACCAATGCCTATAAACATGCAGGAAACTACGATGAATACCAACTGCAATACACAAGCTCCACTTCTTACTTTGCAGGGTTGGTACTCATCCAGAACGTCCCAGAACCTGCTACTCTTTTCAGCATCCTTCTAGGTATACTCGGATTTCTTGCTTATAAAAAGAAATAGATAATTTCATTCTATCTCGTCTCGGACAAGCCGAAACCAAAAAGGTATGAATCACGAATGAGACGAATATACAAATTACGCGAATGAAATTTTTATAAAAACGATTCGTGCCATTCGACCATTCGTCTTATTCGTGATCAAAATCTTTGCTTTTTCGGCAAACATCTAACTTCTTAGTTTCTATTATCCCCAAAGTTTCATAATGTGTTATGCTTTTTTAAGCATAATTTAATTAAGGTCCACGAAAAACATGAAAGGCAGGAAAGGCACGAAAACACTTTAAAAAAAATTTCAAACATTCCTTTTCGTGTCTTTCGTGTTTTTGGTGGAACCTCCTTTACACTCTTCTCTTCGTATTCTTTGTGGCGAAATCGTCTATAATCTTTAGATAAAGGGAAAATTTATGATAAAATTTTTTTTATTTTTTTTTCTGTTCGCGTTCCAGGGCAGCATTCTTGTCTGTGAAGAAAATAAAGAATGTCCTAAATGCAATGGAAAAGGGGGCGAAGTTTGCAAAGTTTGTAAAGACGGTTTAATAGAATGCTTTGATCGATGCATTAGAGAAGACAAGTTCAGCTCAAAGCCTGTAACTAAAGATGGATGGATCAATGTCATTGCCATCGATCAAAATAAAGTCGCCCACCACACACAATGCCACAAAGTGCATATAGGCGAAATTTTAGATTTAGTAGACAACCGCTTTGTTCCCAGAGGGAAATGCCCTACATGCCAGGGAACAAGAAAATGCAAATGCAAACGATGCAATGGGACTTCTCATATTCTTTGCACACTGTGCCTTGGCAAAAAAGAAGTAGAGCAAAAAAAAGCGGAAGAATTTATAAAAAAGCAGAAAGAAGTAGATAAAAAACAAACCATAAAGTTAAAAAATGGTCAAATCATAACAGGCAAAAAAGTCATGGAGACTAAAGATAAAATAAGCATAAAAACAGCCGATGGGAAATTTGTTCTGGTGAACAAAAGCGATATAGAATAGCGATTCTCAAACAAGCTTGTTTATGCAGTATAGACCATCAGGCTATGGCTATTCTCAAGAAAAAAATTGCTATTCTCAAAAGCTTAAGGTAAAATAGGTTTTCTGTATTTTTCTTATGGTTATTTTCCAAGTACCTTATTCGTAAGCTAAGTAAGTATATTCAATTTATTTTGATTTTGGAGGCAGAAAAATGGATGCAATCGGGATTATTCTAGGAGGTGGGCAAGGAACTCGTCTTCAGCCTTTAACAAAATATCGCTCCAAGCCAGCAGTTCCTGTTGCAGGAAAGTATCGTCTGGTCGATATACCTATGAGCAACTGCATCAACAGCCACATACGAAGAATTTTTCTTTTAACACAGTTCAACAGCGTTTCTTTGCATGACCACGTGACAGAAACCTATAGATTCGATGTATTCCACCATAATTTTATCCGCATTCTCGCTGCGCAGCAGACCCCAAGCTCAGACCTATGGTATCAGGGAACAGCGGATGCTGTTCGGCAAAACCTCCGCTATTTCCTCGAACAAAATACACAATTGGCTGTCATTCTCGCAGGAGACCAGTTGTATCGTTTGGATTTCCAGAAAGTTGTAGAGCTTCACAACAAAAGCAACGCAGACATTACGATTTGTACAAAGCCCGTGGATAGAGAAGAAGCAAGTGCTTTGGGAATCATGAAAATTTCTCAAGATCATAGAATTACAGCCTTTAAGGAAAAACCTGGCCCTGTTGCAGATATTAAAGATTTCATAGCTCCTATGTGCAAAGGAGAGCAGTATCTTGCCAGTATGGGCATTTACATTTTCAATACAAAAATACTAAAAGAAATATTGGAAAACAATCTGGAAAGCGATTTTGGCAAACACATTATCCCTGCATCTATTAATAAATACAATGTCTATAGCTATATTTACGATGGATATTGGAAAGATCTGGGTACAGTGCGTTCTTTCTGGGAGGCCAACCTGGAGCTGGCCGAACCTGAGCCAGAATTTAGTTTTTATGATGCCAATGCTCCCATCTATACACACATGAGATTCTTGCCTGCTTCTAAAATCAATTGCTGCGATTTTAACAAATGTCTCCTTTCAGATGGATGCATTGTTTCAGGACATCGGATTTTGCATTCTCTGATAGGTTTGCGGCAGATCATTGGGGAAAGAACCGTAATAGAAGATTCCATTACCATGGGGGCTGACTATTACGATAAGCCAGAAACCCAGCAGGGTAAAATACCACTAGGAATAGGAAAAAATTGCTACATCAAAAATGCAATCATTGACAAAAACGTCAGAATTGGCGATGGAGTCTATATCTCTCCTGAAGGAAAAAAAGACGGAACAGAAACAAATCTTTACAGAGTAGAAGAAGGGATTATCGTAATCCCTAAAAACACAGAAATACCTCATGGAATGAAGCTTTAATTTTTATAATATTTATATGCTTTTTTTGCTATAAACCTGCAAGATTTTACAAAAGTTGCAGGTTTACAGACCATGTTTCAAGAAAGGTAAAGAAAAAATGCTAGATTCTAAAGCTTTAAATACAATGTGTGAGCTTTTAGAAAAAAAGTATGGCAATCCTGGTAAAAAGGCAGCAGAAAATCTCAGAGAATGGATCGGCGACAGGCTACCTTGCACCTATCCTGAGCAAATCGCAAAGCATCTTGAAGAAAAATATCTGGATTTTATCTTTGATGCATTTTGGCAGATCCTTCCTTTTGGAACAGGCGGCAGACGAGGGAAAGTAGGCTATGGGCCAAACAGAATGAACCCTACCACTGTTGCTATGACAGTGCAGGGACATTGCCAGTATCTAAAATCGCTTTTCCCTGATGCAAAAAATCTGGCTGTTGTTGTTGCTAATGATGTCAGGGTTTTCAATGATATTGCAAAAACATATTCTTTTTTAGCAAAAGACCATCCTTTAGTCGGTGTTTCTTCCCGATCCCTGGCAAAGCTGGCTTGTGAAATATATGCAGGAAATGGAATCACAGCCTATTTCGCAGATCCAGAGAACAACCAGGCTGTCTTAAGCACTCCAGAGCTTTCTTTTTTAATTAGCGAGCTAAAAACAGTCGGAGGAGTCAACCTTTCTGCGTCTCATAATCCTCCCGACGATAATGGAATCAAAGTATACGATCAATATGGCAGCCAGCCTGTAGCCCCTTATGATCAAATCCTGACAGATGCTATGAACAAAGTTTCGCATGTTGCCTCTATGCCCTTTACAAAAGCCCTTTCCGAAGGCAAAATCCAAAAAATAGCTCCAGAATACCATGAAAAATATATCCAGACTTATATACGCTTGTACAATAATGTACATAAGCCTGACCCCAAGATCCCGATTGTATATACACCAATGTGCGGATGTGGTCTTACGACAGTAGGCGAAGTATTAACAAGACTTGGTTTTCCATACCTTACACCTTCAGATCAAAAACCCGATGGAAGCTTTGCCGTAATTCCCTTTAAAGCACCCAACCCAGAGGTTTTCGATTCTACACGCCCAGCAAGAGATTTTGCAGATCAAAACAAGGCTGGAATCGTGTTGTCCAGCGACCCTGACGCAGATCGGATCGGCGTAGAAATCAAGCTGGCAAATGGTTCCTGGTATCACTTAGATGGAAACCAGATTGCTTCTGTTCTTTGCTATTTCCTCATGCTAGACCCTAACGGCCCCAAGAAAAAAGGTCTTGTTCTGGAAACACTCGTTACAACAAAAATAATAGGAAAGATAGTAGAAAAACGAGGCGGATCATGGATTGTGGACGATCTCCTTGTTGGCTTCAAACACATGGCCCATGTTTTGAAAACCCTGGCGAAAGAAGGAAAATACAAACACGTCCAATGCTCTCCCGATGACCTTGTTTTAGCAACAGAAGAAAGCCACGGCGTTCTTTTAGTTCCGAGCATCAAAGACAAAGACTCTGTTCCTGCTGCCATGTACTTTGCGGCTTTATACCAGATGCTGCATAAACAAGGCAAAAACATCCTGGACTATTATATCCAGATGCTAGAAGAGCTTGGCGGATACGACAATGTTAACCGATCTATCATGATGAGCGGTGCGCAAGGAATGCTCAAGCAAAAGAAGGTCATGGAAGCCCTGCGCGAAAATCTGCCTAAAACCTTTGGTGGCTACAAAGTCAACAAAATTAGCGACTATTGGAATGAAAAAGATTTCGGCCCGTTTGCCAGCGAAACAGATCGATTGCCTCGCAATGTACTGCAAATCTTTACAGATGCGTTTGTTATTACCATAAGACCTTCTGGAACTGAACCAAAACTCAAATTCTATTGCCAGCTTTTGCCTCATGGCGAAAAATCTTCTCTAAAGGGACAGGCACTTCTTTCGCATATAAGATCCGAAGCAGACAAAGCAGCCAGAGTTGTATACAATGAAATTCTCGCTAAAATTGGATGCTCTATGGAAGAAGAAGGGCTTCTGTTACCTGATATAGTAGATCTGGACAATAAAATTGCCTTCCAGAAAAAAACAGTGCCTGCTCTTCTCGAAAGCCTCCAATCTAAACGTTTTGCACAGAAAGAAGAAGCTCTCCAATGGCTCAAGCAAGAAGCAGCAGCTATGACACCAGGCGCAGACCCATTACCAGCGTTGAAAAAACCCTTAGCCTATCTATGCGATCTCTGGCAAAAACAGCTTCCTTCTTGTCCTGTTTTAGCCTCTCTCAAAGAATGGACAAAAGGCTAGATACGTGTTCTGATGCGTAGTTCAAGAATTTCCCTTTTAAAACTTTTAAGAAGGGAATTTGGAGGGAAATCTTTGCAAAAATTTCCCTCCAAAGGAAAATCTAAAAACGGAGCATGATAGATAAGCAGTCTGTCATGGACACAATATGGAAAAACCCTTGGTCAGCGTAATCGTTCCTGTTTATAACCGCGAAAAATACCTTAGTCTGGCCTTAGACAGCATTCTTTCTCAAACCTATTCTCCTATAGAGCTGATCGTAGTGGATGATGGTTCTACGGACCAAAGTGCAAAGATTGCCAAATCATACCAACAAGTACATTATATCTACCAAAACAACCAGGGGCCAGCAGGAGCAAGAAACACAGGCATTGCCCAGGCAAAAGGGCATTATCTTGCTTTCCTGGACTCTGATGATTTATGGAATGAAAATAAGATTGCCATCCAGGTTCAATATTTACAAGAAAATCCTGATATAGAATGCTGCCTGGCTACAGTAAAAAATTTTTTAGAACAAGATGCCACAATCCCTATGTGGATTAAAGAAGAGCAAATACAAACACCTCAGCCTGGCTATTTACCTAGTGCCATGTTAATCTTAACACAATCCTTCCATAAGGTTGGGCCATTCAACCCATTGTACCGAGTTTCTGAAGACTCAGACTGGTTCATTCGCGCCCAGGCACTAGGAATCAAAAAAGCGATTTTACCTGATGTTCTTGTCTATCGAAGGATTCATAAAGACAATGCTTCCAACGAATGCCAGCCTGCACGGCAAATTTTACTCCATTCTCTAAAAAAATTTCTCGACCAAAAGAAAAAATCTGATGCGAGCCAAAAAACATGAATGATCAAAAACTTGTGAGTGTTGTAATCCCTGTCTACAATAGAGAAAAATACCTTGCGCAAGCAATCCAAAGCGTTTTAAATCAAAAGGGCAATATTTCCCGCAATATTATCATCATAGACGATGGGTCTACGGACAAAAGTGCAGAGATAGCCAAAAGCTTTGGTGATTGCATAACCTATATCTACCAAAAACAAAGCGGCATAAGTGCTGCCAGAAACGCGGGAGTCATGGCATCCCAAGGCGAATTGATAGCCTTTTTAGATTCCGATGACCTTTGGATGGAAAACAAACTCTTGCTCCAAGCCCAGGCTTTGGATTCTGATCCTTCCTTAGATGTAATTTTTGGACATATACAGCAATTTATCAGCCCTGAGCTGCCCGATGAAGCAAAAGCAAAGCTTGTCTGTGATGCAACGATTACGCAAGGGTATCATGCCAGCACGATGCTCATCAAAAAACAAAGCTTTTTAAAAGTAGGCTTTTTTGATTTAGGGCTTCGCGCAGGAGAGTTCATAGACTGGTACAACCGTGCCAAAAACCTGGGCTTAAAATCTTGTATGCTACAAGATCTTTTAGCAATGAGGCGTTTGCATGACACAAACTATGGTATTTTAGAACGCAAAGTGTATAGCGATTATTTTAAGATGCTTAAAAAAGCAATGGAAAGAAAAAAATAGCAATGAAAATACACTATCTTCCTACAGATTCTCAAGAACTTCTATTAAAGGCTGCTTTAAATTTAGGGCAAGATGCTATAGAATCCTGGGAAGAGTGGAAAAGACGAGAAGACATAGACAGAATCGAAGACGCTTCCTATCGTCTTTTTCCTCTAGCTTACCACAATCTACAAAAACAAGGCTCAAAAGATCCTTTGCTGGAAAAACTTAAAGGAGTGTATCGTCTTACCTGGTATCGAAATCAGCTTCTTTTTCATCGTACAAACGCAGTATTGTCTGCCTTTCAGTCACACTCTATTCCCATGCTTGTTCTCAAAGGCGTGCCGCTCGTTCTATTTTACTATAAAGATCATGGACTAAGGCCCATGAACGACTTTGATGTGCTTGTCCCCAAAAGCCAGATTTCCCTAGCATGCGAAACACTTTTTGAATTGGGTTGGAAAGTAAAGGATGAAACCCTGGAACGGTATCTTTCTTTATACCACTGCATACCTTTTGTCAATAAGGAAGGCTTTGAAATAGACTTACACCAAAGTATGCTCCAGCTTTCTCCCCAAAATACAGCCGATGAAGACTTCTGGCAAGAATCCATTCCAGCCACCATAGACAAGGTAAACATTCGCATTTTGCAGCCAACCGACACTCTTTTCCATGTATGCACTCATGGTGCAACCTGGGAAAAATTGAATCTCATTCGATGGGTAGCGGATGCCATGACCATTTTAAGATCGCCTGATGTTCCCATAGACTGGAAAAGGCTACTCCAAACATCGAGAAAACAAGAATCAGTTTTAGCCATGAGAGACACCCTTGTGTATCTATCTCAAACTTTCCATGCGCCAATTCCCGCTGATGTGCTAGAAGAATTCCAAAGACAGCCTGCCAGAACAATGGAGCGCATTGTCTACTACACAGGGACTTCGGAAAAAAGAATGCATCTGGGTTTTTTATTCAAATGCTGGTATATCCATTCCAGGCAGTTTCAATCTATGCCCTGGTATAAAAAGATGTGCCATTTCCCTGTCTATATGCAAAAGATCCTCAAAATCCGCTACTTATGGCAAGTTCCTTTTGTAATTGGATGGAAAGCACTTAGACGAATCTATTTAAGCCTGGTTCGTTAGAAAAAAGGAAGCCTTCATGATGGACTTTCTTTGTTTGCGCTGTGGAAAATGCTGCCAGGGCGATGGGTATGTGTGGGTTACCATAGAAGAAATGGAAAAAATAGCGCAATTGCTATCCTTAGAATTCCATTATTTTGCAGCCCATTACATAAAACGAGTCGCTTCCCGCTATAGCCTGCGCGATAAACATAACCAAGAATGTATTTTCTGGAGTGATACAGGCTGCCAGATATACAATGCCCGTCCAGAGCAATGCCGAACCTTTCCAAACTGGGATAAATCCAAAACCATAGATCCCAAAACAATAGACACCATGTGGAAAAATTGCCCTGGAATCCAAAGGCTTAAGAGCCTATCCGAAAAATAATTTTAGGCGAAAATTTTGAGGCACTCGGAGAGCGAGGAGAAAGTAACAAAATTGCCGCAAGTGTAGCCGTAGCTACTCTGAGGACAATTTTGTAACTTTCGACGAAGCTATCCGAGATGCATCGAAATTTGCAGCCAAAAGGATTTTTCGGATAGGCTCTAAGGCAAATTGGGAATGGGCGTAACCGGGCGAGCGCTTTTTTGTCCGAAAAGCGAGCCTCCTGGCGAGCTTCTTTCGATGCATAAGAAGCTCGGCAGGAGCCTCGCCCTCCATTTATAATTCGCTTGAAATTTCGAAAGCGCAATGTCGGAAATTTTTATTTGGGGAAATTTTTATAAAAATTTTCCCCAAAAATCCTTTTAAAACTTTTATTGATTTGTTATCAAAGAAGTTATGCTAATGTAGATTTTTGTACAAAAGGCACTAGCCAGGCAACGCACAAACATTTTTGCTGATGCTAAGTGTCCTGGGTATTTTAAGGAATGAACAATGTTTCTACGCTTTTTATTTTTGTCTCTTTGTTTGTTTTTTATAGTTTCCTGCCAGCACTCTGTAGTGCAATCGGAATATGGCATGAAAAGTATTATAGAAGAAAATGCAAAGCCCAAGATGTTAGGCGAACAATTCCAGTTCACAGAAGGGCCGCTCTGGCTGCCTAAGCAAGAAATGTGGATCTTTAGCGATATCCCTGGGAATAAAATTTACCAATACCATCCTGAAAAAGGGTTTGCCATATTCCGTGATCCTTCTAATTTCACCAATGGTCATGCCCTGGATCTGGAGGGAAATCTTATTTCTGCCCAACACAATAGGACAGTAACCCGCACAAAGCCAGATGGATCTGTGGAAGTCATCGCCGATAAATACAATGGTAAAAAACTCAACAGCCCCAATGATTTGGCTGTCTCCAAAAAAGGGGAAATCTATTTTACTGATCCCCATTATGGTTTGATTGGATATGGCCCAGTAAAAGCCGAAGAAGAGCAGCCCGTGCGCGGAATTTATCGACTTCGCAAGGATGGCACAGTAGAATTGCTTTGCGGTGATCTCAAGATCCCCAATGGAGTTGCTTTTTCTCCTAAAGAAAGCACGCTCTATGTCACGAACGCAGAAGATGGCAATATCTATTGTTTTGATGTGCAGGTAGATGGGACGCTAGACAACCTCAGACTCTTTGCCAAACAGCCTGTCCGCGAAGGAAAAAATCCCGTAGGTGACGGCATTCGTGTGGATAAGTCAGGCAATGTCTATGCTGCCTTTTCTGGTGGGATTGCCATTTATAATGTCGATGGCAAGCTCTTAGGCGAAATCGCTCTCCCAGAAAGTGCTACCAATCTTGCCTGGGGCGGCAAAGACTACAAAACCCTATTCATCACAGCTCAAAACAAAGTCTATGCAATCGACACAAGGATTGGTGGATAGAAACTAAAAAGTTAGTTGGACAATGTTAAATCCAAAATGAAAGAAAAGAGAACCATAGATGAACATAGATAAACACGGATAAAAAATAAAATAACTCTTGATTTTAAAAATTATCTGTGTTCATCCGCATTCATCTGTGGTTCAATAAATCTTTAAATTTATATAACCTAACCAGGATAAACCTGAAAAGCATTCTATCACGAATTTCACGAATGACCGAATGGCACGAATGGATAATTTTATCTTTATTTTTTTATTCCCACTATGTTACGCTTCGCATAACTTTTTTCATGATGAAACTTTAGGGATAAGAAGAGCGTAGTGTAAGCCTTCTGTAAGGAAGCAAAAATAGTACCACGTGGCAAATCAAAAAATTTTATTCGACTCTTGAGCCTGGCACAAAAAAAAATGGGGATACCTGTTTTTTTTGATTCCTGAAAGAAGGCTTACACGAAGCGATCTCTTCAAGTAAAACCTGCTTTCTGCTTGGAGTTTCATAGGAGATTTCACTCGTAAGTGACTATTGGGAGACAATTGTAAAAATTTTCACCCAAACCTCATCACTCATCATATCAACACATTGACGCTGCTATTGCAAAATTTGCATTTTTTTTCTTTGCTTACATTCACTTCTCCAACATGGTAGCCTGATCTTTTTACGAGGATTTGGGAGCAGGAAGGGCAGAAAGTGTCTTCATAGGGATTGGGGTAAAGGTTGCCTGCATACACATACTGAAATTTCCTGGTTTTGGCTAATTCTACGATTTGCAGAATCTTTTCTCTTGGGGTGGGAGGAAGATGGGTCAACTGGTTGTCAGGATGGAAACGGGAGAAGTGCAAAGGGGTGTCTTTGCCTAAATTTTTTTCGACCCAATCAAGATATGCGTTGATTTCTTGTATGGAATCGTTGAGAGTGGGGATGACAAGATAGGTTATTTCCAAAGGGATCTGGAGGTTTTTGGCAAGAATGCAGCTTTCTAAAACAGGTTGCAGTCTTGATTTGGTATATCTGGTATAAAATTCTTCTGTAAAGGCTTTCACATCAAAGTTGATGGCATGAAGAAAGGGAGCTATTTTTTTTAGAGGTTCGGGTTGGATATAGCCATTGGAAACCCAAACTATAAAAAATCCGTGCTTTTGGAGCACCTGAGACCAATCGTAGTAGGTTTCAAAATGGATGGTAGGCTCGTTGTATGTCCAGGCAATTCCCTGGCATTGGGATTGCTTTGCCATTGCTAAAATTTTATCCACAGTTAAGGAAATCATCATTCTATCGCTATAGGTTTGCGATAGGGAATAGTTTTGGCAATGAGCGCATTGTAAATTGCAGCTAATGCTGCCAAAGGATAAGACTTTGCTTCCTGGACGAAAGTGGTATAGCGGTTTTTTTTCGATGGGATCTACCTGTCCTATGCTGGCAACCTGAGAATAGTAAAGAGAATAGAGCTTTCCCTGAGAGACTTCTCTCGTCTGGCATATTCCTCTTTGGTTTTCAGAAAGTATACAGCTATGAGGACAAAGATCGCATTGGATTCGACCATCTGGCAATGTTTTCCAAAATAGAGCTTCTTTTTTTTGTGATTTCATGCTAAATCCTTTAAAAATTCCCAATACAATATTCTTTCCAATCTATTGCAGTATAGGGAGTAAGTGAAATTGCCTTGTGCCAGTTCTCCTGAAATTCTTCTTGGTTGCCTTGTTTTTCGTAGAAAAAGGCGAGTTCAAGATAGGCAACCCAGCTTTCAGGATGAATTTCAATCGCTTTTTGAAAATATTCTTGTGCTTGCTTTATCTGCTTTTCTGATTCGCATTTTTTTGCTGCTTCCTGGTATAAAAGCACAAGTTTGTTTAGAAATTGTTTATGCTTTTCTGGTGGAAAAGAAGATATTTTTCTGATGATCTCTCTGGGATTTTTTAGATTTTCTTTTGCCTGTTCCAGAAGTTCTTTTTCCATATTTTCTACAAACAAGCTCTCCTTAGAGGATCTTTCTTCCTGGATTTTCTTTTCATAGCATTGCAATAGTTGAATAGCCTGCTTCCCCTTGCCTTTTTTCTCTAAAAGATCTGCCCTTTGTTTTATATGAGGAAAGGGTTCTTTTTGCAGGGGGACAAGATTCTTTAGATCGATTTCTTCTTTCAATTTTATTTTATCTTTGTTGAAGGCAGGCTCTTTGTCTAAGAACTCTGGTTTATCCCAACCTAATTGAAGAGAAAGAGATAAATGAAACAGAACATCTTCTTTGATCTTAGGGTCGGAAATATCGTTCGAATGGGCTAAAAAAACAGCCTTCACATAATGGTATAAAGCTAAAGAGGGATTGGCTTCCAGGGCGATTTCTAAATTTTCCAGACCTTTTTGTAGATGAGACTTTGCTTTTTTCTTATTGTTTGTATGCAAGTACCGCCTGTAATGTGCTATGGTGCGGCGATAGTGTATTTGCGGAGAAGAAGAATATTCCATACGGATCATCCTTTCTTCTGCCAGATCAATCCAGATTTTAGAAAGGATGCATATCATCAAATGCAAGGCATAGGCATTTTTTATAGAAGACCGCGCTAATCCTTCAATTTTCTCATTTAAAGCAGGCTCTTGTTGCAGGAATCCATAAATTTGCAGTAGAAAATTCGAATGGTCTACCATCTGATACGATATTCCTATCTTTTTGTTTTCAATAATAGGTGTTAAAAAATGCTCCACCATCTGGTTGATCTTGCGAAAGGAAGGCTCACAGGCAAAAGGGTCATGGTAGTTTTTTAAAGAGTTGAGAAAAGTTTTAATCAGCATGATGTCTCTAAGCCTTGACCAATCCGATGTATCTTGGGTTACCATCCGCCAAAGCACATCCAAAGCCTTTTTGGCTTTTTCTTTTTCGTCTAGCTTGGAACAAATTATAATGTATAAGCAGTTCGCAAGGCATGCTTTACCCATTTCGCTTAGGCTTGGTGCTTGCTTGAAATCCAGATCTGCGATTTGTAGATAGGGAAAGATTTGCTGGAGTTTGTCCATCCTGTTTTCCTTTAAATACAAAAATCCCAGCAGGCTCTTTTTCATGAGAAACAGGTTGGTGTCTTCTTTTTCTTCTTCAGGATGAGCGTAGAATTGCAAATGGTATTCCAGCTCTTGCATGGTTTCCCAGGATCGGTCTTTTTCATTCATCAGGTGTAGCATATAATACCAGCTTGCTTTAGGATGGATAGCCATTCCCTGGCGGTAGAAGTCTTTTGTGTTTGTGTAATCGCCTAAAATCAAATTCGCATTAGCAAGGTCTTTCCATGCACTATAGTTCCATTTCTGGCCTACCACTGCCTGTCTGAAATTTTTTAAGACTTCTTCAAATCGGTCGGGCTTTTCCTGTCCTATCAAAATCAAATCCTGGTAAATCTGCGCTTTAAATCCTGCTACCTCGCTGGAAAAAATTTCTCCCTGGATGCCCGCCAAAATCCCCAATATATGCCAATAGATTTCTATGGATTTCTGGCAATCTTTTTGGTATTGTTCTGGGCCTACCTCTTTTTGGTATTCTTCAGGCGGATATAGATAAAAATTCAAATAGCCTTTTGTCGTAAGCTTTTTGTATTTTTCCAAAACAGCCTTTTCTTCTTTCATGAGAATGTCGTAAAGCTTGTTCATTTTCAAATACGATCTTTGTTCCTGATCCATTTTGATTTCCTGGAGTTTCGCCTGGTTCTCCAAAAATTTCTTTGCTGTTTCTTTCTCTTTTAAGGAAAATTTTTGGATGATTTCTTCTTTGTCTTGTGTGCTTTGCTCCCTTAAAAAGCTATGCCATAGTTCGTAGTATATCTTGCTAAGATAATAGCGGCTGAAAAAATCCAGCGTGCCTCTCTGGTTGTCGTATTCCTGAAGCCCTTCTGAAATTTCCAGGGCCATTTCATAATAGATTTGGGCCATTTCTTTTTCATCGTTTTGATGGTAAATGCGGGCAATCTGGTAATAAGCAGGGGCAAAAGAAAAATTTTTCAGGCATATCCTTTCCAGCTTATCCTGCAAATCTATAAAATCTTTACGATTTATATCTTTTTGATTCATAATTTTTTCTAAAATGCTTTGATATTGCGTTCCTGTAATATTTATAACTGCATTTTGTATTTCTTTAGCATTCTTAGAATCTTTATGTAAAATAAGAATACAACTGGCAAGCCAGGATTGCCTTATCTGTTCATCTTCCTGCGAAGAAAAGGAATCCAGGGTAGTTCCTAAAATTTTTTGCACATACTTCACCAAGGCAAGACTAAAGGATTGTGCTGGCTTTTCCTTTTGGATGGCATTTTTACCCAAAAGCGTCTCCATCTGCTTGTTCTGTAAAATCTTCCTTAGCATTTCCTCTTCTATGTTTTGGTAGATTTCTTTTTTTCCCAGGAAGTCTTTTGCCAGGTTTTCATATTGCTCTTGCATCTCTTTGTATTTTTCTACAAGATTTCGTCTTTTCTGGAGCTTTTTCCATTCTTCAAACAAAGACCGCCTTATGCTGATCCAGAGATAAAAGTATTTTTCTTTGTCTATTTTTTTAGTATCTTCGCCTTTTTGCTTTTGATTCCAGTCTTCGATAATAGAAGGGCGGTTTTTAAGACGAATCTGCCTTTCGCGGATCTGCTCTTCCTCTATTTTTTTCCAGCTTTTGTATGCCAGAATAGTATCATCGACTAAAGACTTTCCTTTTTCCATGATTTGCTGGTGTTCCTGGAGAAATGAAATGTCTTCTTTTGTTTCTTTTTCTAGCTTCTCCCACCACAAAGAAACATTCCTGGCAAGATCTTTTTCCCAGGAAACTTTTGTCTTACTGAAAAAAATTCCCATGGCAGCAACACAGAGGAGAACAAACAAAAAAATAGACAAAGATACTTTATGCTTGCACAACTGCCTAAAAGCCTTCTGATTCCAACGAAGCGGTCTTGCTACAATAGCCTCTCCATTCAAAAATCTTTCTATATCCTCTGCAAACTCTTGCGCATTCTGGTATCGTTTCTCTTGCTTCTTTTCTAGTGCCTTGAGGCATATTGCCTCTACTTCTTTAGACAAAAGAGGATTGTGCGTACAAGGAGGGACAATCTCTGCATACATGATTTTAAATATGATCTGGTGTGTTTCCGCGCCTGAAAATACCTCTTGCTTTGTAAGCATCTCATAGAGAATAGCACCCAAGGAATATACATCGGTAGCATAGCTTATTTTTGCAGATTTTCCTTCTACCTGCTCAGGAGACATATATTTAGGCGTTCCCAAAATCTCTCCGCTTTTTGTCAAATCATCATTCGACTTCAGGTTTTTCGCCAGACCAAAGTCCATAATGATAGGACGATTGGTCTTTTTTTCCATGATGATATTCGAGGGTTTGAGATCTCTGTGGATAATATCGTGGCTGTGCGCGTATGCCATACCACAGGCAATTTCTTTCATCATCTCCAAAGATTTTCGAGTGGAAAACTTGTTGTTTTTTAAAACATCGGCCAAGGATTCACCTTCGATATAGTCCATCACAATATAGTCCTGATCTTCATGCGTTCCCACATCATGAACCAGCACAATGTTTGGATGGTTAAGCTTTGCCATCATCTGCGCTTCGCTCAAAAAGCGTTTGCGATTTTTATTGCTTTGCGACTTGAGCATGACCTTAATGGCTACGGTCTTTTTTAAATTAGGATGAAATGCCTTATATACCCTGCCCATTCCGCCGCGTCCAATTTCTTCCAGAATCTGATAGCCACCAAACATACTGGGCGCATGGGCAACATGCATTTCTTCTATTGTTGGCCTTTGCTGAAAGCCCACGAAAATCTTTTGGATAAGAGAAAGATCCTCGTGGCTAAAAAGCTTTTGCTCTAAAAAAAGCCCAGTCTGTTTTTTCAAGGAATGGATAGAAGCAAGATTATACTCCAGGCAAGTCCAAACAAGGCTTTTCCCGCCTTCTTTGCATTGTGTGAGCTTTTTATTCAAATATTCCTGGGATTGCGACTGCCCCAATTTTTCCTCCTGCACCAGCCACTGCAAAAAACACTGTTCCACATACAAAAATCGTATTTTTTCCAGTTGATCCTGGCTTATGCCCTTCAATAAAACTTCTTCCACAGACTGGTTTTCCCCCATGTCTTTAGGATCAAAATTCTGTAAATATCCTAATGCTTTTGCCCAAAACAGGATAGATTGGTTTCGATAGTTCATAAGGAAAGCTTTCTTTAAAAATTTTTCATCTGGATATTAGCCAGGGAAAAGGAGATAAGCCGTTAAATCTGATTTTCTCAATTCCAGAGGCGACGGATGATTAGGGTTATGATAATAGCATCTGCTCCAGTCGGCTGGACTTGTAATCTTTTTTTTAATGTGACATTGCCAAATTATTATAAAGAACTGAAGAAAAATAAGCAATAAAAACTAAATTTTTATCCCATTTTAAAAGAATCATGCTATAATCTCTTATGGTTTTTAAAACCAGTATAATTCAACAATGTCCTGAGGTTCTCCAGCATAAAAATATTTTTTGGGAGAAATTCATTATGAAGTGTTTATTTTTATCTATTCTGCTTACCTCTTTGCTTTTTTGGGCAGAAGCAGCACCGATCCGTGTAGGTGTTGTGGACTCCACAGGGCAAGGAGGTGGGCAGCAAACAGTCACTCAGTTGAATGACGATACATATTTTGATTTTAGTGCCACGCTCATCACACCTAATGATGCTGATACCCTGGCAGAGCTTAACAACTATGATGTCGTTATCATTGGTGGATCTGGCAGCGGCAATTCGGGTTGGACTTCGGCTATGGCTTCTACACTGCGTACCTGGGTGGAAGGCGGCGGTGGTTTATTAGGCACAGGTTGGTATATCCATGAACGCAATAGCAAAGCAGCCGATATTAAAAGCAACTTAGGTGCTATTATACCTGGTGATGCGAATGTTGGATACAGCTATACTAGCTCTGCTACTCTGAATTTTACAGGAAGCCATCCTATCACACAAGGATTGAGTTCCTTTGCACCTGGAGCGAATTATGTTGAGGTCAACACAGCAACACTTCCCTCTGGTAGCACTGTTTTGGGATACACCAATTCTACAAGCAATAAAGCACTTATGGTTAGGGATTCTATTGGTGCAGGCCAGGGACGGTCTGCCTATCTAGGCGTATTGTATCTTGCAAGTGTATCGGGCTATAGCACAACCCCCTTGAAAAGCGGCTCAGCAGACAGACTTTTAGAGCAAACAGTAGCCTGGCTTGCTGATAGTGGTGTTTCCAATGTTCCAAGCTTATCTGCCACAAATACCAATTTTGGCAATGTCCGAGTGGGTACAAGCGCAACAGCAACAGTAACCGTTAGCAATACAGGAAATGCAGGGAGTTCCCTTACAGGGAATATTGGTCCAGCTTCAGGAAGCGAATTTTCCCCTACATCAGGAAGCCAGAGCTTTACTTTGAGCCAGAACCAGACAGCGAACAGAACCTATACTTATACTCCTGGCACAAGAGGTGCAGACTCTACAACAATAAGCATTACAAGCAATGCCAACAATTCCAGTTTAACCTTGACAGGCACAGGAGTAAGCCCAGTTTTCCATAGTTCTGTGGCAGCAGGATCTACGATTGATTTTGGGGAAGTAGGATACATTGGAACACAAACTTTGACAATCCAGAACATAACTGCGGATGCCAATTTAGGGGATCTGACAGACATGACCCTTTTGAGTGCCACGATCACTGGCCCAGATGCTTCCTATTTTACCTTGGAAGGGTTTACTCCTGGCATGAAGCTAAGCAAAAGCCAGTTACAAAACCTTACTATCCGCTTTATGCATGAATACATGGGAAGCCATCAGTATGGCTACATAAGGAATGCAACCTTGACCTTCACTACAGATGTTGGTGCTGCCCTGGGAGTTGCGGGAGCTACTTATTCTTTCAACTTGCAGGCAACGACAATTCCTGAGCCAGCAACAACCAGTGCATTCTTTATGGCAGGAATCATGCTTTATGTTATGAGATTTAGGAGAAAAATATGGTAAAAAATATTTTTTTATTGATCCTTTGTTTTTTCCTCTGGATGAATCTTGTTCAGGCCACTCCCGTCAGCACAGATTTAAGGCTTTGGCTAAAAGCAGATTCCTTCACAGGATTAAGCGATGGTACTTACGTAAGCTCATGGACAGACAATTCAAGCTACCAGCATAACGCTTCTTCTTCTGGCAGCACCATGCCTCGCTTTTATTCCACTGGTTTGAATGGCAAGGCTGCCTTATACTTCGATGGAAGCGATGACCAGATGGGAATTGCAGGAAGCCTGGACTATGCATTTACAGAAATGACCATGTTCATTGTTTCTCAAGGGACAGGGGCTGCTATTTCCATTGCCAAAGATGGAACTCAGACCGAGCAGGAATACTTGTTTGGATGGAATACCATGTACCATCATACAAGCGATGGAAACTACACCTACCGTTCGCCCCATACATCTGTATCTTCTCCTTATATTGCCACAGGCGCAATGGGGGCAAGTCCTTATGACCTTACATACAGAGTCAACGGAGACACAAGCACCAATGGGATAGGACAGTCTGGATCTGTAAACAATATGACAGCCGTATCCCGCAATATAACCATTGGAAGACGAACCTTTTATGCAAACAGAGAGCCGTTTGGCGGGTATATTTCAGAAATTCTGGTTTACGGCCATAAGCTAACAACAACCGAAATGAATAGTGTTGAACTTTATCTGGCTGCAAAATATAATATAGAGCATGTTTTGCCTGTGCCAGAAGCATCTTCTCTATTTTTGCTCTTTTCGGGCGTGTTTCTCGTATCGTTTATCCAAAGAATTTTTAGAAAGGGTTAAACTATGCAGAAAATTTTTATCTTTTTTTGCGTTTTTATGCTTTTTATGTCTGCTCATGCTGCAACCATTATTGGGTCTAGCACACTCATGAGCCAATCCTATGCCAACCAGTTAGAGGCATGGCTAGGCGAAGGATCTATCTCTGTAAGCCGTGTTTTTTATAAGCAAACTGGCGATGGACTGACATCCACACACTTCCACAATGCAGTGGATGGACAGGGGCGAACCTTTACTTTGCTGAGGGTCTCAAGCTCTAACAACCAGATCGTAGGTGGCTATAACCAGGTTAGCTGGCGCAGCAATGGTACATACAACTTTACACCTTATTATGGATCAGGAAATATCACCGATGGTACTTCCTTTCTTTTCAACCTGAGTGCTGGTACTCTTTTCAGGCAAAATTGGAAGCTAGGAAATACGAATGGTGCGGCTTATTATGAAGCCTACAACCATACTTCATACGGCCCAACCTGGGGCGGCGGGCATGATTTGTATGTTGACAGCACCTTACAGTCAGGCTATGGATATGCAAGCTATAGCTATGGGACATACAACTGGTCTAACCAAAATCTAACCCCTGGCTACAGTGCTTCCTATACCTATTCTGTTATGGAAGTCTACACCATCAACAACGTTGTGCCAGAGCCAGCAAGCATGGTTTTGTTCGCTTTAGGATGCGCTCTGTTTTTCGTTAGAAGGAAATAGAATATTTTTGCTCTTACAAAGCAAAATCCTTTGGGGGAGAATTGGAAAAAATTTTCCCCCAAGGGAAATCTATTTTCAAGCCAATATTTTACGCTTTGCATAATTTTTTTTATGATGAAATTTTAGGAATAATCCGCTTGCTACCTGAAGTTTCATACAACCCAAAAAAGGATTAAACAATGAAGTTTTTTTTGTATTTTGCCCTTATCATTTTCTTTTCATCTTTTGTTTTCAGCCAGGATCAGGCTGTTGTTCTGAGAATCGCTACTGTAGTTCCAGAGGGTTCTACCTGGGTAAAGTCTTTGCAGAATCTGGATAAAGAAATCCGAAAGACCATGAATGTCCAATTGATCGTATACGCAGGGGGAACAGCAGGGGAATCCAAGGCTATTATGGAAAAGATCAAATATGGTCAGCTCGATGGCGGTGGTTTCATTGGGTCTTCCTTGGGAGAAATATGCTCTAAAATCCGAATTATGGACATTCCCTACCAATACCATTCGCTAGAGGAATGGAAGTATGTTTTCAAAAATATCCGAACCGATCTTACAGAGGAATTCGAAAAAGCAAACTTTATGGTTCTAGGCTGGGGGCATGGCGGATTTGTGGATGTATATGCTAAACAGCCCATAAAAACTTTGGCAGATTTCCAGGCTGCCAAAATCTGGTTTTCCCCAGGCGATCCTGTCATGGAAGATCTTTTCAGAGAATTGAAAATACAGGGAATCCCTCTTGAAACCAGTGCTATTTTTCCTGCACTTCAAACAGGGCTTGTAAATTGTGTATACAACACACCTTATGGATTGATGGCAATGCAATGGCACACTCATGTCCGATATTGTACCAAATATCCAATTGTAAACCCTCTTGGTGCTGTTGTTTTGACAAAAGCAGCCTACCAAAGAATTCCTGCGAAATTTCGCAACCTTTTCTTGAGAACCTGCAAGAAACACTTTGGTGCTTTGGGGGAAGATGTGGAAGAAAAAAATACCCAGGCAGTCCAGGATTTGCAAAACCGCTTTAAAATTCAGTTCCTGGATCCTGATCCTGCCTGGCTGGAAGAAACAGCCCGTTGTGGAAAAAAAATAGGCGAGGGCCAGATTGGCAAACTTTATTCTTCTGAATTCTACCAACGTGTTTTGAAAATCCAGGAGGAATTTCGTAGCCAAAGGAAATAAAAGTAGCAGTGAAAAATTCATTTCCAATCTATAGCCTTTTTTTTCTTCTGCTGCTCCTGTTTCTCGGCATTTTTGGGCATCTGGTTTCTGGTGCCAGCGATATTTCCGCTGGTAAGGCAATAGAGCTTCTATGCCAGAAAATCGCAGGGAAATCCTGGGGTGATGACTATCTTTACGGCATTATTTTATGGAATGGTCGAATCCCCAGGCTTATTGTGGCCTTTTTGGTGGGGGCCTCTCTTTCTGTTGCAGGAACAGTGATGCAAGCTATTTTTAAAAACCCTATGGCTTCCCCTGATGTGACAGGGGTTGCGTCTGCCTCTGTATTTGGTGCTGTGCTGAGCATGGTAATAGGAGCTACACAAAGAGGTTTCTATACGCTTGCCTTTTTTTCCATTGTATCCGCCATTATAACACTCTTATTGGTGTATTTTCTCTCTACTTCTCATGGAAAAACCTCTTGCATTACGCTGCTTCTCGTAGGAATGGCTGTTTCTTTATTCTTTGCAAGCATAGTGGCATTCCTGATAACCATCAAGCTCAACGACTGGGAGGCAGGAAAAACCATTGTGGCCTGGACATTGGGGGATCTCAATGATCGACAATGGGAGCATGTTTATATTGTTTTGTCTACTTTTATTCTGGGGACTACCACAATTCTTTTTTTCGGCAGAGATCTGAATATCCTGATGCATGGCGAAGAAATAGCCAGCAATCTAGGCATTGAAGTGAATCTTGTGCGTTTTCTTCTTCTGCTTGCCTGTTCTTTTTTGACAGGAGGGGCGATTGGTGTTGCAGGAATGGTAGGCTTTATTGGCCTCATCATACCGCATATTGTCCGCGCCTTGTTTGGAAACGATCATCGGCTTTTACTTCCTTTTAGTATTCTCTGCGGAGGGATCTTCCTTCTTTATTGCGATCTTTTTCTAAGAACAGGCTTCCATGGAGATATGAAGATTGGTGCATTGACTGGTTTGGTTGGATCGCCCTATTTTTTTTATTTGGTATTAAAAACACGCAAAAACTTTTTTTATTTTGGATAACTGAGCTATGCAATTTTTTCCCATACTGCGAAACTATTTTTTGATCAACTATTTCCTTTTACTTTTGCAAACTTTTATATTCTTTAAAATGGCAGAAAGTACAGAGGTTATAACCGCTCTTTTTTGCCTTGCAGTTTATATAACCTATCCTGTATTTTATCTTGCTTTTATCTTTATTCCTGTTTTGCTGTTGTCTCTGCTGCTTGGAAAAGCAAGAAAAAGCTCCTCTATTGTGCGTGGCATTCTGTATAGCATTGCCATCGCAGGGTGTGCTTTTTTGCAAATCCTTTTGATTACCGATATTTATATTTTTAAAATTTTTGGCTTTCACTTCAATGGTTTTATCTTGAATATGGTATTGACTAAAGGAGGAATTGGTGCGTTGGGAAGCGAAGATTCTACTTATATGAGTGTTGGGCTGATTGTGTTTGGCTTTCTGAGCCTTCAAACTTTAAGCCTTTTGGGCATACTCTATATAAAAAAAATTGAGCTTTTTTTCCAAAATATCTTTTGCAAAAAAGCGGTTATTGCTACATTGGCATTTTTGTTAATTTGCTCTGTCTTTGAAAGAGTAAGCTATGCTGTAAGCAGCGTTCAGGGATATATGCCCATTTTAGAAGCATCCAATGTATTTCCTTTTTATGTTCCATTCCACATGAGCAAAGTGCTAAAGAAATTAGGTTTAAAGTCTCAAGATGGCCGTTTTTTCAAAATCAAGATTGGGGATCTCAACCTGAACTATCCGCTCAAGCCCATAGAGAGAAAAGAAAACCAAAAGAACTATAATATTGTCTGGCTGATTGGAGAATCCCTCCGTCCTGATGTTTTAGAACCTGAAATCATGCCCGAAACATGGAAATTCGCACAAAAAAGCATTCTTTTCCAAAACCACTATAGTGGCGGGAACTACACAAGGACAGGCGTTTTTACCATGTTCTATGGGCTTCATGGCACATATTGGTTTCCCTTTTTTTATTCCCAGCGTAGCCCTGTTTTACTGGATTTCTTGCAAAAAGAAGGATACCACATAGAGCTATTTTCCAGCCAAAGCTTCACCTATCCTGAATTCGACAAAACTATCTTTGTGAACGTACCTCCCGAAAAGATGAGAGGAAGCAATCTATCTCCTGGTTGGAAAAGAGATCGCGAGAATGTTGATTGGATTTTGAATTTTCTATCATCGCATAACAGAGAAAAGCCTTTTATGCTATTTATGTTCTACGATTCTACTCACTCTAGCTACTCTTTTCCCCCAGAATGTGCAATCCGTAAACCCTATTTGCTAGATTTCAACTATGTAACAACAGACTTAAAGAAAGACATGGATCTTTTGAAGAATAGCTATATCAATGCTGTGCATCATTTAGACACACAGGTTGCCAGAGTCCTGGATTATCTGGAAAAAAATCGCTATATGGATGATACCATTGTCATTATTACAGGAGATCATGGGCAGGAGTTCATGGAAAAGGGAAGATGGGGACACCATTCTTCTTTTAGTGAAGAGCAAACTAAAACACCTATGGTTTTATGGATACCTGGACAAAAGCCCCAGACTGTAAAAAATATAACATGCCACCAGGACATTGCTCCCACTCTTTTAAAATTGCTAGGCGTGAAAAATCCTGACCAGGACTATTCCTTGGGCATAGATCTTCTAGGGGAAAAGAAGAATGATTTTGTGGTTCTAAGCGACTGGACAAAATGGTGCTACGTAGACCATGAATACAAAGCGACATTCCCTTTAGACAGCAAAGAATTCTGGCAGCAAAAGGTAACTACCTTTGATGACCAAAAACTTTCTTCTACAAAGGAATTTTATGAAAAAAACCAGTCTCGCCTTGTGCAAATCATGAAAGATCTGACAAAATTTACAACATTTTCCAAAAAGAAATAAGCAATAAGGCATAACCTATTTGAAAATCAATATATAAAACAGCAGTGATGGGAAGAGGTTTTTATTTGGGGGAAAATTTTTGTAAAAATTTTCCCCCAAACCCCCTTTAAAAACTTTTATATATTTATTTTCAAATGACTTAAAAATATAAAGTGGATTCTAAGCTAATCACGAATGAGATGAATATACAAATTAAGCGAATGAAATTTTTATAAAAACTATTCGTGCCATTCGACCATTCGTCTTATTCGTGATAAAAATCTTTGCCTTTTCGGCAAACATCTAACTTCTTAATTTCTAACTAGCTTTTATGGGTTTCCTCTTGTTTTTTTTTGAAAAGGCCGATAATGAATCCAAAAAGAGATGCCAGAAATAGAGCCTGGATAACTTCCAAAGCTGTTTCTCCATGGTTTGGCCTGGAAAAGATGTGCATTAAGCTTTTTAAAATAAAGCTGACAGAAGCAAAGGAAAAACAAAAGAGACTACCATAAAGCCCATTCTTGGCGTATTTTCCTAGAATAAAACCACAAGCACTTCCTAATGCAATATCCAATACGCTGGCATACCATGGCGCATGGAGTTCTCTTTGTGCAGGGAAAAGGGATATTGTTAACCCTATGGCTACTAAAACAATATAAAAAAAAGAAGCATTTTCTTTGGTTTTTTCTGTATTTTTTACATCGTTTTTCTCTTCTTTTTCCAAAGGAGCAAGGGGCATGGGTCTTACAATTCTTCCTGTTGCAGGCGTTTTGGCAGGAACTGGCCTTGCATAAGGCACATTGGGTCTTGCAGGCTGTATTCTTACTTTTTTGCTGTCTTTGGGTGCTGTATAGCCCAGATTAGGGGTTGATGTCTTGTCTTGCCGAATACGAGGCCGATTTTCCTCTGTCATTGCTGGTTTCAGACTTTGTCCACATTCCTGGCATCGCTCATTCATAGGGGAGTTTAAAGTTTCACAGTAGGTACAGAGAATTTTTTTTACTCTTTCTGTTACTTTATTAGCACCAGGAGGTGTTGGCGGCAGTCCGCCAGAGATACCCGTGTTGGGTTTGGCCGTTCCTGGTTTCCCTTTGCTGCTAGAATATATAGGATATTGCTCAGAAGAGGGCAGCATGGGCGGCACTGTATCCGCTTCAGCCGAAAAAGAATCTTCCGAGGAAAATTCCGCTTCACCCATAGAAGGATAGCCATCCCCTTGCTTTCCTTTTTGCCTGAAAATAAGAAAAGAGTAAAGCTCTTGTGCAAATTCTTGAGCGTTCTGATAGCGTAAATCCTGGCTGCGGGCCAATGCTTTATTGACAATATAAGCAAGCTTGGCAGGAATCCCAGGCACAAACTGTTCTATGGGTGCTGGTGATTTATGGGCAATATTATAGCATACTTCCAGAAAATTAGAGCCATCAAAAGGATTGCGGGCAGAAAGCATTTCATATAAAATAATGCCTAAACAAAAGACATCGGTTCTTTCATCCTGGTTTTCCACTTCTCCTCTTGCCTGCTCAGGCGACATATAGCCTGGAGTTCCCAAAATCTGCCCTTCTATAGTAAGGGCAGTTACGTCATCTTGTTTCTTAATATATTTAGCAAGACCAAAATCCAATATAATAGGCTCTTCCTGCTGGTTGATCAGAATATTGCCTGGTTTTAAATCTCTGTGGATCAATCCGAGACTATGGGCATAGCCAACAGCCGCAACAATTGTATAGAAGATTTCCAGCCTTCTTTCTGGGCTTAGATTAACTTTTTCCATGTATTTTTTTAAAGGCTGACCTTCGATGAAATCCATAACAATATAGAAGTGGTCGTCTATTTCGCCTGTGTCATGAAACCTGACAAAATTGGGATGTTGTAGACATTGTCCTGCGTCGATTTCCCTGCGGAAACGTTTGTACTGGCTACTGTCTAAAAGAAATTTAATTGCCACAGGTTTTTGGTCTTTTATTGTTCTAGCTTTATAGACAATCCCCATACCCCCACCATCTATTTCTTTTTCTAATATATAATTTTTGAACTGCCCTGGTGGATACCATTTGCGGTCATCGCGTTCAGGAGATTGGCTACGAGATTCTCGCATGAAATTTTCCTCAAAGTTTTGCAAAGTCTATTTTGCTGTTTATTTTTTCCATTCTCGATAGAAGGTTTATAACATCCATTCGATAAAAACTTAAAATGAAAAATTTTTAAAAGTTTTTTTTCATACCAAGAATGTTACATAAACTCTATCATAACGTCAATAAAAAAAAACAGTCTATTTTTTAAATCCTGAAAACATTTTTTTTTGATAATATGCTATGACTTGTGCCAGGCCGTGTTTATAAACTCATGAAAACCACTTAAAATTCATTGCATACAAAAAAGTGCAAAAGGCTTCAAATCAACACGGATGATGATAGATATAAAGGCGTTTAGGTCTAGGTTTAGGGCAGTCCGCTGTCCTTAAGTTGACAGCGTTATGGGTTGGTATCTATAGACGTTTCAGGCTAAAGATTAAAGGCTTTTCAACTGGCATAAGTCGTAAAAATTAATTTTTCCCAGAAACCAAAACAATTTCGAGCTTATCCTGTACATATCGGACCAGCTTTCCTTTGGGAGTGACCCAGAGATTGGCTTTATGATATGGTGTAGTCAGCTCCAAAAGAATATATTTTTGGGTTTTTTTCTGGATTTTCAGGTTAGCTTCAGAGCAGCGCATCCTTCTAGGATGGAATATAGAAAAAGAAATTTCGCGCCCTATCTCTAAAGGGCATAGTGGAATCAAAAGAGCGAAATGGTGTATTGCATTGTTGTCTGCCAGGATAAAATCAGGAGGAAGCATGAGAAGATATTCTATAGTATTCCCATCTTTTTTTAAGCTTTCTTTAACTCCCTGTGTAAGAAATTCGCAAACAATTTCTATATCTTTATTGTCTTTAATCTGGTAAAACTGTGGCTGTAGGCTTGAATTATATTGGGTTTCTGACTCTGCTTTGTATTCATTGCCCTTGTGTACGATATTGGTCTTGGCTTTTATGACATATTTTTCTCTGGCATTGTCCCAGGAGCAGACAAACTGGAGAGATCCAATTTTTTGGTTTTCATAAGAAAAAACATATTCATGATTTATGCCAATATCAAAGGGAAAGTCTCGTATTTTAGAGAGAAGGGATTGCTGCGGTAGTTGCTCAATTGCCTGGATTTCTGCAAGATTAGATAAAACGACTTTCATCTGTCCATTATCGTCTTGTATTTGTAAAATTTTCTCAACATCTTCTGTTGTCCATATTTTCAAAATATTTTTTTCCCAAGGTACGGAAAAAAGCAGAGCAGCCTTGTTTTTTCCTTCGATTACAAGGCTTTCTTTTCCTTTTGGCTGGATAGAAAGCTTTTGTAAGGATATGGCAGAAGGAGGCAAAATTGTTTTGATATCCACAATAGAAAGAGTTACAGGGAAGTCTTTTCCCTTCTTTAATAAGGGAAGCAAAGAAAAAGAATCTCCAACTAAGGCTTCATGCATAGGCAACTCTATGGTTTCCTTTATATTTTCCTGTGCATTCTTATAAAAATTTAAAGTGGCTTTATTGCCCAGAAAAAAATATTTTTGAAGTCCTAGGATTCTATTGTTCGCGCTTTTTTCAACAGAATAAGAAACTAGATCAGGGGAAAACGTGCTTTTTTCCAAAATTTTATAATCGTACATCTTGCTGCCTAGCTCTGTCTTCAAGGCTGTGGTAACATGCCTTGTGCAGACAATTTTTCCTTCTCCATCGGTTGAGTGAGAAGTTTCCATGAGAATATATCCACTAGGCATATTTTTTATGTTTATGAGATAGTATTCTTTTTGGCTTTGCTGTGCCATAGCTTGCACAGAAAAAAAGAAAAAAAAGAGCATCATTTTAAGACAAAAGCATTCATAACAACGCATATTATCATCCTCTTAGTGAATCAGAAAAACAAAAAAGCCCCTAGAAGATGGGGCTTTTCCAGAAACAAGGTAAGGCAGGCAATCTATTAGTTGACGGAGTCTTTCAAGGATTTACCAGCAGTAAAAGTGACTGTATTTTTGGCTGGGATTTCAATAGTTTCGCCAGTTTGAGGATTTCTTCCTGTTCGAGCTGCCCTAGATTTTTTCTTCCAAGTGCCAAATCCTACTAGGGTAACATCATTTCCTTCTTTTAAAGATTTCAAAACTTCGTCAAGAATAGCATCAAGAACCTTGCCCACCTCTTGTTTATTAGAGTTAACAGCTTTGGCTACATTAGCAATTAATTCACCTTTATTCACGATGTGCTCCTTAAAACAGAAAATTTGACTTTGGACATGAAAAAAAACAAAGACGTATGCCAAATCTTTCCTTCGAACATTTGCTATTATATAGAACATTAGGCGATATTTCAACATTTTTTTTTAAAATCTGGTATTATAATTAAGTAATCCACGGCTTGTGCTATAGGAATTAATTCGTTATCTTTCTCGTTATTCTTTTCATCGTCAAAATAGGAGTTAATTTATTATGTCAAGAGAACCTATGCCTGTTCCTTTGCTATATAGGATTCTTTTTCTATTGGATTGGATTGCGTGTGGTCTTTACGCATATATTCTTGGCTATTTGTTGAAAGAGCAAGGAAAATCTCTTTTTACCCTGGAATGGTCCCCAGAGCGAGTGGAGTCTTTTCTAGTGGCTGGGATTATCTTTTTTGGCTTGATTGGCAATCTGCAAATGTTACGCGGCAAAATACGGGCCTTGTTTTTTTGCTACATCAACTGGTTTTTAGGGCTAGGATTTTTTCTTACAGGCTTTTTTTCTTCAGGACTTGTTTTTCCTGCGTTCCCTAAAGCCATTCCTTCTTATATCATTCCTCAAGAATGGCTTGCAGGGGATATTTTTATGCAAGGGTTGAGCATCCGTGTTGGATTTGCAGGCTTATATCTGGTTGCTCTTCTTAGGACTACATCGGTTTACAGCTATTTTAGCAAGATTCAAAAAGAACAAGCAGAAAAAGACAAATCTGGTAAATCCATAGGAAGCTTTCGTAAAGTTCAGCCAATAGATATTCCAGATACTCCTTATAGTCCTACGCCACTTTTGCATCAAGAAACAGAAAATTTCTCTTCTGCAAAGCCTGATGCTTCTGCATTGCCTAAAAAAAGAGGTTTTTTCCGAAAACTTTTTTCTGCTTTTATCATCTTGTTGCTTTTGGCTGTAGCATCAGGAATTGGATTTGTTTTTCTTGCACCCGAAACATTCAAAAAGCTTTATCAGGAAGCCCAAGCACGCTTACCATGGTTGCAGCAAACAATACAAAGCATCATGAACAATATACAGAATTCTCCAGGAAACTATGGGCAACGCTTAGAAAACAAGATTGCTTTTTATGTATCCAAAGACAAGCCTATTACTCTATCCCAGGCAGTTGAAGAAATATGTATTTTAGCGAAAGTCCCTTATCTGATGCGAGAAATGAAGGGTACTGAGAGCTTGATTGGTGCGATTGTTTTACCTGATGCCAAAGCCTCTAGCATTTTAGAAATCCTGGTTTCCTCTCGCCATTTGCAATATGCTCTTTGCCCTAAAGGTCTTTACCTTAAGAAAGAAACAGAAATTACAGTAGACTGGAATGCTCTTCATCCCACAGCAAAAACATCGAATTTTAAATAAGTAGGTATGTGTTCAAAAGTTTTTGTACCTATTGCAACATATTGATAAAAAATAATTAACCGCAGAGACGCAGAGGTCGCAGAGGAATTATAGGAGGCGTTGCACGATAATATAGAAGACCAAAAATAAAAAATCCGCAGATTGCACAGATTACGCAGATTAAAAAAACAATTCTAAAATAGGATTGCTTCTGA
>JABWCH010000412.1 GCA_013359215.1 Candidatus Brocadiia bacterium | reverse complement strand
TAGTTTTCCCTTTCAGGATAAGGCTTTCATTAGCGTTCATCTTTCCAATTTAAGTACTCGATTTAGGCTAACTTATACCCAACGTGTCGCACTCATAAAGATTTTCCTTTCTTGGTCATTGTTTTTGGTCAGAATCAATGATCAAAAGTGTTTTTCTGCTTTGATGATGATTTCCGTGTCCGTTTTTTTTCATTTGGCTGACTTCTTCATGCCGAAAACAGCATATCACATAGTCATTTTTCTTGAAAAAAATCAGAAGCTTTTTTGAGAAAGTCAGGCGTAATTGCATTCCAGTAACGCCAGGTATGCCCGCCTTGTGTTTTGTGATATTGGAACAAGCCACCGCTATCCCTTAAATATTTGGTAAGAACTTCATTGTTTAGGAATAAGTGATCTTCTGTTCCGCAGTAAAAGATAAGCCGCATGGCTTTTTGCAAATGGGCGACTTCGGCTTTGTTACTGATGGGGATGGGATAATAGGCACTGATGGGAATTAGAATCCCGAAATGATCAGGGTAGAGGCTGCCAAGACGCAAAGTGACCCAACCGCCTAACGACATCCCTGCAAGTACCATGTGCTTTGGTTGACAGGAGGTACCGAAGTTGTCTTTGAGAAAACGTGGCAAATCCTGTGCGAAGTAGTCCAGAAATTTATCCTTACTGATAAAAGGCATATAGGATGGCATCGCAACGATAAATGGCTTGATCGTATTTTGGGCGATAAAATTGTCCATGTAATTTGTAATCAAGCCATTATCGGCCCATTGCTGCCTGTCCATTCCCGAACCGTGCAGCAGTAGCATCACAGGAAGTCCTTCTGTGGTTTTCACAGGTGGTATGTATACGTTTATTTCAGCAGTCTCCTGGAGAGAATGACTGAGAAACGACATGGGTTTGAGTATGCCGTGTGGTATGGTAGCATGATATTGAAAATCCCCGTCACTGACCAATCGGGAAGAATGTTTGCCTCCCTGTCCATCCGATGAAGAAAGACTTTGCATATCAGGATCAGCGATATACTTTCCATCAACGACGAACTTATATACCCATTGTCCTGGTGCCAGCTTTAATGCCACCGACCAACTGCCGTCCTGCCCCTTTTGCATGGGAGTGTCTTGGGAACTCCAATTGTTCATCTCTCCTGCTAAATAAACCGTAGTAGCATCTGGATTGACATAACTAAACGTGGCCATCTGCGAAAATGCCTTTCCTGTGTGAAAGAAAAGAAAAAACAAGATGAAAACAAGGGAATGACTTCTTACTATTAAAAATGGCTTCATAAATCTTACCCCACACCCTTTTAATTTGGGATTTCAAATTTTGCGTTTCTTTGTAAAGCAAAAATCCTCTTTAGACATTGAAAATTTCCTTGCATTTTGGGGAACTTCAGAAAAATATAGTATAAATTTTTCAGATTCTTCCCAAAAAATTCTATCCCTCATTCTCAATGATTCCCATCACAAAATCATGAATGTCTTTGCTGATACTTCCCTGAATTTTCGCTCTATCTGCTAGCCTCCTACGAATATAAGATTCGGAGGCAGGTAAATGAAAATGTTGGTAAAGCAATTTCAAAAGATATTTGCCACTAATCCTGGTATAGGCCATTTCCAATTTTTTCATGAGGCATTCCATCTCTTTTTCTTTTTTAATCAGCCGATCTTGTAAAGTAGCCTCTGGAATACTCAATTTTTCAGATAGTTGCTGAAGCAAAAAATCCCTTTTTTCTGCTGGAAACCCAGGTGACATGTACGCTTCTTTGCCTTTTTTTTCTTCCCAAATTAGCCAGTTGGAGGCAACGATTGGTATGAGTCGCTGGCATAACTCCAATAGATCTTTTTCCAACTCTGCAAGGCTGGAAGTAAATTTTTTTGCTAATGCTATGCGCAGTTCCTCATATATGGTGTCTGTGAAAAGCAGGTAGTTCTCCAGGCAGAATAATGATAATACCAGAATCCCATTATGCACGCCTACTTCTGCGTCTTCTTTGAAATCACGATCTATAATTCCATAAGCTTGTTTGGCAAATTTTTTGATGGAGTGGCAATACCGAACAACGTTGTCGTTTCCTCCACAGTCATAGAACATGATTCTATCTAAGAACTCAGCATACCAAATCCCTTCCATGATTTCCGTATCCGTTGGGCCTTCTAGGAGAATTAGCTTGCGATTTCCCAATTTGAAAAGAATCTCAGTGACTTCGGCTTCTTTGAGAGGTTTTATCACTTGCTTCATCTTTGGGTTCCTGTAAAAATAAGTGTATTTTGTGTTCCAAATAGTTTCAAAAATGTATCCGAATGAGATGATACAATAAGTTGAAGCTGATATTCCTCTTGTAATTTTTGCAATATATGGCCGATTTTATACTCAAAGGCTTCGTGCAGACTGTTTTCAATCTCATCAATCATAAGTACACTACCAGGAATCAGGCGTTTCTTCATTTCTAAAAGCAAGGCCATAAGATTCTGTTCTCCAGAGCTGAGGTCTTCTAAATAGTGTTTCCCGCCATGTTCAGTAATAATGATAGCCTTTAACTCTTCTCGTTCTACATGGCTGATTTTCTTGCCAGCAAGAGCATATTTATTCAAAAAATCTTTCACCTCTGTAAAAATTTCTGGTTTTGCATAATCAAGCCACACGAGATATGCATCCAGCGAACCAGGGAATTGCTTACATTCCTGGTAACGAAAAACCCAACGATACTTGATGGCTTCTTTACTGACTGCATCGCCTCGTACAGGATGAATCATACGAAAATGGGGGAAATAGAGCAAGGAAGGATGCCCATCCAATTTTTTGGAATCCATGGTATTTTGTTCGCATCGTTGTATAGCGACCAAATCTTTTTTTACCGAGTCAGAACTATAATTCAGATTACCATCGAAACACCCCAGATAATGCTCCTGAAGCTCCTGGTCCATCGGTTTGTACCCATAAAAAAGAGAAATTTTTTTCCCGCCCAAGGCAATATCTACCTGTGCATACTCCTGGCTCGATAAGTTTTTCTTCAACAAAGGCCCGCCTCCGTTGAAAAGCGATACTACATGGGCAATTGTCTCCAATACCGTGGTTTTCCCGCTACCGTTTGCTCCTGCTATAAGAACGAGAGACATGGGGATATTTTCTTCATCCGTAAATTTGATTAGCGTATCTTTAAAAGGGCCTATATTTATCAGCCTTGTGGATAGAACCCGAAAATGAGAAATCATACTTTTTGCTCCTCTAAGGATATAATTCGAGAGATATTTGTATTTTTTCTGCAAGGGTGGTTGGCGGTTTTCTTAGCCATCTGAAGTCAGCCCATGCTGCCTGAATGGCACAATTTATCTCGTGGTTTCTCAATAACCAGGTAAGAATGGGAAGAAGCATCTTATCGGAAACACCATCAGAAACCAGAGTATAGCGAAGTTCCTTCATTTTTGTTCCTTAAAAATCCAACGGCCCTTGCAATAGATTTTGCATGTCTTTCCTATCTATTACCCTCTTGGGCAAACCTTCCTCTCTGGTCTCAGTAAGAATGGGATTTAGATACGCCAGGAGTTCTCCCTTAGAGACCAAGTCCCTGCCTTTCCCTTCTGCCCTCCATGTTAATGAAAGGCATCCGAAAAAAGCTCCATGAAACCTTTTCTCATTCTTAATGATTTCCTTTATTCCTGCTACCAAAAGGCTTTGCTCTGGAACTTGAGCCACTACCGAAGGTGAATGAGTGTTAATAATAACCTGCCGTAAAGGATTATCTACTCCCACTGATAAATTGGTATCCGTGCATATATCCTGCAAAAGTTGAAGCATGGCAGGTATACGCTCAGGATGGATTCCGTTTTCCGGTTCTTCCAGGCATAGGATGCACTGTAAATGAGGGTACAATTCCATGACAGCCAGAGCCAGAAATCGTAAACTACCATCGGAGAGTGAACGAGCAGGATGAACCGTACCATCGAAATTTTTTGCTTGCACTGTAAGCAATTCCCGCTGGTCATCACGATCCACCCATATCTCTTGAATCTCCTGGATCAGGTTAGCCAGGCGGTTGGCGACCTGTCCGTAAACAAAAGAAGGATCTCCGCCTTCTTTGCTATGGGTCAGACGATAGAGAGTGGCCGCAAGGGAAGAGCCATCCTCCCCTAATTCAACCGATGCTGTAAAGCTATCTGGCGAACGCAAGGCAGAAGGCTCCAGATGAAGCAATCGCCAGGATTGCATTTCTCGGCGAGCTAGCAAAACAGTAGGGCTTTCTGCTGCATTAGCTACAGAAAGAACAGTCC
>JABWCH010000411.1 GCA_013359215.1 Candidatus Brocadiia bacterium | reverse complement strand
TTGGAAAATAAATATATAAAAGTTTTTAAAGGGGGTTTGGGGGAAAATTTTTACAAAAATTTTCCCCCAAATAAAAATCTCTTTGCGTAACTCCTATTCAAAATATCGCTTCGTGTAAGCCTTCTTATCCCTAAAGTTTCATCATGAAAAAAGTTACGCAAAGCGTAACATTGTCAAATTTTAAAGCCTATTTTATAGAAAATTCGTTGAGCTTTAAGCTGTTGTCTATACAATAGATTTTTCTGTAGCCGTCCATGCAGACTAAAGCTTCTATGGTATGGCCTTGCCTGGAATCAATGCTTTCTATATGATTTTGCTTCAACAAAACAAGACTTCCATCGTTTGATCCTGCATAGATTTCCATGGCATTGATACCATAGACTGCCTTCCAATCGGAGGTATAAGGACAAGGTATTTTGCTCCAGCTTACTCCATCGAAATAGAGAAGAATGCCTTTTTGTCCTACTGCCCACACGTGGTTGTAATCCGTTCCCCAGATGGCATATAGATCTTCTGTATTTTTTGTTTCCCATTTTTTCCAGGAAACTCCGTCATAATACAGGATGCTTCCTTTAGCTCCTACAACAAAGATGCTGTTTTCCTGGTGTATCCAGATTCCATACAAAGCTTCTTGTGTATGAGATACAGCTTTATGCCAGGTTTTTCCAGAAGAATGGAGGATTGTTCCTTTTTCGCCTACAGCAATAAGATTTGCATTCATTCCTGAAATTCGATATAGATTTTCCAGGGTAGGCGTTTGCTCTTTTTGCCATTTGTCATTTTCATAGCATAAAATTGTTCCATTCGCCCCGCAGCTATAGACTTTTTTCTCTGTACCCCAGATTCCATATAAATCGGCTTCGCTTATTCTCTGTTCTTTGGTAGTTTTTCCAGAAGAGAATATTTTCCATTCTCCTTGTTTTCCTACGGTCCATAAATCTTCTTTCTGGTCTTTCCATATAGAAACCAGATCCAATCGGGTGTTGATGGTAATGTTGAAATTGTCTGACCAGGAAGATGTCACAAGGGATACAGAGCAACGTGCCTGAGCACTTACCTTGAATGTCCCTGCATTTTTGTATGTGTGATTCTGGGTTGTGTTTTTGCTCCAGCCAGATTGCTCGCTGTCTCCAAAATCAAAGCGATACTCTACATCTTCGCCACTAGAGCAAAAAGAGCCGCCTGTCTGGAACTGGACTGCCTGGTTTACCTGCGCTGTTGTCTGCCCTGTTGGGCGATTAGGGGTATTTACGTTATGAGTGCTGTCATCGTCATCATCGTCGCTATAATGGCATTTTAATCCACCAAGGCAGAAACAAGACAGAACAAGGACAAGAAAGCAAACAAAAATTTTGGTATATACTATTTTTTGAGAAAACATTTTTATCCCTTCTAAAAAATGAGTTTATAATTTTACACAAGATTTCATTCATCATCGACAATTCATTGATAGAACTAGGTTTTTTTTCTTTGTATTTGTTTGATGATTTTTCTTACTTTATTGGGAGTCAAAGCTCCGTATGTATCATCATTAATCATCATAACAGGCGCAAGAGAGCAGCAGCCTAAACAGGCTACTGTAAATAAAGAAAATAGATGATCTTCTGTTGTGTCACCCACTTCTATTCCTAAAATATCCTGCACTGTATCCACGATCCTTCTTGCACCACTTACATGGCACGCAGTTCCAACGCAAATTTTGATTACATTCTTTCCCATTGGGGCAAGGCGAAATTGGCTATAAAATGTAATCACTCCATAAATTTGCGATTCAGGAATATTGGTTACGCTAGAAATATATTTAATGGCATGGCGAGGGATATAGCCAAAATGGTCTTGAGCTGATTGAAGGAAAGGAATAAGCTCGCCTTTTTCTCCTTCGTATCGCCACAAACGATAGGCGAACTGGTCTTTCAATTCTGCCATATTTTTTTCTCCAAAATAGCGGTGATTTTTTTATTCCAGTTTATCCATTTTATTTTGGATAAATAATTTAAGCACTTTCATTTAAATCAATAATATTGGCTTGCCTGACACGGAGTACGCCTTCGGTTCTTTTTACTTTTTCTAATACTTTGTCTTTTTGAGCTGTATCGCTACCATAGATTTTCACTACGAGCTTTTCTCCCTTGTTTATGGAATCACAGGCAATAACCCTGTCTGTAAAAAAAAGGGTGATGAAAATATTTTTGGCTAGTGCTGGTTCAATGTCTATTACCAGATAGCTTTTGTTCGATTCATAAAAGATATTTTCTTCTTGCGCCATTTTATGGTATTCCTGGAGGAAATTTTCCAAAGACTCGCCAAAAGAAAGCTTTTCTACAGGCAGAGCAGATGCTACATCTATGCCTTGTATTTTTTTCACTTCTAAAATTGTTTCTTGTATTTCTTCTCTTCTGTCTGCTTGAAGCAAAAGCACAATCTGGAAATTTCCTCGAACAGCCTCGCATGTTACTGTATTTTTCATTTTGCACAAGGTATCATAGATTTCCTTGCTTTTTTCATGGGAAAGCATCTGGATGAGTAAGTATGTTTTATATGGTTCAACGGATAAAGGAATATGGTGGACTTCGCTTGATGTGCTTTCTTGAAGATTGTATCCTTGTATTTTAGATACTATGGTTTCTGTCAGAAATGGCTTTTCTATGCAATCGGTATAGGGAGAGGATGTTGTTTTTTGTAAGCAGATATTTTTAAATTTCGGGATAATCAAAAGAGGAATTTTAGGGTATTTTTTTTGCAGAAGTTTACAAAGATTCCATCCGTCTATATCGTGGAGAAAGGGATCTACGATAAACCCATTATATCCCATCCCTTTTTGGTTTGCAACAAGCAATTCTCGTATAGCCACAATACCGCTATCATAAGAATCACAGATAAAACCAAATTTTGTAAGAGCAAGGATCAAACTCTCCTTGGTTTCTACTTCATCATCAATGATTAGAATGCGTGGAGAAAACATTTTTTCCTCTATATGGTTAAAAAATTTTGTTTCAAAATTGTTACGTAAATTTGTAAAAATTCGCTGAATTTTTTATTTTATTTGTTGCTATTTTATACAAAATATTGTATAATTATGCCATAATTATATTTTTTTATATCTTTTAATACATACATTATAAGAGTCTATCCAAAAAATAATTTTAGGCGAAAATTTTGAGGTACTCGGAGAGCGAGGAAAAGGTGACAAAATTGCCGCAAGTGTAGCCGTAGCTACTCTGAGGACAATTTTGTCACTTTCAACGAAGCTATCCGAGATACATCGAAATTTGCAGTCAAAAGGATTTTTCGGATAGGCTCTAATTATGGCTTCAGTTCATTTTACAAAATCTTCGCAAAAATTCTAAGAAAAAAATAAGTATTTTTTGACTATGCAGAGCATCAATCCAGAGAGAATTGTTAAAATAAGGTCAGACAAAATTATAGCATCAATCCAGATAGAATTGTTAGAGCAAGCGTTCGCTCCTGTGCCCGAGAAAAAATTTCAAGAAGCATATTTAAAAGTATAGAATAAGGTCAGACAAAATTATATAGAATAAGGTCAGAATAAGGTAAGGTCCAACTAAAGGTCAGAATAAGGTAATATTTTAGGTCAGAATAAGGTCAGACACAACTATAATATATTGCAAATAAATATTTTAAGTATTTTTCAATCGTTAATTTTTCAGAATAAGGTCTAATTTTTTAGAATAGTAGAATAAGGTCAGACACAACTATAATATATTGCAAATAAATATTTTAAGTATTTTCCAATCGTTAAAAAGGCTATTCAAAAAGCTGCAAAATTTCAGAACCAAATAAAAATTTTGCAGCTTTAATTTTTTAGAATACATAGCAGGGCGGATAAAGTAGAAAAAGACAGGAAAAAGTATCATGATATTGCAAAAAATATGAGAAATGGCGAGATAAAGACAGAGTATCTCTAGCGTCGAAACCAGGAAAAACAAATTGGGAAAAACAAATTGTGTCAGAAATCGAGATTAAAGCAGTTCAAGAGCGTAGAGGAGGATTAAAGGGAGGACGGTTTAAGCAAAACGAATCTTGATGGCAGGCAATGGGTTTACGATTAGAATAAAAGGAATATTTGCCTTGGAAAATGTGAAGGATGGACGTAACAAAAGATTCTGAGCCAAGAAGAAATGGTTAGGTAGAAGACCTTTTTCTTCCATTTGTCCATAAACCATTTTGCGATAGTTTTCTCTACGCTCCAGGGAGTCTTGGCCTAAATCCTCATAAAAAAGAATAAGGTCAGACGCTATTATAATATGTTGGAAAGGAATAATTTAAGTATAAAAATGAAAAAGAAATAAGGTCAGACACTTCTATAATATATTGATAAATAAAAATTTAAGTATTTTTTTACCATGAAAAGCATGATTTGCAAAGCTGTAAAATTTCAAAATCAAAAGAAACTTTGCAGCTTTGCTTTTTAATCCTCATAAAGAGTAAAGAATAAAGAATAAGGTCAGACGCTATTATAATATGTTGAAAAGGAATAATTTAAGTATTTTTTAAGCTCCAAAAAGGTCGAAAAGCAAAGCTGTAAAATTTCAAAACCAATAGAAATTTTACAGCTTTGCTTTTTATCAATACATGCCAGGGGAAATAAAGCAGAAAAAAGTATCATGAAGTGGCGAAATAAAGAATAAAGAATAAAGAATAAAGAATAAGGTCAGACGCTATTATAATATGTTGAAAAGGAATAATTTAAGTATTTTTTAAGCTCCAAAAAGGTCGAAAAGCAAAAAAAGAATAAGGTCAGACACAGCTATAATATATTGCAAATAAATATTTTAAGTATTTTTCAATCGTTAAAAAGGCTATTCAAAAAGCTGCAAAATTTCAGA
>JABWCH010000410.1 GCA_013359215.1 Candidatus Brocadiia bacterium | reverse complement strand
CGAATGGCACGAATAGTTTTTATAGAAATTGCATTCGCGTAATTTGTATATTCGTCTTATTCGTGATTAATACCAGCATCTCTTGAAATATGTTCAACAGCATTTTGACCAGAACATAATTTTTTTAATTACTGTTTTTGAAGGAAATTCAATATGGAACGGAAATTATTTTTGATTCTTTTATTGTGCTTTTGTTTTTTGCTAAATGCTCAAGAAGTATATTCTTGGGGTGTTGCTGAGAATTCTTCCAGGAATAGAGAATCCAGCGTAGTCCCTTCTGGACTGGTTCGCGATGGCTATTGTTCTCCTGCTGGAATTTTTTACAACACAAGATCAGGGTATCTTTCTGCCCAAGGTATCCTTTCTACCAATAAAGTATCCCCTACAGAGATGGATGAAGAAGGCACAGCCATTCCTTCTTTTGAAAAAGCAAGTTTGCCTTTAAAAAGAGAAAACAAAACAGAAACTCGATCCCTCCAGGGTGATTGTGACAATGATGGCTCAACAGACATAATCTACGCTGAAATAGGAGGCGTTCGTGTTGTTTACGGAGGAGGCAAACCATCTCGCCTTTATCCATTTAGTGGAAGCTTTGCTATCAATGGCGTATACGATACTGACGGAAAGCCTGGTGCAGAGATTGGGGTTGTACAAATCGGCGGCTTTCATATCATTCATGGAACAACAGGAAATGTAAAGAAGTATCCCTTCTCTGGAAGCTATGCCATCAATGGCAACTATGATCTGGACGCGCAGGCAGGAGATGAAATTGGAATCGTACAGGTCGGCGGATTCCATATTATCCAGGATGTTGTTGGCTCTACAAAGGTATATAACTTACAAGGCGATTATGCTATCAATGGCAACTATGATACCAATGGTCAGCCTGGTATCAAAATAGGTTTTGTCCAGGTTGGGGCTTTTAGAATATTAGATCATAAGGCAAAAGAGATGAGAAGCTATAACCTGAGCGGAAGCTATGCTATCAATGGCAACTATGATACCAATGGAGTAGAAGGCGATGAGCTTGCCATTGTACAGGTAGGCGGAATGAAAATCATTGACGATAGAAACAAAACCATGAGAAGCTATTCTTTGCAAGGCGATTATGCCATCAATGGAAATTATGACACCAATGGTCAGGCTGGAAACGAAATCGGAATCGTACAGGTAGGCGGAATGAAAATCATCGATGATAAAAACAAAGATTTGCGAAGCTACCCCATCTATGGATCATACAGAATCAATGGCAATACAGAACAAGATGGACAGCCTGGAATAGAAATTTTGATCTACAGCATTTCTAACAATAGAAGTGGCGTTATAATTGATAGGACAAAAACCCTTCGCTGGTTCTAATATAAAGGAGAACGAGCATGAAGCATACTTTTCTTATTTGCATGTTTTTTTTGTTTATAGCACCTCTTGTGTGTGCTACAAACCTTGTTTTTAATGGCGATCTGGAATTGCCTGGATTTTCTATCCCTGCCTACTACCGCTATTTGTACAATGGCGATTCCACAACTATACAGGGTTGGACTATATCAGACGATGGCATAGGGGAAGCATCGTACATTATGCACAGAACAGGATATTCTGGAGTTTATGAAGGGAACTATAGTCTTTCTTTGAATCAAGGCTCTAGCATAAGAACTACGTTTGCTACGATTGCTAACACAAACTATCGCCTTTCCTTTTATACTGCACTCAGCAGCAATCCTATGGCAACACCCATGAGAGTAAAAATAGGAACGAATGTTGCTACTTTTAGCCAGTCAGGCACTCAAACTTACGATTTTACTGCATCCACAACCAATGCCAGCACACTCTTGGAATTCATCAACGATGCGCCTACTGGGGATTTCAAAATTCATCTTCTGGATTCTATCAGTATCGTCCAGGTACCAGAAGCCAGCAGTGTATTTTTTTTGCTCTTAGGCTCAACCTTTTCCCTTTATTTTCTCCGCAAAAAATTTTAAATGATAAAGGTGGTTGCCCCTGGTTAATTTACCTGGGGGCAATACTGCTGGCTATCCATCTAGCTCTAAATTTGCAAATAGATCCAAGCAACAGTTCTTTCAAGCCATTTAGCAAGAAGAAGTTCATGAAATGAAATATATTTTTATCTGGACAATACGGTTTTATAAAATTTTTATATCGCCCTTACTGCCTCCTGCATGCCGTTTTACCCCAACCTGCTCAGAATATTTTATGGAAGCTTTAGAAAAAAAGGGGCTGATAAAAGGTATGATTCTGGGATGCTACCGTATTTTAAGGTGCAACCCTTTTTGCCAGGGAGGCTATGACCCTGTTGACAAATTCTAACGACCATTATATTCCCATTTCAAGGATGGAACATGAAAGAAATTTTGTTGGGCCATGAAGACAGACAGCAGATACAAAGGCGAGGAATAGAAGAAAAAAATATCTTAGAGCAAATCGCCTTAATCCAGGAAGGTTCATGCAATGTTGTTTTAGATCGCGCCTGTACATTGGGAGATGGGATAGTATCTATAGCAGAACAAGACTATGAAAAATATATAGAAATCTATGAAAAAGCCTTAGAATTTATTTCTATTGTAAAGTTTGTTCCTGCATCAGGCGCAGCAAGCAGAATGTTTGAAGATTGGGAAAAAATACTTCCTTCCCTGGAAACAACATCTGCTGATGATATGATGAGACGACAAGGAATTTCTGAAGCAGAAAAAAATTTTTTGCTCTTTGCTAAAAATATTAAGGATATGGCTTTTTATAAGGATCTTCAACAATTTTTTAAGAAAATAGGAAGAAATTTAGAAAAGAGCATTGACGAAGCAAAATGGCAAGATATAATAAGGCATCTTCTTTATAGCCCTGGGCTCGACTACATTCACACACCAAAGGCTCTGATTCCTTTTCATCTGTGTGATGGCGAATGCTATACAGCATTAGAGGAGCAGCTATACGAAGGTGTAAAATATGCTAAAGATGAAAAAAATACAGTGCGTTTCCATTTTACCATTGCATCAGGCCAAAAAGAAAATTTCCAAAAGTATGCAATCAAATGGCAGTCTGTCTTTCAACAAAAAGGCATCTATCTAAAAATAGAATTTTCCGAACAAAAGCTTTCTACGGAAACCATTGCTTTGGACTTGCAAGACGAGCTTGTCAGAGAAGAATCTGGTGAGCTTCTATTTCGGCCTGCGGGACATGGAGCTTTGTTGGAAAATTTAGATAGTATAGATGCGGACATTGTTTTTATTAAAAATATCGACAATGTTGTTCCTCCTTCATCTTTGGAAACGACTTGCTTATATAAGAAACTTTTGGCAGGATATTTGCTTTCTTTGCAATCTCAGGTTTTTTTATATTTAAATATACTAGAGAATGATAAAGAATCTAAAAAACTTGAGGAAATGGTCTCTTTTGCTAAAAGAGCTTGGAATATAGACTTTCCAGAGGAATTCTATTCTTCTTCCTGGCAAGAGCAGAAAAAAGAACTTTTTGCGATTTTTCATCGCCCAATGCGAGTCTGTGGTATGGTAAGAAACCAAGGAGAACCAGGAGGCGGCCCCTTCTGGACAAGAGACTCCAGGGGAAAAATATCAAAGCAAATCGTGGAAAAATCCCAGATATTTTTAAAATCACCTGAACAGAAAAAAATTTTAGATTCATCCACTCACTTCAATCCAGTGGATTTAGTATGTGCATTCAAAGACTATAAGGGGAAAAAATTCTGCTTAAAGGATTATGTAGACAAAAGAGCAGCATTTCTTTCCCAAAAGCCCTATCGGGGTATGACAATAAAAGCTTTAGAATTGCCTGGGCTATGGAATGGATCCATGGCTTTCTGGAACACAAGCTTTATAGAAGTTCCTTTAGCCACATTCAACCCAGTCAAAAAAGTTACGGATTTGTTAAGAAATCATTTTTAAAATTTTGATACAGTATTTTATGAAAAGGAGTTATCATGAAGAGAGTACGTTGCTATGATGCTAAATATTTAAAGGGAGATAAAAAAGAGAATAGATACAATTGTGCCAATCTGGATCACGACAACAATGTTTGTCTCGCCAAAAAAACAGGCGGCAAAAATCCTACAGTTTTCCCTTCTAAATCCAGAAGCTGCGCTTGCTATAAAGAAAAAGTAGAAAAAAAAGATTAGTCTTTTTTAGCATTAAACCAAAAAGAGGTATTAGATGTTTGCCGAAAAAGCAAAGATTTTTATCACGAACAAGACGAATGGCCGAATGGCACGAATAGTTTTTATAAAAATTTCATTCGCTTAATTTGTTTGTATATTCGTCTCATTCGCGATTAATACCTTTTTGGTTTTGGCTTGTCCGAGATAGAAACTAAAATTCTTATAGCAGGAGAAAAAAATGAATTTTATCAGAGCTAAATATTTGCTGCCCCTAAGCGACAGCATGGGTAGAGAGACAAGGATACAAGATGGGTATGTTTTATATAAAGATAACCAAATTGTGGAAGTAGGTGCTTATCATGAGGCAATAGGCAAAAGAATCTTGGCAAATTTTTCCCCTCTTTCTGTGATTGGACTGCAAAAAGAAAAAGCACAAAGCTTAGAAGATCTGGTCTGTCTTCCTGGAGTCCTATTGCCTGGCTTTATCAAAGCACACGGGCATGACCATGAGTCCCCCATTATCGGAATTGTAAAAGATGTTCCTCTTACGCTATGGCTCGATGGTGCAGTGAATATCTTTACCAGGTTTTTGGAAGAAGAAGGAGAAAGAATCCAGCCTCACCTTCGCTATTCTCCTCATCTTACAACCTATTTAAAAGCACGATTGGATGACATATATTATGGTATTACAAGCTGCCTGGTTCATCATTGCGGATACAATAAATACCATGTTTCAGAAATTGTGCAGGCAAACGAAAAAGCTCATACTCGCATGATTGTTGCCGTAGGCAGCCAGGATCGCAACTACTATGAAAAAGTTCTGGATAAAGACCCGCTTCTGGTTGTCAAAAGAATGGATGAATATCGCCAGGAATTTTCCTGTTTTTCCCGCTGTAGCGTTATCCCAGGTCCAGACCAATTCTTTTCCAATGGCCCAGAATTGCTAAAAGCCTTAAAGCAATGGTCAGACAAAAATGGAACTTTAATTCACATCCACAGTGCTGAAGAATATGAAACAACACAATGGTTCAATAAAAAATATGGAATGACAACAATAGAATATGCAAACAGCATTGGTTTTCTAGGGCCAAAAACCATATTAGCACATCAGGTACATTGCACAGACTACGAACTAGAGCTTTTGCAAAAAACATCCACAAAGGTGGTTCATAACCCACTTGCCAATACCATCCTTGGATCAGGCATGCCGCCTATCCCTAAAATGCTGGAAATGGGAATCCAGGTAGCCATTTCTACAGATGGATCAGGAAGTGCTGATAACCAAAATATTCTTTCTGCTGCACGCCTTGCATCCCAATACCAGAAAGCACTCTATAGAGATGCCCGTTTACTGCCCGCTCAGAAAGTTTTGGAAATGATTACAATCGAGCCAGCCAAAATACTAGGGCTGAATGCTGGCAGTTTGGAAACTGGTAAAGATGCGGATATCATCCTCATTGACCTTCGCCGCCCCAACCTGACTCCATCAAAGATCACAAACGTTGTAGAAAACCTAATCTGGGCATCCGATGGAAGCGAAGTTCGCTATGTCATTGCTGGCGGCCAGACGATCAAAGACGACTACCGCTTTATCACGCTAGACCAAGATGCTATTTTAGAAGATGTCCTCAAGCTTTCTGAAATGCTCGATGATTACAAAAAACAAGTCGGCAGCCTAAAAGGAACAGGCGCAAACCAATAAAAATTATCTTGCCAACTTTTCTGCTTGCGAAGAACACGAAGAGAAGCGTGTCCACGAAAAACACAAAAGGCACGAAAAGGGATGGTTGAAATTTTTTTTTAAGCATTTTCATTTTTTTCATGGATCTTAAATTACGGTTAAAGAAGGTAGGTATGTGTTCAAAAGTTTTTGTACCTATTGTAACATATTGATAAAAAATAATTAACCGCAGAGTCGCAAAGGTCGCAGAGGAATTATATAATATTAACTTTTAATATAATTCTTTACCCCGTATTGGTTTAACATACCAGCCCAGGCAACATCCTGGGTATTGGGACAGACATCATCAAGCCATGAAAGGGCGGAACATACCTGGGAAATTTTATGTCACGCCCTTTCAGGGCTAAAATTCATTATCCTTTTTACCCAAGAGTGGATGCCAAAAGTTTAATGCATGGGTTAGGGATGGCATTAAATAGCTTTTCTATTCTAAAGGATAAAGGCGATTTCACCGCGAAGAACACGAAGAGAAGAGTGTCCACGAAAAACACAAAAGGCACGAAAAGGGATGGTTGAAATTTTTTTTTAAGCATTTTCATTTTTTTCGTGGATTTTAAATTGCGGTTAAAGAAGGCATAACTAGAAACCCACGACCGAAGTTTCCAAAATTATTTGCCAGCTTTATACTAA
>JABWCH010000050.1 GCA_013359215.1 Candidatus Brocadiia bacterium | reverse complement strand
TATCGTCTTCATTTTATATCCCTATTATAATTGCCTCTTGGACAAGACTTGAATTGTTCGGAAAAATTTTTTAGTATCCCAAATGATATATGGAAAAAAAATTAGCCAAGAAATTGTTATCTCTAAACAGTCTATTTTTTTTGATTTTAGAAATAGTAATTTCTTTTTTATCAATATTTTATAAAAGTATCTGGCCTTATTCTACTAAAATCATTTTACGACGCACTAATAATAAGCCTGCTGACAGAAGCAACCAGCTTGTCGGTTCTGGGACGGTGGTGGCGATTTTTGCATTGTACACGGTAGATCCAGTGTTGTAAAAACTGGCATCGGCATATAAATTACCGGAAAGTGCAGAGACAGTACGGAAAACCTGTCCGTTTTTCGAGTATTTTATGTAGCTGCCTTCACGTGCGACCTGCAATACATCGTTTGTCGTGTAACCTAGTCCCAATTCACGGCGCACACCGTTTTCATATACTAAAAGTTCACCTCCGGTGGATGTATAAATTGCGTAATCGATGGTATCGTAAGATAGACTGGCATCTGTATCTGACAGGCCGAACATCCGGTAGGTGCTGGTTTCCTTGACCGTTATTTCGGCATAGCCGTCATTACCCGCAGCAATATATTGCACTGAAAACGCTCCGGCATTCCCCCATCCGGTACCTGCGGTTTTAGTCAAGATGTTACCGTTGACCGATACACCGACTATCGATGTCCAGATGATGTCTTCTACCTGAAGAGGCGTTGCCGCCGCTACAGAAATAAAAACGCACAAAATAGTTAGAACTAATAAGTGCTTATGCATGCATTTCTCCTTTAACGCACTAGGAATTTGCTTTTTTGCCCTTGAACAAACTTGCTGAATTTTTTGTAATTTTGGAATAAAAATTGGTCAAAACAAGGCACTTGGACATAGTCTAAAAGAGTAAAATCAAAAAATCAAGAGAAAAATGTAGAAGAGTATCAAAGAAAAAATCTGAAATTTATTTTTTTTGACATGAAAGCTTGTCAGAATTGGAATTTTAATAGAATAAGGTAAGATACAATTATAATATATTGCAAATAAATATTTTAAGCAAAATTTCAGAATCCAATAAAAATTTTGCAGCTTTAATTTTTTAGAATACATACCAGGGCGGATAAAGTAGAAAAAAGACGGGAAAAAGTATCATGATATTGCAAAAAAGATGAGAAATGGCAAGATAAAGACAGAGTATCTCTAACGTGGAAGCCGCTCGATTTCTTCAATCAATCGCTCTTTGGTTGTCATAAGAGCCTCTCTTTCTCTTGTGGGTAATAAAATACTTAGTGATCGTGCCGAACGTCACCTTGACGATTTTTAAGCCTGTTTCGATAATTCTGAAGCAATTCCTTTCCGTTGGCAATAGGATAGCTATTTTCTCTTATTCCCATGTCCCATAAATTTTAATATTTGCCATATATAGAACTGATGTTACGATTACTTCTTTTTTACTCATGTGTTCATTACAGCATATTTCTATATAGATTTCTATATAGATTTTTTTTGTTTAACCCCTTTATTCCTTCTTTGATTTCTGATAAGGGCTTATTGGGACACCTCTAAATCTTAAATATTTATACAGAGTGCTTTTACATATTGATAAACTTTGGAAATGAAAATGATTATTAGTTTATTGTTCTGAAAATTCATCCTCCAAAATTTTTTGGAGAATATCTCGTAATTTGGGGATTTCGTTTTGGCATACTTCAAAAATAATTTTCGGGTTAACATTAAAATAGTGGTGAGAAATAATATCTCTCATAGCTTTTGCTTGTTTCCAGTTAAAATCAGGATAATTGGGCAATAAGCTATTTTCTGTGATTTTATCGAAATTTTTTAGGCTTTCGCCAATGGCTATCAATTAAATCATCGATTTTTTGTATAAATTCTATTCTTTTCAAGATTTTTTTACTGGACAGCAATACTTGGGATACTATTTCCTTAGCCAGTTCTTTATCATACATAAATTGCCTCTTTTTGGATGCATTTTTGTAAAAATTTATTCAAAAATTCATCCCAAAGTACAATATCTACCTCCTTTCCAATTTTTTCTTCTATATCCTGTTTTATGGCAATTAGATCGAACATTCTAGGTTTCTCCAACTCTATCACTATATCCAAATCACTATTTTCTCGAAAAGAATTTCTGGCTACAGAACCAAAAATACCTAAGCGTAAGATGTGATAACGCTCTTTGGCAGTTAATATGTATTCTTTGAGTAATTCCAAAATCATTTTTTGATCCATGGTATTTATTCCTTAATCAACTTTTACCTATGGAATATAGCAAAAAAACATTAGAAAACAAGATGAATATTCATAAAGGCGATTGCATAATACTTATTTAGTATAAAGCTAGGAAAAGTTCGTTGGCAAATCATTTTGGAAACTTTGGTTTAAGAAATCTTGAATTTAAAATTGTCAAATCATTCACAAACCCTTATGTATTTTGATTTTTTGTAGAGTTTTTTTAGAATTATTTCTAGTTCTTTTTCTGAAACAGAGGGGAGTGTAGAAAGAGTTTTTTGGGGGAGGAACTGGGAAATATCCTGGAAAATTTTTTTGGCGGTCTGGTAGTAAGGATCTTTTTCTGGAGGTGTGCCGTACCAGGCCCAGTGGACGAGTTCAAAAAGTCCAGAAAAATCCACATCAAGTCTGTCTAGCAGTTGGGAAAGATAGTAGTGGGGATATTGGCTGTGGGTCAGGCCGAAAATTTCGGCTACAGACTCAAAGCGTGTGTGGATTTTTTCAGGGGAAAACTGGCTTCTCCAGAGCATGGTGAAGAGGTTGTCCCAATTTTGGTAGAGGGGCAAAAAGCAGGGAAAGTCTTTTACATGGCCGAGTTCATGTTTATGGACAGTTTCTATTTGCCTGGCTAAAAATTCCTGATATAGGATATCCCATTTTTCTTGTGTTTCGGGCAAAGGGATGTGGCGAAAGGATTGGGCAAGCAAATCATTGGCTATTGTGCTATAGGAGTTGTCTGGTTTGGAGGGAAGAGGGATTGCCTTCATCCTGGCATAAAGGTATTTTATAGCCCCTAGTGAAGGCCGGATGGTATCCAGTGCCACATAAAATCCTTTGGATGAAAGAAAGGCCCTGCCTGCTACTTTGGAAGATCCAGATTGGTAGCCTAGATAGTTGTCCACTAAGGTTTCATCGCCAAGGATGCTTTGGTATTGTAAGTTTTCTTCTGCAAGATTGTGCTTGCGTAAAGAAAGACGGTTCATGATTCTGGCATCGATATGTCCGTAGTTGTTTCCCAAATCTAAAACCTTGTTGGCTTGCAAGAGGTAATCGCCAAGACTCCCAGGTTTGGGGTCAAATGGATCGGCCTCTCGTACAAGAACAAAATACGAGGAGAATTCCTGGGAAGGATAGGTTGTAAGAGAAATCTGATTTTTTTTAGCGATTTTGTTTATGTAGGAAATTACCTGGGCAATGTTGAGTATGCCTGTGTCATAATAAGCAGAAAAAAAGGTTTCTAAATCCTCGAAAAAGCCTATCTTCTGGGAAAGCTGTTTCTGTTTTGCTTCTGAGCCTGGAATTTTTTGGTATACAATTCTGGCTTCTATTTCCCAACCTACAGATTCTAAAGCTTTAGCCAAAGAACAAAGGCTCTCAGCATTGGCTGTGTTTGCTTTTTGAAAGGCATCTTTTAAGGATTTATAGATTGGGGAAAGGCTGTTTTCATCGTGATAGAGAAGCTTTTTGGGGACAATTCTTTCCCATATTTCAAAGGCTTTCGGATAGCAATCTTTTTCCAGAAGCATTCTGCGGTACAACTGGACTGTGCTTAGATGGTATGGGTTGTAGGTCAGCGATTTAGCTAAGAATTCTTCTGCTTCTTTTTTTTGGTTCAAAGCCAACAAAAATTCTGCATGGTATGTTAAAAAAAGGCTTTGTTTGGGGAAAAATTCCAAAGCTTCCTGGGAAAGGGCAAGACCGCTATTCCAAAGCTTTTGTCTTTTTAAAGAGGAAATCTCTCTCCAGAAAGCACTCTGGCATCCTAGTTCTTCATCCTGATCCCATTTATAAGAGGGAAAGAGTATTCGGATTTTTTTAAACCATTGCAAGGAAGAAAAATAGTTTCCTTGTACCATTTCGCTTGCTGCTTCAAAGAAATAGGGCTTTACAAGATATGGGTTTCCCTGTTTTGCAATTCTTGCATGGGAAAGAGCTTGATTCCAATCTAAAACATGCAGGAAATACCATGAGTAAAGGATATGCGCCTGGGGCATACAGGGTTCTTCTTCAAGAATTGCTTTTATATGCTCTCTTGCCTTGGAATACTCTTTACTTTCCAGATATGCTTTGGCTAAATCCTGATGTATGGCAAGATGCCATGAAGGTTTTTGCAAAAGCAAAACTTCCATTTCCTGAATCTTTTGAGAAAGTCTGCTTTTCTGGCGAGATAGGAGATAAGATTGGAGATTTGCTTCCTGGGAAGCAAGTCTTTGTTGAAAATCCTGCTTTTCTTTATCATTGCCTGGCTCTCTTGAAATAGCATCTTGATAGAGCAAGAGTGCATCGATAGAATGCGGAGAAGACTTCAAAAAAGCCATGAGAAGATTTTTAGCTTCCTGAAACTGATGGACTTCCATGCATCGGATTGCTGTTTCAAGAGCATTAGGGAGAGGATGGGGATAGCAATTCCCCGTTACAAAGAGCAAAGAACATCCACATAAAAAAAAGCAAAAAAAGCAACAATATCCTGATAAACGATAGAAACTCAATAATTTTCTCATCAAGCTGGTACTCTCTTTAAATAACCGCTTGGCACAAAACTAACATGAATCATTCTTAATTTTTCTGGATTTTTTGCACTAATTAAGACAATATTCATTATAATGACCCCTTTAAGGCTTTTTTTACAACATCCACTACAGTTATGATATTTTCCTGGGTAATATCATGATAGCTTGGAAGATTGACAGCCCTGCCATAAATATCGTAGCTTATGGCATTTTCTCTCTTTTCTTCAAACATAGGCATCATGCTCAAGGGATAGAAAAAAGATCTGCCATCAATGTTGTTTTCTTTAAATTTTTTTAGTAGTTTTTCTCTGTCAAAGCAAAGTGACTTGTCGCATACAATAGTTGGCATCCAATAGCCATTTTTTGTCCCTTTTTTTTCTGGGTTCATGGATATGCCTTGGATTCCTTGGAATCCTTCCTGGTACTGAGAAAATATTTCTCTCTTTCTAAGGATGAGTTCTTCGATTCTTTCCATTTGTGCACATCCGATAGCCGCTTGCATATTGGACATTTTATATTTATATCCAATCATCTCGCACCAAAATTGTTTTGGGTTTGTAGGGTTTCTCCCGTGGCTATTCAATATTTGGATTGTATCGTATAGGTCTTTTCGATTTGTGACAAACATGCCACCTTCGCCTGTAGTGATTGTTTTTGTGCCATGAAAAGAGAATGTTCCAAAGTCTCCTATGCTCCCCGCTTTTTTGCCTTTGTAAACAGATCCAATCCCTTCAGCCGCATCTTCGATAACAGAAAGGCCATGTTTTTGGGCAATATCCAGAATTTCGTCCATCTCGCACAAATTGCCATACAGATGGGTAACATAAATCGCCTTTGTCTTGGGCGTAATTGCTTTTCTTATAGAGTCTGGATCAATACACCAGGTATCAGGCAGGATATCTACAAATACGGGCTTTGCAAAAAGGTATGTGATAGGCGCGACCGTTGCAATCCAGTTGGTGTCAGCGATGATAATTTCGTCATCAGGTTTTATACCTAAGGCAACTAAACCCAGATGGATAGCTCCAGTGCAGCTTGAGGTGGCAATAGCATACTTTGTCCCTAAATGCTGTGCAAACAAAGCTTCAAATTTATTGATATAGTCATAGCATTTTTCACCCCAACCATTTGTTGCTGCATCAGTTGCATATTGTACTTCAAGTTGTGTAATGGATGGCTTTGTATAATAGATTCTGTTCATTTCGCTTTCCTGAGTAACACTAATTTTCACAATGTGCTACACTAGGTATTTGTAAAAGTTTATGTCCTAAAATGTTAACACGAAGAACACGAAGAGAAATATACAAAACCATTTTTCTTCGTATTCTTCGTGGTGAATATTTTTTAGCTATAAAACTATCCTAGTTTTCTTTTTTTCCAATTTCTATTTTTCCATTGCTGCTATCATAAATCCATTCCCATTTTTGCTCCTGGGGCAGTTCTGGGAAATTGGATACTTCGTCCAGAGACGCAGGCCATTTGTTGTTTTGCACTTTATACATCTGGAGAGAATCCTGCGCCTGTTTCAAGAGTACGATTTTTTGCATTCTGGCCTTCTGTTCTATGGTATGAGATAAATATCCTTTTTCTTGTCTATCGCAAGAAGGCAAAAATGATAAGGCAAACGCAGAGCATAAAAGCAAAAGGCATATTTTTTTCATTTTTTTATTCCTTTTCAGGGGATTTGGGTTCTACAGGGATCTCTGGCTGATTCGAAGTATCTGTCTCTTTTTCTTTTGTCTCTGTAGGTGTCTCTGGTCTGAGAGGGCTTTCCTTTTTTTCGGGAATGCTTTGCTCTGTCGATTCTTTTTTCTTATCTTCTGCCTTGGATGCAGGGGCATCGGGGTAGAATTTTTTATAGTATAAAGCCAGAGGCTGGTATATTTGGGTCAGGAAAAAATTCCTATGGCTTTCCCTGACAAAGAAAATTTGATCCATAGCCCAAATTTCATCAGGAATATACTTTTGGCAAAGGGTTTGGATTTCTACTTCAGAAAAAGACTGAATGGAAACAACAAAGGAAACCAAAAGCAAAAAAATAGCATAGACTGGGAAAGCTAGTATCCTGCGTATCCAGGATGGTTTTCTTTTTAATATAAAGTGCTTTGACTCTTCTTTTTCATTCTCTGGATGAGGCAAGAGTTTTTTGGTGTCAGAAGACCGAGGCATTTCTACCTTAATAGCCCGATTGCAATTGGGGCACTTTCCTGTTTCCCCCACTCTGTCCTCTGGTGCCAGCAGCACATTTCCGCAAGCACAGCGAATTTTAATAGGCATTTTTTTACTCCTGTTTAATCGTCTTCATTTTTCGGCAAACTTATGCCTGATACAAGATCTTTGATCTGGTGCATCTGCAATTGGATTTTTTGCTGGTATTCCGTGATTTTGGAATTGCGTTGGGTTACTTTGACTTCCAGATCTTCTTTGGCAACATCTTTGAGTACAGCAAACTTTTCTCGCAAGGAATCTTCCATCTGTTCAAACAGGGCTTTTTCGTAAGACTTGCCTCTTCTTTCCATAGCTTTGCGTTCTTCAAATATCTTAGAAGCAATCACGTCATGGCGGCCCAGTAGACCAACAAGTTGCTCTCTGCCTTTGGCGATCTTTTCGCTAAGTTCATCCCATCCTTCGTCTCGTAAAGTCTGGAAAGCGATAGCTACATGCTTTTTATAGTTTTCTGTAAGGTATTCAACCAAAATAGTTTGTTTTTTACGGCATTGCTCTTGGGAATCACAGGACATTCCTGCAACAAAGTTGAGCCTTTCATTGTATACACCAACCTCATCCAGCTTCTTGATTGCCATTTCGGCCATAACTTCACAGGCTTCATTCAAACGAGCCTTTAGATTGTCCATGAACTTCACAAACATGGTGTGAGGCTGTATGTAAAGATTCAAGTTGAATTGCCCTAAAATCTCTTCGATATGGTCAATATAGCCTTCATTGTCTATGGTTCTGCATAGAACCTGGATGTGATGAGCCACAAGCCCAACCAGGACTTCCAGGAATTTCTCTCTTAAAAGCTTGTTTACATCTTTGATGACTGCCAGCTCAATCTCGTGGGATAAAACTTTAGAACGGCCTGCTGTGTAATTGCTGATGACTCTGGCTCTTTGGTAGACATCAATGTTAGGAAACACGTCCTTGACAAGGTATGTTAATATATCAATCGGACGCTGGGGAACCATTTCAGGCTCTACATCATCTTGTGCCAGAAGATCAGGCTCTTCCCCTTCAAAAATCACAGACTCTTCTGTTCCACCAGGCACATCCAGCTCTTTGGGGCTTTTCCCTTTTCTCGTTTTGCCAGGGCTTGGAGAAGAGGATGGATTGCCAAAATTCTTTTGGGATTTGCTTTTTCCTTTTGTTTTAAATCCAAGTTTGTAAAGCATTTTTGCAATAGGACCTTCGGGAAGCTCTTCTAGTTTGCCTTTTTCAAAAATAATCACTTTCCCTTCCGTTGTCTGGATTAGTTTTGCAAGGCTTTCCTGCAAGCTATCCGCAAATTCATCCAGCCTGGACTCAATGCCATGCACATTTTCTTTAAAGCTAGCCAGAGCTGCTTCGCAACGCCCCAGATCAGGGCTTTCGAAAACAGAAATATCAGCATTGCCTTCTTTTAAATTGATTACGATTTCTTCCAGCCTTTTGTTCATGGCTTTTGTGAAATCGGTTAAGGTATCGGCATGGTTCTTCAGTGCAAGCATGGGCAGACTGTTCTCGCAATAGTATTCTAGGAATTCTTTGAGCTGGACAATGCCCATTTCTGTCAATAGGCGGTTGCCAAATTTATGCTTTAGATCTTTATAGTTACTGATTGCCCAGTCTTGCTGGTTCTTTTTGTATTTTCCTTCAATGTCTACGCCTTCTTTTTCTTCCATATTCATCAAGGCTGGCAAGGCAGAGATACGGAAAATATTTTTGCTCTGGAAGTGGTAGTCGTTCAGCAGCTCCCTTACTGCTTTTTCTGCACCTGGATGGTCTGTGTCATGCCATTTATTGAAAACAAAGAAGCATTTTTGCTGTATATCGTAAAGCTTGGATGCGATGTGTGTCAGAAGCTCTTGTTCCCCCTCGGTAAAGCTAGGCTTCTGGGCATCTTTAATAAACAAAACAGCATCGGCTTCCTCTGCGATGAATTTATAAGAAAATTGTCGATGTGCCAGGTTGGGGACATCCATACCAGGCAAATCCACCAACTGTATGGGATAAGTCAGATTTCGTCCTGGAATAGAAATGGAAATAGATCTTAGACTACGGGATGCTCTGGCATCTTTAATAGCCGCTAAAGCTGTATTGATGCTGTTGATAGCAGGAAGTCGGTAGCCAGGATCTAGTGTGCGGAATATCTGGACAGCTTCTTGTAGCTCTTTGATAAAATGCTCATTGGTAGCACTTGTCCCACCCCTTACAGGCTGCTTTAGTGCAGGGATGGCAACCTCGTTTACCCAGGAAGAAAATCCAGTAGGTGTCAGGTCATTGAAATTGGGTTTATCGAGAGCAACCTTTTGGTTGATTTGATCGATACTCCATCTTAGAGCAGCAATAAAATCCGCAGGAGTAATGGCATCAGCCCTGACATAACAGCTTTCTGTGTAGCCAGGAATAAGTTTAATGATTGTAGGCACTTGGGTCGTTATATCGGCTGCTGTAGGCAACTCGATTTCATAAAGCCCACGATCAAAAAAAAGGGCTTTGAGTACTGTTGTTTTGCCTGTGCTGTAGCTGCCAACAACGGCTACTTTATAAAAACCCTGAGCACTAACAAAATACTTTTCTTCTTCTTCTAAAGTTTGGGCTAGTTTCACTGTCCCAAATTCAGGCAATTCTGTTACAATTTCATTGTATGTTTTGCTAATTTCATTAAAAACTTCTGAAAGCTTCGCTCTTTTATCTTCTCTCATAATTTTTTTTCCCTAGCCTAAAGCAAATCAGTGTAGTGTATTTTCACAATATTTTCTAAAAAATTCTAACAATAGACCAGACAGAAAGCAAGTAAAATTCTTGTTTGTTATAGACATAGAAAAAAAAGTCTAAAAAAGATTTGACAAAAAAACTTCCTTGTGATAATTTAAGTAGAAAATGATGGGCTGGTAATTGTTTTACCAGTACATCGAACCTCAAGAGAGGTTTGTTGATGAGGAAATTGCAAAAAATTTTTAAAGTATTCCCTTATCGGGAATAATGCTTTGTAAAATTTCTGACCTAAAACCTTTATTTCACGGAGGGAAAGGCAAATGAGGAATTGCATTTATCTCGTGTTGATCTGTGCAATCATGTTTTCTGTTACATTGCAAGCCCAAAATTCAGAAGAACGTCTTCAAAAATTAGAAAAACTTTGCGAACAACAAGAAGCCCAAATTCAGAAATTACAAGAACGCCTTGGCGTTATGCAAGATGAATCTTCTTACAAACAGTATACAGAAAAGATCGTCAAAGAATATTTGAGAGAACCCGTTGCTGAAGAAGATGGAACTGGCATCACTGCTGGTTATGACAATGGTTTCTTCGTACGCGCTGCTGAAGGCAACGTAGAACTCAAACTTACTGGCTATTTGCAGGCTGGCTTAGGAATTTTCGAAAATGATGCTACTGAAAACAATTCTTTCTATCTCAGTGGCGTTTATCTGACATTCGATATGTTCCTGTTGAAAGATTGGCATGCCAGAATCCAAATCGATTTTGCCAACCCAATCGCAAGATTTTTTGGTGGCAGCTACAACACTGCTTTAAGGGATGCTTATATTGAATACATTGGCATTCCTGAAGTTGGCGTACGCATTGGTCAAACCCATGTTCCTTTCTCTATGCAAGGGCAATATGGCGAAACAGAAGGTATGACTATCTGGTCTGAACCTTTCGTTGCTGGCTGGCGTCATGGACGTGATCTTGGTATTATGCTCCAAGGCGTAATCGCTGACAGAGTTGAATACAAAGCTGGTCTCTTCAATGGAAGTGGTGCTAATGCTGGAAATGCAGACGATGATTTCCTGATGGCTGCTCAACTCCGTTTCTACTATTGCGGATGCGCCCAGAATCCCAACAATTTCATTCATATTGGTGTTTTACGCAATAGACAACAGAATTATGCATCTAGCAATGTGCCTGGTGGCGATTATCACACCGCCAGTCTTTTTTCTGCTTCTGGAAGAAATATTTTCTCTGGAACAAGCACCCAAGACGATATAGTTCAGGGCTGGAGAAATGCAGTTGACGTTGCTTTCCGTTTTGACAGAGATCTGGAAGGCGGACACAACGTTCGCGTTGAAAGCGAATTTATGTATTCTGCATGGCAGAGAGATTTCAGCAGCAACAGTGCTAACCCTACAGGCGTTGGCAGAAGAAGCTGGCTGGAAGGGTTTGGCTGGACATTTGGATTCACCTATCGTCATTGCCTCAAACCTGAAATCAAAAATTCTGGCGTGTTTGGTGGATTTGTGTTCTCTTACACTGATCTTGACAACAAAAATACCAAAAGAACTGCTGTCAATGACAATCTGCCTGGACAAAGAGCCTGGTCTTATACTTTCATCGTAGGTTACAACTTCAATAAACACATTTCCGCAGCTTTCAACTGGGTAATGCTGGATCTGGACAACAAAACCTACTATGGAACTTCCAAAGCTGATGGTGGTTCTGGCGGTTTGGAACATGCCTGGTTCTTCCAAGTTACTTCTGTATTCTAGTATTTCTTGAACTGAATTTAATACTGATGCCCTTATAAGAACTGAGCATAGACACGGATGAACACAGATAATTTTAAACTTATAAATCCTGTTTATCTGTGGTTCTTCTTTGTCAATGGGTTATGAAATGCGCATTTTTTTAAAGTGCGTAGAAAATCAGTAATAGACTATCTCAGGTAAAAAACTCTCTCGTTCTGGGAGAGTTTTTTTTATGGAATGGATTTTATGAACTACCCTGTCTTTTTTATATCAGACATCCATCTGGACAAACGAGAGCCTGGACGAATCGAGGGATTCCTGAAATTTTTGCATTTTAGCCAGGAGCAAAATGCCAGCGTTTATATTTTAGGAGATCTCTTTAATTTTTGGGTAGGGAATGCCCAGGCGCAATGGAAGATGTACCAGCCCCTTTTAAAAAAAATGAAAGCTATGTCAAAAGAAAAAAAGCTTTTCTTCCTTCCTGGCAACCGCGATTTTCTTTTTGCTCCCTATTGGACAAAGCTGAAATGCGCAGTGTTAGAAGAAAAAGATGTTCTGGAATTTCCTCCACATCGTATTTTGCTTTCCCATGGTGACATTCTTTGCACAAAAGATGCTGCCTACCAAAAAATCCGCTCTCTTCTGCGAAGCAAAACGATCTACCATCTTTCGCGCTTTTTACCAGGCTTTCTTTGCCTGAGAATGGGGCAAAACTTACGCAAAGCAAGCAAAGCCTCTATCCAGAAAAAAGACCATAGCTATTTATCCCCTGATCTTGGTTTTGCGCATTTTCTTCTTCGAGAAAAAAATTGCAATATCATGCTCTGCGGACACTTCCATTCTCATAAAATTCTTCCTCTGGCTTCCCATACAAAGCTCTATATTTTACCAGAATGCAAAGGAAATGTATTTTCTTTTCTGGCATGGGACAAGCAAGAATTCCAGGAATGCTCTTTCCAGGCTTGCAGCCCATAATTTCATGGATGTTTGCAGAAAAAGCAAAGATTTTTATCACGAATAAGACGAATGGTCGAATGGCACGAATAGTTTTTATAAAAATTTCATTCGCGTAATTTGTATATTTGTCCCATTCGCGATTAATACCTTTTTGGTTTCGGCTTGTCCGAGATAGGAATGCCAAAATGCTTTTGAAAAAAGAACACTATGCTCTTGTTGTAGTAAATACCTTGCTAACTTTGCTGTTTGGTCTGATTTTTTTTTCCATTCCCTTTGTTTATGCCTATCGTTTTTGGTCGAGCCTGCGGATTCTCTTTCTTCTTTTTGTATTCCCTTATACCCATAAAAACCTGCATATAGTTTCCTTTTTTTCCCTTCTGCTGCCTTTCAGCATTGCTGTTTCCCTTATAGAAAGCATTTCTTTTTTGCGCTTTCTCGCTGTAGAATTCTATATTGTAGCTTTGCATCTAGGAATATCCTTGCTTCCTCTAAAGGAAAAAAAATTTTTAGAAAAATATATTCCTCTTGCTTTTTTTTTCGCAACTTTTCCTATTTTTCTTTGGTATCTTTATGTTGATATAATACAATTATCTTTAGATTGGCTATTCTTTCTTAGCCCTTTAGGCTTAGCCTTTTTTCTCTGAACCCAGGGCGTTGCCCCATAGCTGTCAATTTAAAGGATAAGCAGAGCGTAGTGTAAGCCTTCTGTAAGGAATTAAAAACAGTACCGCCTGGCGCATCAAAAAATTTTATTCTAATCTTAAGCGTATCACAAAGGAAAACTTGGTACCTGTTTTTTTGATTCCTGAAAGAAGGCTTACACGGAGCGATCGCTTCAGCATAACCTTATATCTTAAATTGACAGCTAAAGAGTTGCATCATATTGTTTATATTTAAAAACTTTTAGGAGTTTTCTATGAAGCTTTTCTATGCTATTTTAGTTTTTGTTTTAACCATAAGTTTGACAGCCCAGAATACACCCCCATCTTTTACCAAAGAAGATCCTGAAAACCCAGTTTGCTTGATTAATACTTCTTTAGGCGATATTTATGTAGAGTTGTTTGCTAAAGAAGCACCTGTAACCGTCAAAAATTTTATTGATCTTGCTGAAGGAAAAAAGGAAAACATCCAAAAAAACTTTTACGATGGTCTGGTTTTCCATCGCGTTATTAAAAATTTTATGATACAAGGCGGATGCCCTAAAAGAAATGGATCAGGAGACCCTGGGTATCGCTTTGAAGACGAAATCAATGCCGATGATCTGGGATTGAACCAAATGAGGATTTATGATAATGAAAAAGGTTTTAATCCCATGGTTGACCAGAGAGCATTCCATTATTTCATTCTTGGGCCTTTGTATAAAAAAATGGGAATCAAATCCCAAGAAGAGCTGAATAAGCGAATTCAGGAAATTGTCGATGTCTTGAACAAAATGAACATGAAAGAATACTATGAAGCTTTGGGTTATAAATACAATCCCAATCTAAAATCCCACAAACCAGTAAAAGGTTCTCTTGCTATGGCAAATTCTGGCCCCAACACCAATGGCAGCCAATTTTTTATCAATGTTGCAGACACTCCCTGGCTCATGGGAAAACACACGGTGTTCGGAAAAGTCGTCCATGGCATGGACATTGTTGAAAAAATAAGCTTACAGGAAGTGGGCGAGCAAGATCGTCCCAAAACAGAAGTTACCATTTTTTCCATTCGCGTACAGAAATAGTACTCTTTGCGCAAGGCATTGCCTTGCGCAGAACAAAGGGGAAAAATATGCCATTGCCTATCCCAAAGCTTTTCAACAAAAGCTACCAGCAATTGGTAGAAGAAAGCATCGCATCTATACCAAAGTATAGTGATGTCTGGACAAACTATAACCCTTCTGACCCAGGAATCACTATATTGGAGCTTTTATGCTGGGTAGCAGAGAATACTTTATACCGAATAGACAGAATACCTGAAAATGCCTATTTGAACTTTCTTCGCCTTATAGCTGGTGCAAGCGGAACAGAAGTCGATGCTCTTTTGAATGAAAAAGATCTGGATAAAGACTATAAGGAAATTTTATATTTTTTAAAAAGATTGGAAGAAAAAAAACTATTTACGTTGGATCTAAAGTACAGCAAATCTTTGGAGCAAAGGGAAATTTCTCGCGAATTGCGGGAAAAATTTATATTAGAAGGCTTCCTGATTACAGACTATGCCAGTGTGCTTGTGAAGCAGCCTGGGAAAAAATGGCTTATCGAAGATGGAGATCGAAAGTATTTTCTTGTTAAAGAAAACGATGAACTTTTTATCATACAAAAAGGAGAAGAGTTTTCTATAGAAGAAATCAAAAGTTTCGCGCTCCGCTTTATGAAATCCAGATACAGAGCCATTACAGAAGAAGACTTTCGCGTCCTTGCCATCCAGTCTACAGAAGAAACAACGAGCATCCAGGTCAAAAGAGCCATAGTGCAATCCTATCCAGAAGAGGGAAAGATCGAAGTGATTATTGTTGCCCAGGACAACGACCACTATCAGGATCTCATTCCCATTGTCAGGCAATATCTGGAAGACAGAAAACTAATCGGAACATGGCTTGAGGTCAAGCCACCTGTATATACTCCTGTGAATATCACTATGGAAATTACCTGCCCTTTTCACATTGACAGGGTAGAATTGGGAGAACAAATAAAGAAAAGAATCCAGGAATACCTTGATCCGCTCGCAGGCGGGCCTGATAAAACAGGCTGGCCCTATCGAAGGTCGCTTACAATCTATGAATTGTCCCAAATCATAGAAGAAAACAAGGATGTAAAAAATGTCCATCGCATCCTTTTAGAAAATGGGCAAATCGAAATGCCTGTCCAGGGCTTGGTTGCCTTGGAAAATTTGGTTGTCCACATTCGAGAGGAATTCCGATGATGCAAGAAGACAAATCTAAAGAAAGTGCTTATTTGCCTTTTTTACCTTTGCTTTTTCAAAGAGGAACAGCAGACAAAGATTCCTTTTTTATCAACTACCTAAAAATTTTCGAAAGAATCTGGAATGGCAGGCAGGACAATGCTCTCAGAGGCTATATGTTTAGTATCAAAGAAGAGTACGCAGCCAGCCTGAACCAGGAATCTCTTCCTGAAGAAATCCAAAAAAAATTCGACCAATGCGCTCACAGACTCTCTAAAAATGCTACGGTCAAGAGCAAAATAGAAGGAAAAGAATGGCAAATCTATGACCATGAGCAAAGGTATTTTGCGTATAAAGAAGAAAGCCAGATCCATTTCTACAGAGAAGGCCAGAAGGGAATCATAGAATCGCTGGAAATCCTTTCGGAATTGTTCCATCCTCGTTTTTCTTTTTTATTTCCAGAATCAGAAAACACCTTTATCCCTCCTTTGGAAAAGACATCAGAAAGAGAGTTTGCCCGATATTTTCCCCTGCGTATACCTTTTGAGTCTTGGCTGGAAGAATTCCTTTCCTGGCTGGCAGGCTGGATGGCACTTTCTTTGCAGGAACATTGGTCTATCCAAAAAAAAAGAGAGGTAATTTCCAAAATCATTCCTTTATACCGCATGCGAGGCACAAGAAGAGGGCTGGAAAAATATCTTAAGATATACACAGGAGAACAGGTAGTCATCACAGAGCCTCTTTCTGCATTCCAGCTTGAAAAAAATTCCGTGGTAGGCGGGGACAGTGCCATAGAAGGTTCACCCTATTTTTTTATTGTAGATCTCAAGCTGCCCAGGATGGCAGCATCCGATATGAAGATGACCATCAGAACCGTGGAAAAGATCATTGACACAGAAAAGCCTGCCCATACTGTATATAAACTGAATGTAATTTCTCCAACAGTCCATATTGGAGAAGAAGGAACTACTATTGAAAAAGATACCATTCTAGGCGAAGAGTAGGAAAGCAGATTGCTTATGATGCATATATGGAAAACTTTAAAGGTGTTTGTAAGCTCTACATTTAAAGATTTAGAAAAGGAAAGGGATCGACTTGCTGGTATTTTTCAGAAAATCCAAGAAAGAATATTTGCCCAGCGTCTCCATTTGATCCCTTATGATCTGCGGTGGAAAGAGCAAAGCGACAAAGATCTAGTCCATTGGTGTCTGAAGATGGTGCGTGAAGTAGACTATTTTATAGGGATTATTGGCTATCGCTATGGATGGAGACCTCCATACAACGAGTCAGGAAAAGAGAATACCGAGAGATACTCTATTACTGAGATGGAAATCCAGCAGGCATTGCAAACCATTCCTAAAGATAGGCGTTTTTTCTGCTTCGCTGACATGCTCCAATATTCTGGGGAGCAGTTGAAAACAGAAAGCCAGGAAGATTTGCAGTCTCTGGATATTTTGAAACAAAAGCTCGAAAAACAAGGGGAAAAAATTTTTCTGTATCATAATTCTGCTCAAGCATTGGATTTGATTTACGACCAGATGTTCCAGATGATCCATAACGACTATCCAGAAGGCAAAAAAGCCGAACTGGAATCCTACCAAAAAAAAGATGCCATCCGCGAGATTATTATGGAAAAGCGCAAGGGCTTTGTAGGAAGAGGAAAATATCTGGAACAGATCTGCCGCTTTGCCAGCGAACAAAGCTATCCCAACTTTTTGGTGATACATGCTGTAGCTGGCACAGGGAAATCAGCACTTTTGGCTCAATTTTATCAAAATTTTCTCCAAAAATTTTCCATTCCAGCCATTGTTCACTATATGAGCATGGCAGGCGATAACCGATCTTTGCGTGGAATTTTGCAAAGCATAGGCGATCAGCTTAAGGATCAAGGGCTTTTTGGGGAAGAAATGGAAGTTTTGCCAGAAAAACTTCTATTGCAATTGCGGGCTTTTTTGCAATACAGAAAAGAACCTTTGTTGCTCCTCATTGATGGGCTGGATGAAAGCGATGAAGATGCTCAAAGGCTAAGCTGGCTGCCTTTTTCTCTCCCTGCTTGTGTCCGAGTGGTTATTTCCACACGGCCTGTTGATGTCTGGCATAAGATTTGCCAAAATCCCCGTTCTCTGCCTCTGGAACTTCCGCCCCTGGAAAAAGAGGAAATCGAAGAAATTATCCAGGATTATCTAAAGCAAAATCATATTTCCCTAGGCAAAGAAGATGAGCTTTTTTTGGCGCACAGAGCAGCAGGAAACCCTTTATTTTTGAAAGTAGCTTTGGATGAAACAATACAAGGTGGCGTTGCTATCGGCCAAATGGCAACCACTGTGGATGCTCTATTTCATCAAATTTTGCAGCGTTTGTGTGCATCTTTGGGCAAAAAGATCATCCATGATTATCTCGGCCTTATTGCTGCCAGCCGATATGGGCTGACAGAAGCAGAGCTTCACGAAATCATCCAGAAAGACTATCCATCTAATGCAACAGAAGACTTTTTTATCCTTGTTTCCAAAGCATTAGCCAATTTCATTGTATGCAGAGAAAAAACCTTGCATTTCTTTCATCCTGAATTTGAGCGTTCTGTTAAAATGCTTTTAGGAAAAGGAGATATGCGATGCTACCATCGCAGGCTGTCATCCTATTTTGAAAGTACCTGGTGCGTGTACGAAAGATCGCTTCTGGAATTACCATACCAACTGCAATCCGCAGAACTTTATTCTGATCTTTTGAGGCTGCTTTGCAACATTGCTTTTATGGAAAAAAAAGCAACTTCAGGAATGCTGATGGAGCTAAGGCAGGATTTCCATTACGCATTAGAAGCCACAGATGTCCCTCTGCCTTCTAGCCTGGCTGTAGAAGTAGCCTCTCAAGTATACGCCTGCAAAGATTTGCTTCCTTTGATTGCTAAAATGCTGGATTTGGATTTTAATTTTCTTCTTCGACATCCTCAATGCCTATTTCAGTCCTTTTGGAATCAAGGATACTGGCACGATTCACCAGAAGCCGCCCATCATTATGAGGATGAAAATTTAGAAAATCTTCCCTGGAATCAGCCTGGGGTCAAATTATATAAAATGGTAGAATTCTGGAAGGATTCCCGCCAAAAAACACCATGGATTCAAAGCTTGCGGCCTTTGCCAGAAAGACTGGATTCCCCACTAATCAAAATTTTTCGAGGCCATGAAGACTTCGCAACCGCAGTATGCTTCACTCCTGATGACAGACAACTTGTATCTGGAGGATATGATAAAGCCCTTCGAGTATGGGACATTGCCACAGGGGATTGCACGGCAATGTTTCTTGGACACGAAGACTATATTTCCTGCCTGGATATAAGCTCTGATGGTATCCTCGTAGCTTCTGGATCAGGAGATAGTACCATACGAATATGGGATATTAAAAAAGGAGAGTGTCTTGCTGTTCTGAAAGGGCATAATAAAACCATTGCCTCTCTAAAATTTACGCCTGATGGAAAAAAGATCTTTTCCGCTGGCAAAGACAAAAAGATCCATATATGGAACTGCCAGACGTGGGAACAAGCAGGGTTTTTGGAAGGACATGAAAACCTGGTCAATAGCATTGCTGTATCCCATGATGGCAAATATCTTGTCTCTGGTGCATGGGACAATACTGTACGATTATGGGATATAGAAAGTAAAAAGTGCCTTTGGATCTCTTCTGCCCATTCAGAGCATGTCCGATGCGTTGCCATAAGCCCAGATAGTTTGAAAATAGCTTCAGGAAGCGACGACAGAAGCGTCAGAATATGGGATTTGCAAGGAGAATGCCTTGCTACACTGCCTCACGACAGCATTGTTTTTAGCATACTATTTTCTCACGATGGGAAAAAAATCATAACAGGAGACTATGGCGTTCTCTCTGTATGGAATCTGGAAACATTCCAAAGCGAAATGTCGATCCGAGGACACGAAAGCTCTATTTTCTGCCTGTCTATGAGCCAGGACAACCAGAGAGTTGTCTCCTGCTCCAGCGATAAAACCATCCGTATGTGGGATATTCGATCCAAAGGTCATATTTTGCATCTGGCCTCGCATAGCAAAATTATCAATAGCTTTAACCTTTCGGAAAATGCACAAAGAGCCGTCACTGCATCAAGAGATAATAGCCTTATGCTTTGGGATACCGCCACAGGAAAACGCATTATGATCCTTCATGGACATGAGCAGCACGCCCGATCCGCATGCTTTAGTGCTAGTGGATCAAGAATCATTTCCGTAGCCGACGATAAAACAGTAAAGATATGGGATTCTCAAGACGGAAAGTGTATTCAGCAGCTATCAGGCCATGAAAAGAATGCTACCAGCGTTTTTGCAACCCAAGATGGACAATGGATTGTATCAGGCGACAGAGATGGGAGCATCCGTCTTTGGGATAGCATATCAGGCCAATGTATCTTACAGCTCCAGGGGCATAAAGAAGATGTACGTTGCCTATACATAGGCCAAAACAGAACAAAAATCATTTCAGGCGGAGAAGACCGAACTGTAAGAATCTGGGACATAGCACAAGCCAAATGTCTTTCTGTGCTGGCAGGCCATAGAGAAGGAATTACAGGCGTAGCAATTAGCCAGGATGAAAAAACAGCTTATTCTACATCGAGAGATGGAGAGATGCGAATTTGGAATATAGAAACACAAGAAGTCCAGGTTTTGGCTGGAACTGGCAATCCCATACAGATGCTGTATGATTTCCCCTATATAGCCATATCCCAGGATTGGGAAACAATTGTATTCCAGCTCACTACATTTCAGCCTTGCCTTTTCTTCCCTGCCAATCTGCGGCAAGCTCATCTCCATCCCACAGGAATTATGGGAGGCTACGCAGGAATTCATACATACATCCTTCGATGGAAAGCCGACTGACTATGAACCAAAGCATTTTTCAAAAATTGGAAGTATCCTGGGAATATCCTGTCTATTTTACAGAAAACTTGTTTGATGAAAAAAACAGAGTTTTTCTGGAAGCCATCTGTCGTAAGGAATCAGATAAAAAACATAGATTTTTTATCGCTGTGGATGACAATGTTGCTAAGGCGCACCCTGGGCTGGAGGAAAAGATTTTTCGGTATGTTTCCAGACATTCTGGTGAGCTGGATCTTGTTGCACCCATTTTTTCGATCCCAGGAGGCGAGGCAGCTAAAAATGAACATGCCTGGATAGAGAATATCCATCAGAAAATCCATAGCCTGGGGCTTTGCCGCCAATCTTTTGTGGTTGCCATAGGCGGTGGAGCTGTTTTGGATATGGTTGGATATGCGTCTTCTACGCCCCACAGGGGATTGAGATTAATCAGGATTCCCACAACTGTGCTTTCTCAAAATGATTCTGGGGTCGGTGTCAAAAATGCCATCAATGCTTTTGGCAAAAAGAATTTTTTGGGTACTTTTGCTCCCCCCTTTAGCGTAATCAATGATAGCCAATTTTTGCTTACTTTGTCACAAAGGGATTGGATTTGTGGTGTTACAGAGGCTATCAAGGTTGCCTTGCTAAAATCTCCTGATTTTTTTTCCTATCTGGAACAGCACGCTCCTTTGCTTGTAAATAGAGATATATCCATTATGCAAAATGTTGTATACAATTGCGCTGAATTGCATTTGAAACACATTAGGACAGCGGGCGATCCTTTTGAATTTGGGCATTCAAGACCTTTGGATTTCGGCCATTGGTCAGCTCATAAGCTGGAATCCCTTTCACAATACAGGCTCAGACATGGCGAGGCCGTTGCCTGTGGAATTGCCCTGGATACGCTCTATTCTGTTGCAATGGGTTTTTTCCCAGCAGAACAGGGCAACAGAGTGATCCATCTTTTTCAAAGCCTGGGGTTTTCTCTTTACCAGCCAGAGATGGAACAAGAAAATTTTCTCCATGGGCTGGCAGAGTTCAGGGAGCATTTGGGAGGAATTCTGTGCATTCCCTTGCTTTCTGCCATTGGCTCATCTTTTGAAGTAAAGGATATGGACGCAAAAAAAATCCAAGATGCAGTTTTTTTCTTAAAAAAGAAAAACTTATGAACTATCTCGCACAAGTCGAAACCAAACATGTGTTAATCGCAACAGACAAGAATATACAAATTGCGCGAATGAAATTTTTATAAAAATGATTTGTGTCATTTGAGCATTCGTCTTATTCGTGATAAAAATCTTTGCTTTTTTTAGCGGACATTTTACTTGTTAGATTCTATGGGTGTTTTTTTTACAGAAAGAAAAAATTATGAAAAGCTATTGGTTTAGACTTCTATTGAAACTGGTGTTATTGCTGTTAGTGGTTGTAGGGGCAGTATACCTTGTAGAAAGTTGCTATCCAGGGATGATCGAATGGAAAAAAGTCTTCAACATAACGAGCGATTTAATACGTGTTTGGGGAAATATCATTGTTATAGTTCTTTTTGTTGTGTATATGGGATACACACGGGAAAAACTGACCAGATCTCTAGGCCCTCACTTGCTAGATTTGAAAAAGCAGGCAATAGAAGCTAAGGATAGCCTTGTAGTAAGCGTCAATAAAATCAACCAAATATTGGAAAGCCTGGATAGTGCCATACAGACATCAAAGAATTTTATGGAATCCGAAGGCTGGAAGGAAAAGATGGATGAAGGGATGCAACATCTCCAAAAACGCTTTCAGGAGATCGTCCAAGAAATGGAACTCAAAGGGCATGCTTCTGAACTCAAAGATAGCATGATGGAATTCATGAGAGAAGCCAGGAATATGATGGATACCTTGAATGCAACCAACAAGGACATACAAAAATTTTTGCAATCGGAAGAATGGAAGAATGTAATCAAAGAAACATTTTCTGGCATGCAGAAAAAGATAAACCAACTTACACAGGAAATCGATACCATTCGCCTACAGATGGATAAAGAAAGAAATCCCCTGCTCACCTCTCAAGACAGAAAAATGCTGCCCAAAGCAGATGCGGATAATGTCCCAGAAGAATACGATGACCAGAAATAGAAATGACTTGATTAGATTGCTGTTTTTGAAAGATTTTTTGCAATGGACATAAATGGTTGCGCCCATTCATGAAAGGATCGTGGATTTAAATGACATTATTTTCTTCTTCTAATACAACAGTGTATACTACAGACCATGGAAAAATGTGTTCTCGCTGTAACCAAGCAATTGATCTATGCATTTGTAAAAAAAATTCTACTCCAAAAACAGAGGGGATTATAAAAATCATGCGAGAAACTCAAGGAAGAAAGGGAAAAGTGGTAACAAAAATCATAGGAATTTGTTTGGATGATTTAGAATTGCAAGAATTTGCGAAAACTTGTAAGAAAAGATATGCCACTGGGGGAAGCATCCATGATGGAATTATAGAATTACAAGGAGATCAAAGAGAAAAATTAAAGCAAGATTTGGAAAAAAAAGGATGGAAATTTCGTATTTGCTAAGATTACGGCTTTATCCCATAGATAGGTAATGAGACAAAAGTCTTTTGACAAAATAAAAAGAGAACCACGAATTAGCTTTGCATTGGGAAATGAACCGAAACGCAAGATAGCTTTTAAATATTTAAGCAATCTTAAAATCGGTTAGGTTTATGGTAATTTTTAGTATAACCTATTTGAAAATAAATATATAAAAGTTTTTAAAGGGGGTTTAGGGGAAAATTTTTACAAAAATTTTCCCCCAAATAAAAATCTCTTTGCGTACCTACCGATTGATATAAAGCGTATGCGTCCAGGTATGTCCATTCCCTTTTACTACCCAGGAATACGAGTTTACAGTAGGCCCACTCCAGGGATCCATAACATACAATGTACTACCATTGATTCCTTTGCAAAGAACAAAATGCCCACCGCCGCTATCCCAGCCCCATCTTATCTGAACTGGCCTGCCAGCGTTGATTTCAGACTGAACCTGAGACTGAGAAAGAGCTGAGCTAACCGCACTACTAGGGATTTTCCAAATAGCCAGCAAATTCTGGATACTACTGCGGTAAGGGTTTTCACTTTGCCCCCACAACCATATCCAATTGTTTTCACCGTGAGAACCATGCTGCGCTATAGTGCTTTGAGAAACACTCTTTCCATAATAAGATAAAGTTGCTTGCGTACATCCAGCCCAACACCATTGAGTCTTTTCCTGGTAGCATTGAGGAACATTCAAAGTCTGAGCATGGGCTGCAACACAGAGAAAAAGAAGAAAAATCGCCATTCTTTTATTCATATCAAATCCCCTTATTGATTTTTCTGACTATATTGCATATCCTCTTCGGCATAGTCCTTAACCATTTTTTTCAAGATCTTTACCGTAGAGCCAAGAGATTGCAATTCACGATAGCTTTTATCAACACCAACACCATAAATCAAAGGAGACAGGTTTTCCATACGTTCGCCACGTACCGAGTAAAGATAAGCACGAGCCTGGAACATAACAGCCAGACAAGGATGCTCTCTGTCCTGGCGTTGCAATAAAAGCCTATTCACTTCTTGAGCCAAAGGCAGGTAACCAAAAGAAACCGCCTCCCATTTTTCTTCCATCAGAGCAACCACAAGAAAAGACTTTATTTCTCCCTGAAGCAAAACAGGAAAATAATAGCTATCCATAGCCTTTAAAAGCGAATCCACGCTATTTCCTTCACAATAGCTATCCAAAGCCTGCGGGGTAATGACATGCATCTGGAATGGCTTACCCAAAGAAGCAGCCCTAACCTCAGCACGATCCTTCACGCCCATTTGCTCCAGCATCATTGGTTCAGCCAAAGCCAAAAAACGTTCCAGCCCATCTTGCGCTGCCTGAGTTACCATCACCATATCATGCTCCTCTGCCACCATCCAACCCATGCACAACATCAAAATAACCAGCAGAAACTTTTTCATATCTAGCATCCCTTTCTTAAAAAGTTTTAAAAAAAAACAATTTTTTATGTAAAAATACAGAATTAAATATTTTGAAAATAAGGTGTTATAGATTTGTAGATTTATAACACCTTACAAAGATCATTCTAAAAAATGCTAGAATTATGCCTTTTTTCGCAAGAAACAAGCCATAATGGAAAGCCCAAGGAGTAAGAAAGATGCTGGCTCTGGAACAGTAGGAGTGGCAATCGCGAAAACTTCTGTTGTGCTATCGTTCTGGTGGATATAGTAGTTGGTTCCATCAAAAGCAGAACCATAGATATTGTATCCAGTGTAATAGCTACCCATTCTGTTTCCCGTAATAAGATCAAAGTATTCTATGTAGCCATGATATGTACCTCGGATTAAATAATTGTCTACAACTGCCAATCCACCGTAGGTATCATAATTTGTCATATTGACTAAAGCAAGTGTTCCTACTAGGTTGCCTGTACTTTTATTTAGTTTATGAACAATATTATTCCTGGCCATAGCATAAACATAGTTAGCATCGGACGCAACACCACCAGCATAGTCTCCCATGTTATAGGTCCATAAAGTAGAGCTGCTCATGCTTGCTTTTTTTGTAATGGTGTAGTAGCCCCAGTTTGCTGTATAATAGGTTCCATCGGTGTCACCCCAAAGTTGTAGCATTTGGCTTTGACCAGTATTGAATGTTCCAAGAAAGTTGTAATTTTTATCATAGCGATATACAGTGGGATCAGCCCATAATGGCACCCAAAATTCATTGGCGTATGGACTATAGCCTGAACCATGAGATTGGCTAGGTAAGTTCACAGATCCTTGGAATTGAGGCGGCCAGGCTATGACAGATGCCTGTAAGACACTACCGAGAATAAGGAAAAAGAGAATAAGGTTTTTCATAAGTTTGCCTCCATAAAAAATATATTATTGGAGAATAAACAATAAGTTAGCAGGGATTTACCATGCAAAAAGTTCCAGAGTTTTGTTCCTTAAGTTGCGAGCCTACTATTTTTGCATACTAAAGGTGGCTTCTCCATGAATATAATGGAGACTGGCAGTTCCGCCCCAGGAAGCACTAGAAACTTCCAAGATCGCAACTTTACTTCCAGTTCCAGAAGCCTTTAAAACAGCACCAATCACATTATAAAAACTACTAACTCGAACAGAATGATAGGCTAAAATTGTATAAGGCATTTCTACTATATGAGGTTTTGGCGGCCATCCTGATGTATTTGTCCATTCAAAATAGCCATAAACTACTTTGTCAACAATCGCTCTTTGGGGATAGCAATAGAAATCGCCTATAGTATTTTTATAAGATTCAAAAGGAATTCCTATGATAGCCAAATCTTGAAGGATATTCGCGGCTTGTTTTGCCTTCTTTAAGTCAGCATGTATTTCCCTGGCATATTCATAAACATTTTTTATAAACTTTTCTAAATTTTCAGGGCTGAAACCATCTTGTTCTTTTTCCCAAGAAACAAGGTAGTTGAAGCAATCTCCATTTTGGATAATATCGATCTTATAGGATAGTACATAGGTATCCTGAGCGTAGAAAATTTTATCTGTAAAGGCTAAGGATGTTATTTGCTCTGTGTTTTTCGAAGCAACAATTTTGCGATAGAATTTTTTGTTCTCCCATGCAGTATATACACTTCGTTCTGTAGGGAAAGAATATATAGAAACATTTGCATTTTTTGTTTTTAGAAGTGTATGGAAACCTTTAGGCAGGGACACCTTTTCCTCTTTCTCAAAGAGGGATTTATGTTCATCTGTTAATAGCTTCCACTCTATCTCTTGCCCTACCAAGCCAAACGCCAAGAAAAAAAACAAGCTCAGAAAAATAAGATTTCTCATGAAATTTTCTCCTCAAAAAATAACATACCATAAGTATCTGCTAGAACCGATTCGTGCCATTCAAGCATTCATCTTATTTGTGATAAAAATCTTTGCTTTTTTGGCAAGCATCTAACTTCTTAGTTTCTAACAATATAAACTACACTTTTTTAAATCGATTGTCAAAAGCTTTCCAATTATTTTTTTCTGTGCTACGTCCGTAAATTGCAAATGTGACGCGGTCGAAACAACCCTGAAAATTCGGGCTTTCCAGCCATCTTCCAAAAGCATCTGCAACCATATCTGGATCATTTGAAAAAGCACCACAACCCCATGCGCCTAGTAATAAAGAGCGATGCCCATGCTTTCGGGCAATGGCAAGAATAATACCAGCGCGTTGCCTGAGTACTGCTTCTATTTTATCGCAGTTATAGCTTTGCTGGAAAAATAGCTGCCCTGCATTAGGAGCAGGTGCTGTAATGACAGAAGCCAAAAATACGCGGTCTAAAAACTCGCTGTTTTGTATCCGAAACCACGGAACTTTTGGCGAATAGATGATATGGTCTGTATAGAGAAGGGAATTCTGGTTTCGATTGCTTTCGTAATATTCTGGCTGTGTAAGCAAGCAAGGATAAAGCCCAGAACATCGCGCCAGATCTTCTTCTTGTGCCTTTGCACCATTCAGGAAGCCACCCCCTGGATTGCGAGCAGAGGCATAGTTGAGGAGAACCAGATCTTGGACTTTTTCTTTTTCTACCATTCTGTAGGCAGCTTCTTGGGTTGTTTCCTGTGTCACTTCCCATTGTATTGGGGAAGGAGAATTGTATGCGCTTGCTTCTTTGAGTAAGGAGTGTCCTTGCTCTGGCCTGTATAGCAGAGTCCCTGCTACAGCATACCTTTGCATTTCCAAAAAATCCACAATTTCTCCGCGAGAATTGGTGTATTGCCCTTTTTCAACAATTTCCAAAGTCTCCTGGGCTACATTTTTCAAAGACATATTTTTTCCCTTAGTCATGTATTAATTTGTAGTTCACTACCTACGCACCTCTTGTGGATGCTGTCTCTTTATATATCCTTTCGCTTTCTTGGATCAAAAGAGGAAGCTGTTCTTTTTTAATATGGAGATATTGAAAGGCTTCCTCTAGCTTGCCTGGTCTGGCTTTTTTTTCTACGGCTTTAATAAACTGGTTTCCCAAGAAAACCAGAGCAGCGTTTTGTTTTTCCTCTTCGTCTTTCAGAGAAAGAAAATCTTTTTTATGCAAAAGAATATTGATAAAAGAGACAGGGAAATTCCATTTTTCTTTCATTTCCTGAAAAATCGTTTCAGCATGCTCCTGGTAAACCATTTCTAAAACAGGCGTTTCAGGAAAATAGTCCACGATATCCTTTAAGGCATCCCTGCATATAGGAAGCAAAATAGCTTTGTGGATGTCATGCAAAAGGGCAGCGGAAAAGACAACGCTGTCGTCCATTTTCAAAGATTTGGCTATGGCTGAGGTCATATAAGCAGAGGCTAAACTGTGCATCCATAAATTGCGGGCAATGATGTCTATTTTTTTGCCTTTGATAATCTTGCTTCCCAGGGTAAGTGCCATAATCATAGAACGCAAGCGTTTTCTTCCCAGACGCACGATACCTGCCTTTATAGATTCTACAGGCATGACACCGCAATAAACACAAGAATTGGCTACTTTTAATAATGTGCTGGCAAGGGTAGGGTCTTTGCCAATTTCTTTTTCTAGCTCTTCAGGAGAGCTGCCAGGATTGGCACTTAAGTCCATCAATCGAAGAGCTGTGCTAGGGATAACAGGCAATTCTAAAGCCTTTTGGGATATCATTTCTTTTATTTTTTTTATAAAATAGAGATCTTTTTCTTTAAGTTCAGGGACTTCCCAATCGCATACTTCCTGGATGCCTATCCCCATTTTATTGAGAACGCTCGTTGTCCCTGGTATGCTTTCCATCTTATCTCTTCGCTTTGTTTCGGAAAGCTGCTGCTCTCTAGCCTTTTTTAAGGCATCGTCTTCATTCCCATAAATCGAAAAAAGAAAATTGATCCCCATATTGCAAAACAAGGTGTATATCTGAGGATGAAGATTGCTCATGATATGATGAAAGCCATATTTTTCCGCACTTTCCCCAATATCTACAAAAAATTCCAGCGCGTTCAGGTTAATGTAGGTAACACCCGCCATATTAAAAACAATCGGTGTCCTTTTATTGATTAGCGAGGTAACCTGGGCATCTATGTAAGGAATCTGCTGCTTGTCAACAACCCCATCAAAAAAAACGATGCTAATGGAAAAATTCGTAGCAATCTCTTTTGACATTACGCGAATATTCAACTGGCTCATTCTGTGCCTTCTATGGATAAGGAATTAATTCGAATTTATCTGCTTCTATAAGCAATGTGTCTCCAGACTGCATTTCTATTTCGTATTGTCCAGGAGGTACAAATTGGTGAGAATGGATAAAACTGGATGGCCCCCAAGGAAATTCTCTTGGTATAAAAAGTTTATGCAGATTAGTCCAACAAAGCTTACAAAAAATAGCAGGTTTTTGCAAGCCATCTATAAAAACAGACGCTTCTATCGTAAGACAGCCCGATTCCCAACATAAACCAATGTTGGTTATATGGGCATCATGTAGATTCAATGAATGGAATTCTACCATGTAGTATAGTCCTTATTGCTATTATTTTTAAAGCATATAGACGCTATTTCTCAAGAATACTTGCAGATCCTCCAGCTTACTGTACTTTTGCAACGTTTCTATGTCGATCAGCTTTCCTATTTTAATCGAAACCTTGCTATTTTTTTTATGGAGAAATTCCGCTGGTAATCTTACAGTTCTAAGGAGAGGATGAATTTTTCCTAATAGATGGAAAAGGCGGCTGTTTTGTCCATGAAAATGCATAGGCAGAACAGGAATCTGAGCCTTTTGGATTAAGCGAATGGGAGCAAGCGGCCAGGGGCGGTCAGCTACTCCTTTTTGGCCTTTATAGTACGTAGAAACTTCTCCTGCTGGAAAAAGTCCAACGCCTCCACCAGATCCAAGATGTTCCAGACATAGGGCTGTTCCTCCCATGCCCTGGTGTTTTTTCTCATCAAAAGGATTGACAAAAATAAAGAAATCCTTGAGGGGAAGCAAATGCTGCAAGAGAAAATTGGCTGTTACTTTGTAATCAGGGCGGATTTTTCTAATCAAGAGAATCGTGGTAAGTCCATCCAAAAAGCCAAAAGGATGGTTGGAAATGGAAATAAATGCCCCTTGCCGAGGTATCTGGGCAAGATCTTGCTGCTCCACGGAAATATGGATATTCAGATATTCCAAAAGCTTTTCTATGAGTTCAAGACCTTCCACTGGATAGATTCTATCGTAGATTTGGTTGAGTCTATTCAATTTTAAAATCCGCATAATCAGCTTCACCCAAAAAGGATGTAATCGAATCGCTTTTTGTATTGCCTCAACAGGTATGATTTCTTTCATCTTGTATCACTTTCGAATAAAAAGTTTTTTTCGTGGTGAATATTCCTTAGCTAATGGCTTAGATCAGTTCACTTCCTTTCCCTGGCGTAGACGTTTGATCGCTTCCATACAAGCACGCGCATTGTGATAGGGACATTTCCATTCCGATACTTTAGGGATTTCGAGATTAGGTTTTCCCTTGTCAGAAATTTGGTAAAACCATTCGCCGTGTTTTTGGTCAATAAAGTGTTCTTCAATATATTGCCAGATGTGTAAAGCCCATTCCAGATATTGCTGCTGTTGTGATATTTGGAAGGCATTGATAACCGCTACCAGAGATTCTGCTTGCTGCCACCAGTCTGTTACAGCCAAAAGATCTCCTTGGTCGGATTTTTCAGAATATAGGGCGTATTGGCTGCTAAACCCTTCTTTTAGGCTGGCATCGGTCATTTTAATGGCAAGGCCATGGATCGTTTTTGTTAGATGCTCTTCCTTCAGAAGTTCGGCAGCTTCGCATAAAAGCCATGAGCCTTCCAGATCATGTCCATAAGAAATAGTCTGGCTTTTGGAATTCCAAAATTCGTCAAAAAAAAGTCTGAAATGAAAAGAAGATGGATCAAGAATGTAGCAAAGGAAATTGTTTACCAGCATCTTGAGGCGCGTGCGTAACATGCTATCAGGCCAGGCCCTAAGCAAATTTGTATAGGCTTCCAAAAGATGCAAATGGGTGTTCATGGATTTTTTTTCATCCATATCCTTTTCGCTTAGCCTCATGTCTTTTGATAAAGTCCAGTCTCTTTTGGCTGCTTCTAAATAGCCTGTGTTTATAATATCATAGCTATTTTTTTCCACAAGAGTATAAATGCCTTTGGCGTACTCCAATGCCTCTTCTTGTGCAAAGGCCATGTAGTATTCTGCCAAAGAATATATGGTAAAAGCCTGTCCATAGATTTTTTTCTGTGTTACCAGAGGTTTGCCCTGGTAGTCGAGCATCCAATACGCTCCGCCAAATTCTGGATCAAGAAATTTATCAATGAGATAGCTGTATGCCCTTTGTGCCATAAAGTGAAACTCTGGTGAAGGCTGAAATCGATGTAAAGCAGAAAATGTCCACAGGATTCGGGTTGTCAGTATTAAACCTTTATCTGCTTTTTCTAATACAGAAAGATCATTTGCCACGCGCCCGTAAAAGCCCCCGTTTTTTTTATCTACTGTATGATGCATCCAGAAAGGGGCAATATTTTGGAACAGATCTTGTTGGATTGCGTGGCAAAGGGCTTGTATTTTATTTACCATATTGAATTTCCACTCTGCCTATTTGCGATTTACAAAGGAATCGTATTTTTAGATAAAGGCTATTCCCTTGGATTTGATCCATTTTATAGGCTATAGGCAGCCAATAGTCATAATCCTTGCCTTCTGGGAAATAGTTTTCTCTTTTGGGAACAACTTCCTGGTAATCTTTCCCATCGCGCGATAAACTGATGCTAAAGAGTGCTTTGTCTTCTTGGGCAAAGGAAAGCAGGCTAAATCCATAAACAGGCTTTGGTACACGGTAAACGATCTCGCTGCCCTTTTCTCCCTCGATGCGATGAAAATCCTCTTTGAAGCTGCGGCAAAAGTCTGTCTTGAAGGAGAGATTTCCTTCCCAGGAATACATTCTGCCGTAGTTTTCCAATTCATCTGCAAAGGTAATAAAATCGACCAGAACAGGGCCTGCTATATTCGATGGATCAGAATATCCAACGTAGTTCCATGCTTTGACTCTGTAATAATAGGATTTTCCTGTTTCTGCTGTTTCATCATGGAAAAGAGGGCCATAGGATATGGCCGCATCGCAAACTCTGTTGCTTATGGTTTCCCATCCTCCTTCGGGAGAGAAAGATCTTTCTATAAGATAGTGTTGTGCTCCTGTACTTCCTTGCCAGGAAATTCGCCCAACATCATGAATAGGCAGCAAATGAGGCGGCTGGGGCTTTTGTATTTTGACAGGCTTGCGGTTTTGGATCTGGGCTGCCTTTTCTATAAATAAAGAAATGACATTGGTTTCATCATAGGAATTGCCTGAAGGAAAACCAGGGAAATGATATGCTTTATACAACCTGTTTCCACAAGGCTCTGTGTGCCAATAAAATCCTCCATCGCGATTATGGAAACGAAGACTCCAGATCAACGCGCCTGCAACAGAAGGCTCTTGGATTACAGAATCCAGAAGAAATCGCATGGCTTGTGTGCTGATAAAGCCGAATTCGCCTATATAGTAAGGTTTTTTCCCTCTGGCTTTTTCAATATTGCTTTTGATGTTTTCTATCATCCTATCGGGCGTAGGTTCATAATGATGTGAAGAAAGTATGTCGATGTAGGGATTTCCTGTTAAATAATCCTGAATATTTTCGTACTGGATGCCATCGTTTATGATATGGTTTTGGTCATGGGATTTAATAAACTTTGCCATTTCTGTGATCCATTCTGGTGTAGCATCGCGCAATTCATTGCCTAGCTCCCAGGCTAAAATGGCTTTATCGTCTTTATAGGCTACACCTGTGATGGTATTTTTTCTAGTGAGAATGTATTTCAGGGTTGCCTTATAGTCTTCCTTGATCTGGGGATGATGCCAGAAATCTTCTTCTTTTTGGTTGCGAAATTGGGCATATTGTGGCTTGCCTCCCATCCATTTCCAGTTATCGACAAGAGGGATCAATAGTCTTATTCCAAGGCGATTGGCAATAGCCAGAACCATATCCATTGTCTGGAATGCCTTTTCATTGAACTTGTTTGGCCCTAGCACAAAACGTGGAATCTCTGGCCCATCGTCTTCTCTTTTGACTGTAATGACATAGGTTCTAGCAACGCTTCCACCCATAGCCAGGATACTGTTGAGTGCATCCTGGATTTCGTATTCGTCAGGAAAACGCCACGCATTCTTTTCTGCAAAAGGAACATTGTCTTCGACTGTAAGCAAATTGGGAATATTAAAAGAAATAAAACGAAAGATTTCTTTGCCATCATAAAGCTGATCTCCTCGTGCTGTGATGAAATTTTCAAAACAGCTTTGTCCCTGGATCGATAGAGCTAATAAGCATAGTATACAAAGGAAATAAAGACTTTTATGTATCATAACCATTGCCTTTCTTTATGGATTGACAAAATAGCTCGACAATCTCCCATTGTCAAACCAATTTGTCATACCAGTTTTTTTCATAAAATTAGGATGTTGCTATCATGACAGCCAGAGCAATCAAGGCATATACTCAACGTTCGTGTAAATTAGCCTCCTTCGGAGGCAATCTTTCCCGTGCGTAAGCTGTAATCTTAATCCTTATCGTAATCTTAATCGTAATCATTATCTTCATCTTAATCATTCTCTTTATCCCTATCCTCTATGATCATTGATAAAGATTAAGATTACGATAAAGATTAAGATTAAGATTAAGATTACGATTACGATAAAGATTAAGATTAAGATTAAGATTAAGATTAAGATTACGATTACGATAAAGATTAAGATTAAGACAAAACTATAATTTCCTATACAGTAAATTAAAAACAGCATTCTTTTCTTTTGATAGAGTCTTGTCTAGCTAAATTTTTCTTCTAAAATCTTTAATTATCAAAGAGCAGAGAATGCCTGCGTAACTCCTATTATAATTTTATTATAACGCCTTTGCATTCGAATAAAAAGAAAAAAATGATATGTTATGATATGTATATTCTTTAGATATTATTAGGTTAAGTTGATATATTTATTAGAAAAATGCTTTTTATTGAATAAAAAGTGCTATAAATAGCTTCATAATTGTATCATAAGTAATAAAAGAGTAGCTTTCGTTTGATTTCCACCAAAATTTTTTCATAAAATTTATTTGTTGCAATTTTGCTTTACAGTTGATAAGATAAAAAATCTTTTTTTCCTTTCTTTAGGAATCGGAATTAAATAAGTTCCACATTTAGACGATAAAGATAACGATTAAGACATACATGTTAAGTTTTAATAGCTTGTCTTACAATAGATTATGTTATCTACTCAAGGATAAGAAGAGCGTAGTGTAAGCCTTCTGTAAGGAATCAAA
>JABWCH010000409.1 GCA_013359215.1 Candidatus Brocadiia bacterium | reverse complement strand
CTTGGTATTGTAGCCGAATGCTTTGTCATGGGAAGCGCATATAAGTGGCTAACCAAAGCTTCTCCTCGATTCTGGCTTCTCCTTGCTTCTTCTGTTACAGCTTTAAGATGGGCATTGATGAGCTATCCTATGGAAAAAGAATTATTTATATCCTTGCAGCTTTTACATGGTCTTAGCTTTGGTGTTTTTTTTCTCGCCAGCGTTTCTTATCTTGTATCTTTTGTTCCTGATTATATGAGAGCAAGCGGACAGGCTATATTTTCTGGTGCTACATTCTCTTGTGGCACTGTAGTTGGCACTCTCTATAGCGGCTATTTGCTGGATTTACCAGGAAAAGGCTTCCTCGTATTTGGTGTCTCAGCAATTATTTCTCTTGTTTCTGTAATTCTTGCTCTTGGCATCCCAAAAAGAAAATAATTTTTTATAACTATTTGCATAACAAAAGAATCGAAAAAATATTAGAATAGAAAAATGGTATGAAATTCGCTTATAGCATAAGCTATGCCATATAAATTCAAGAACATACATTTTTTTATTTTTTTCGATAATCAATAAGAGCTGTTTTGGTCTTAGGTTGGGATTTTGTCAAGCAAAATCTTTTATTTATCCACATAAATATTTTTTTTATATTTTATATATATACAGTTTTAACTACTTATTAAATAATAAGATAGATATATTACTTTTTTACTTGTTTTAATATCTTTTATTTTATCCACAATTATTGGCAAGTTATCAACAACTGTTTTTACATAGAATTATGACCATAAAAATTTTTAAAAAAAATTTTTTTTTTAAAATTTATCGATGTTTAGTCTAAGTCTCCAAGGATAAAATCCCAAATAGCTTATAAAACAATAGTTTGAATAGGAAAATGCAATGATAAAGCTTGTATTTCTTTGCTATTTAATGCTTTGTAGCTGTAGTTATTATAATGGAATTAAAAATTCCCTCATATTCCAACAAGAAAGCCAAAAAAAAGCCTGGATATATTTCTACCAAGGGTTAGAAAAAAAAAGACTTTGCCTTTGGGAAGAAGCATTGGAAAGCTTCCATACAGCCGCAGCTTTAGATGCTGAAAGCCCTAGAATCCATGCTCATCTCGCAGACTGCTTTGCAAGCCTCAATCTCAAAGAAAAAGCACTTAATTCTTTACAACAGGCAGAAAAATACATAAACCAAAACGACTATATGCTTTTTTTTGATATAGGCAAAGTCTACGAAAAACTCCAAGATCAGGAAAATGCAAAGAAAATGTACCAAAAAGCCTTGATTCTTTTTCCCAAATTCCAAAAAGCCAGAGAATCTTTAGAATTTTCCAACGAAGATGCTAGAAAATCGAAAAAAGAGCTTTAGAAGCATTTTCCGTTGTGATATTCGCTATAGTTTCTTCTGGCAAACCATAGAGTTCTGATAAAGACTGGCAGATCTCCAGCAAATCAGCAGGCTCGACTTTGCCTTTGGGCGATTTTTCTGTTCCAATATAGGGCGAATCTGTTTCTAATACAATTTTTTCTAAGGGGAAGGAAAGAAGATTCCGTCTCTTTCTAGTGGAAGCAAGGCGAGTAACCACGCCACAAACACCACAATAAAAGCCTTTATCTAAGAGGCTTCGAGTGGCTTCCTTAGAACCAGGCCAGGCATGCAAAATCCCCCCTTTCCCGCCCCATCCTTCTAAAATAGAGATTGTCTTTTCTAAAGCACCTCTGCAATGCACCAAAATAGGAAGCTGGCGATCTTTAGCAATGGCAAGTTGCTTTAAAAACCGCCTTTCTTGCATTGGAATGCCAGGCTCGCGGACTTCACTATCCAGACCAATTTCTCCTATGGCAATAACATGAGGGTCTTGGGCCATACAAGAAAGCCAAGATAGATCTTCATCCTCTTGGATGCTCTGAGGATGTACGCCTATGGCAGCAAAAACATATCCATGATATTTGCAGGCAAGCTGGATAGCTTCCTGAGAGTCTTCCTGGTCTGTACCAGGAACAATAATTGCCTTTACCCCTGACTCTCTGGCTCTTTTGATTACACCATCGATATCCTGACAAAGAGGCTCAGAATAAAGGTGAGAATGGGTATCAACTAAAGTTAAGTTCATAGTTTTCCTTGTAAATACCATCCAATTTTTTTTAGGAGAAATTCCTTGTTTAAGATAAAAACAATGTTTTTTTTAGGACTTTTTTTTATGTCGTATTTATATTCTCAATATCATTTTATAGGAAATGTTATACAACATAAGCAAGAAAATTCCAAGATCTTTTTGTATTGCGAAAAAGACCATTCTGTGGAAATCCATTTTTTGCTCCCTGGCATGTTTCGCGTTTTAGTCCATCGACCTGATTTTGCTGAGCCTCTGCTGGAATATGCGATCATGGAAAAAGAATGGGCAAAAGTCCCATTGGAAGTACAGGAACAAGAAAAGTATCTTGTTGTTTCCTCTCCTTCCCTTACTCTTATGATCCAAAAATCCCCATGCAGAATCAAAGTTATAGACAAACAGGGATTTGTCCTCCAGGAAGACGACCCTGGAATGGGCATGGGATGGGATGCAAAAGAAGTCCGCGTATGGAAGAGCATTGCAGAAGACGAAAAGTTTTTTGGCTTGGGCGAAAAAACAGGAAATCTCAATAAAAGAGGCAAAGAATGGGTTTTATGGAATACCGATGATCCCAACCACAATAACAACAGCGATCCACTGTACCAATCCATTCCCTTTTTTGTTGGCATACGAAGTGGAAAAGCTTATGGTGTCTATTTCAACAATAGCTACCGCAGCAAATTCAATTTTGGTGCTGGAAATATTCGATACTACTCTTTTTCCGCTGTTGCAGGCAATCTGGACTATTTCTTTATCCAAGGGCCACAAGTAAGCAAAGTCGTAGAAAGCTATACAGAACTAACAGGCAGAACACCCATGCCTCCTAAATGGTCATTAGGGTATCAACAATGTAGATGGAGCTATTTCCCTGATGCCAAAGTTCTTCGCATTGCCCAAACTTTTAGGGAAAGAAAGATTCCTGCTGATGTGATCTATCTTGACATTCATTACATGGATGGATACCGCGTTTTTACCTGGGACAAAGAGAGATTCTCTGACCCTAAAGGTCTTCTGAAAAAGCTTCAGGACATGGGATTTAAGACAGTTGTAATCATTGATCCAGGCGTTAAAGTAGATTCCGATTATAAGGTTGCCAAAGAAGGTCTGGAAGGCAACCACTTTGTCCGCTATCCTGATGGTGAACTATATATTGGCGAAGTATGGCCTGGCAGATGCTATTTCCCCGATTTTAGCCAGAAATCAACCAGAGAATGGTGGGGAAAGTATTTCAAAGATCTTATGGATGTGGGAATTAATGGCTTCTGGAATGACATGAATGAGCCTGCTGTTTGGGGAAGAGAATTCCCAGAAGAAGTCATTTTCCACGATGAAGGAAAAAAATCCAGCCAGAAAAAAATGCACAATCTTTATGGGCTTCTTATGGCAAAAGCATGCTATGAAGGAGTAAAAGAATTGCAGCCCCAGAAACGCCCTTTTGTGATTACAAGAGCAGGTTTCTCTGGAGAACAAAGGTACACAAGCGTATGGACAGGAGACAACCAGGCTACAGCAGAGCAATTAGCCATGGGAATCCGTATGTTGCAAGGCTTAGGGCTATCTGGTATCCCTTTTATTGGCACAGATGTTGGCGGTTTTGGCGGAACACCAACGCATGAGCTTTTTGCCAGATGGATGGCAGCCAGCGTTTTCGTCCCCTTCTTCAGAACCCATACCCATTATGGAAGCAGCGATCAAGAACCCTGGTCTTTTGGAGAAAATATCGAAGAGATTAGCCGATCTTTCATTGAAATGCGATACAGAGTAATTCCGTACCTTTACAGCCTGTTTTGGGAATCACACCAAACAGGATACCCCATAATTCGCCCCATGTTCTGGTATCATCAGGAAGATAGAATGGTCTACAATCATGAACATCAGGAACAATTCTACGTAGGCAGCCATATTCTTTTAGCACCTGTTGTCCAAATGTCTCAAGACTATAAAAGAGTCTATCTCCCAGAAGGAAAGTGGTTAGATTACAATACCCATAAAGTCTATGAAGGAGGCCAGACCATCTTTGTTGACGCACCTTTACACACATTCCCCATGTTCCTCAAAGAAGGTGCTATTCTACCTTTTGGAGAAACCATGCAGTATGTAGGAGAAAAGCAAAACACAAGACTCCAACTGGAAATTTTCCCTTCTTCCAGGTCAGAATACCGCTTCTACGAAGATGATGGAGAAAGCTTTGAATATGAGAAAGGTGTCTATTCTATCAC
>JABWCH010000408.1 GCA_013359215.1 Candidatus Brocadiia bacterium | reverse complement strand
CCACGGATATTGTTATCTGCATCTTTTATGGGTCTTGCATTTATACTCAGCCAAACGCCATCTGAAACGCTATAATCGCTAGATAGAAAAGCTTCTACTTTTTTAACAGATTCTCCTTGAACTGCAATAATAAGCGGAAATTGGCGGAACGGGAAAACGGTCTTTTTGTCAGGCAACAGAAAATTCGCTTTTTCTAACCATCTTTCGCAGAGTTTTTCTGATCTATCGATTTCCATCATGTTTTCAGCAGCAGGGTTGCAAAGCAAAAAATCGTATTGGTTGCTGATTACAACAACGCCATCTCCAATACTATCCAAAATGGTTTGTAAATTTTTAGTCTGTTTTTCCAGCAATTTTTGAGATATAAAAAGTTCTTCTGCTCTCTTTTGTAATTTTTTATTTAAATTTTGCATAGAAATTTCAGAAGATTTTCTCTCTATCTCTGATGCTACTCTAAAAGCAAAAATCTGGAGCATCATTTCTGCTATCTTTAAATTTTGAAAAGGTTGCTTGTTTAAAAGCACCATAACTCCTAAAATAGAACCATCCAGAAAAAACAGAGGGATGCCTAAATAGCTTTGAAAAACTTCGTTTACAAGGTAATCAGGAGAAGAAAATTTTTGATGAGAATGCTCGGAATAGAATATTTTTTGCTCTTGTATGACTTTTTCGCAAGGCGTTCCGTTTATTGGATATTCAAAATTGTCCAATATTTTGTCTTTTTTCTGGGCTATCTTTGTTGTAATCACACCGCTGTTTTTGTCCAAAATGCCAATGTGTACATAGTCTACCTCAAGATTTTGGATCAGAAAGTTCGATATGAAACGCAGGAAATCTTCCCCTGTTACCGCTGTGATTCCCTGGCTAATGCTGTATAACGCATCTTCCATCTCTGAACATTGTTCACCGTAGATTCCTTTTATTTCAAGCTTATTCTTTCCTCCTGAAAAATTTTCCAGAATGGTCATAAGATGAGAATTGATTTTGTGAATTTTTTGATATAGCAGCAGTTTTTGCAATGTATTGCCTGATACAATCCCAATAGCAGCAAGAAGCTCCAAATCTGCGTCTTTAAAAGAAGGCGCACTCCTGCTGCAACGGTCAAAATAAATAGCTCCTAATATTTCATCAGCAGAAAGAATAGGAACGCATACTAAAGATTGTACTTTTTGTATCCTCAGACTTTCTGATGACAGATACCTTGCATCCTCGTGGAGATCAGCAGAACAAATACTAACACCGTTTTGCAGAACGTCCGTAAGGATGGTTTTTGATAGAGGGAAAGGGTGTCCTTTCCCTCTTAGATTGATAAAGGCATCGAATTTGAGGTTTTTATAATTCAGGACAATAACGCCTCTCTCTGCCTTTAGGATGAAAAACATCTTTTCTAATAGCTTATTCAGCAAAGCCTCATAGTCAGATTCTTCATTACACTGTTGTAAGACTTCATAGAGAATTTTAAGAGCATTGTAAGAATTTTGAGCAGAAAGCTGCTCTAAAATATTTTGCGGAATTTTGCGTCTGATTTTAGAATCAGAGGCATCGCTAAGGGGGGGAGTTTTGCTTTCATGAACCTCTTGGTTTTCTTTAAACTGCGGCTCTTGTATAAAAACCTGACATAAAAAAGATCCTGATTGAATATAGTCTTCATTTTTTAATGGTGTCTTTTCTGAAACTTTGTGTTCATTTAAATATGTTCCATTGGTTGAATTGCAATCTACCAGATAAAACCTTTTTTGTTCTTCTAAAATAACAAAATGTTTACGGCTCATATCTTCTACTTTAATGTAGAAATCCGCTTCCTCTCCCCTGCCAAAGCATGCGGGAAATTTTTCGACAGAAAGGATTTCTCCCTGCCTTACGCCATTGAGTATTTTTAATTGTAATAGCATAAAACCACCCTGTGGAAATTTATTCTGATGACCTTGGAAAAATCACCCATTTAGGATAATAGTTGACGGCAGGAAATATTAAAATTTGCTGTTTAACAGCATTCCATGCCTCTTTTCCTCCTTCTATTCCTGTGTCTTTAGCCATAGCAACAGAAGGAATCAGAATGTAAGCATAGCCATGAACTGGGTCGCGCAGATTGGATTCAAAAAATTCCTTAAAGCTATAAGCACTGTTGTATCCATCTTTCATTTCATTGTAGTTAGCAAAAAATTTATTTTCCTTTTTGCTAACTGTAGGCATTCGATAAGCACTCATTTTATCTACCCCAAATTCATTAACAGATTGGACAATCAATTCAGCAAGCCATTTTGCCAGAGCATCTGTTTTATAGCCAAGTTCCCTGGCATGGCCTAAAGAAAACATCATAAAGTTGAGCTGCCATGGGGCAATAGCTTCCAGCGTAGTGTTGCTATCGACAGATTCATCATTTACATGCGCTGCATTGCCTCTTTGCCAAAAATGCAAAGCTGGTATGTCAGATCCTTCCCACATTCCCTTTCCTATTGTATTTCCCCATTTCCATTGAGCAGTATTTTCGTAAGAAGTTCCTGTGATATTTCTCTGTCCTTCCCATATTGCTATGGCATCTTCTATCAGCTTGGCAAAATAGGCTTTTTCTTCGCTTCCATCAGGGGCAAGAAAAGCTGTTCTCACACGGCTGCGGAAAACCCAGGCTTCCCCTCGAATTTCGCCTTGGATGCCACCGCATCCTGCTGGCCCACGCCCATACCAGACCTCTGGCCCGCCATTGTGAGCCGCAGCACTCCAAGAAGCCCAAAAATACATTTGCTCCAGATACCAAAAATCCCCTGTGAGCATATATAAAACGCTATAAGGATCAGGCTGGTGAGCATGGTCTGGAATCCATCCATGATCTTTTAGTTCTTTAACAGGATTTATTCTATCTTCATTTGTAGTATGAGTAAAGCTAAATCTAGGAAGAAAAATAGAGGGCCTTGCCTGGATGGAAATCACCTTGCCCAAAGCATCGATTTTTTTCTCTGAATCAAAAAAAAGCCCAGCTTTCCCTTCTCTCAGATGCATAGGCCATGCAGCAGCAAGATTGGCATTTCCAACAGCCATTTCCCACATACGATTGTCTCCTGTATACAGCCAGTAAACAACCCAATCAGGGTATGGCCCAATGTCCCATCGCCCGCCTGTCCCAGGCATATATTTTGCCCAGTTTCCTTCACCGAAAAGGTTTTTCTCTGAGCTTAACCATGATGTGTAGTATTCTTCCAAAATGGGTTCAGGGATTTTTTTGTTTGCATCGTAGTTTGGCACAAAACGGGTGGCTACCAGGTATCTTAAATTATGGTCGATTTCTATTTTAGGCAGGGCATCTCCTGACCAGAATTCTTTTGTCCATCGGCTCATGGCATGATGCTGGACAATTTCTTTTCGATAAATAGATTTGGGGCTGCGGTAGCCTAACGTTAACTCCAACTCATAAAACTGGTCTTGTAAGGCAATCGAGTTGCCAATTTCGCCAATGAATCTTACTTTGAATTTTTTTATGGAAGGCCAAAATGTGGCATGGAAAACAGGCCGAAAAGATCTGCTAACATCAGAGCCAGTATCATAGGATCTCTTCTCTGAATGGTCAGCAATGATAACAGATGTACAAACTGCTCCTTTTTGCCAATAGGTAAAATGCCCTGATTTTAAAATTTCTCTTGCAGAGATTTTCTGAGGCTCTTCATCTACCTTAACTTGCATGCAAGCATCGAAATTATAATGGATCAACATATTTTCTTTGCTTTCGAAACCATCGTTATTTCCTGTTTTTTGGTCTCGGAAGGTTATTTTTGATCTAGGCGTTTTGATCACAGGCGCAATAAAGGAGAGAACCGCATGCTTTACGCTTCCATCTTCCCATCTACACTTGACATCAGCCTGTGTAAACAAAGGAGATCCGTCTATATAAACCTGGGGGAACTGGGGGATTTCCCCTTTTAAGAAAGGCCGCGCAATCTGGACAGGATACTCGCTTAGTTTTTTGTTTTTTTCTTCTGGCTCAAGGAAAAGCGAATTTTCTAATGGCGCATTGGCTGGCGATTTAGTAGATTCAGAATTTTTTTGTGCTTTTTTGGGTATTTTCCTGTTTTCTTGTGCCAGAAAGTTTTTATCTTTTGCAGAAGCAGACTTTTGCAGCTCTACTTCCATACGAATCAAAGGGAGAACTTCCTGGATTTCTTTCCTCTGCTGCATTTTGGAAATTCCTTTTTCCTTTATTAAAGATGGCTTTGCAGCGGGAGATTCTTTTACTGTGTTTTCCTGGACAACAGAAGGAGAAACGATTTCTGCTGTTTTGTTTTCCTGGACAACAGAAGGAGAAACGATTTCTGCTGTTTTGTTTTCCTGGACAA
>JABWCH010000407.1 GCA_013359215.1 Candidatus Brocadiia bacterium | reverse complement strand
ACTTCTTTTTCTGATTTAAACCGAGTAGAAACCACATACCAGACAACTATGGCTGCCTTTGTGCAAAACGAAAACAGCCTTGCCTTAATCCCTTTTAGAAGAAACCAGATTCTTGCCAGAAAGGAAAACAATAAAGCATCTTTGGATATAAGCAATCTGGATGTAACAAGAATGAAAATCCATTCGCCTGTCCAGGGCAGAATTCTGAAAAGGCATGCTTTTATAGGAGAGTATGTTAAAAAGGGACAAAAGCTATTAGAAATCTATGACCCTTCTTTTTTGGAAATCAAAGTCCCTTTATCCCAAAATGAGCTTGCATGGATTATTCCTGAATTTTTCCAGGCTTTTGCCAAAGCAAAAGATTTCCAAAATATCCAGACCAAATCCTGCGAAGTAGTGATACAGCTTTTGAATTCTCAAGATACATGCTTTTGGAAAGGAAAAATCGTACGCCTGGCTTCTGAAATAGAGACGGCAACCAGGACTCTGTCTACGATTGTCCAGGTCGAAAAGGAAAAGAGCGATGACTTTTCCCATCCTCCCCTACTCAAAGGTGCTTTTGTAAGGCTGAAATTCAAAGCTTTTATCCTGAAGGATGTTTATAAAATTCCTAGAAACTTAATTACAAACGATAACCATGTTGCTCTTTTTGATCATGGCAAGCTGAGTGTGCGTCCTATAGAAATCCTGAGAATTTATCAAGATTTTGCTTATATAAATAAAGGGTTAAAGCCATCTGATAAGCTTATCACTTCTTTACTCCCCCAAATTGTTGATGGAATGCCTGTTGCCATAAGCGAAAAAAATTTTAGTGATCTTCAGGAGAAAAAGAACCCATGAGAAGCGTAGTTCGTTGGTGTATTGATAACCCAGTTTGTGTCAATCTTGGCCTTTTTCTTATCATTTTAGGCGGTTTTTTTTACTTAGATCAGCTCAACAGAGAACTTTTTCCAGAGTTTTCTTTAGATAGAATTATTGTACAGGTCGTTTTCCCAGGGGCAAGTCCCGAAGAGGTCGAAGAAGGAATATGCATCAAAATAGAGGAAGCCATTACAGGAATTAGTGGCATTAAAAAGGTAGATTCAACAGCAAGAGAGAGCATTGGCTCTGTTCTCATAGAAATAGAATCTGGCGAAGATATATATAGGATGAAAGACGAGATCGAAAGCCGAATCAACCAGATCAACACATTCCCCAAAGATGCTGAAAAACCCATTGTTCAAGACTTAAAACTGATTCGCCAGGTTTTATTCATCACGGTCAGTGGGGATATGAGCGAAGAAACCCTGAGAGGTCTGAGTGAAGAGATCAAGGATGATCTCTTGCAACTTCCCGAAATCTCTCGTGTGAGCATTGTAGGCTTAAGAGAGTATGAAATTTCGATTGAGCTTTCCGAAGAAAACATGCGCAAGTACAATGTCAGTGCGCAGAGCATAGGCAGTGCCATCCAGAGAAATAGCCTGGACATCACAGGGGGAATTATCAAAACAGACCAGGGTGAAATCTTGCTGCGAGTCAAAGGACAAAAATACAAAAGGAAAGAATTTGAAGATATCATTGTAAAAACCAACAGCGATGGTGCTCATATTTATTTACACCAGATAGCCTCAGTCAAGGATGCTTTTGAAGAAAGCAAGGTAAAGGGATATTTAAATTCTAAAAGAGCTGCGCTTATTAATGTTAGCAAAACAGAAGATGAAGATAGTATAAAAATATCCCAAACAGTTATAAATTATATTGAAAAAAAGGAAAAAACAGTACCCAAGGGTGTCCATCTTGGAATTTTTGGAGACACATCCAAGCTAGTGCAAAGCAGGCTGGATTTGCTTACAGTAAATGGCATGCAAGGTCTTATTCTGGTTTTTGTTAGCCTTACCATGTTTTTAAGCCTTAAACTTTCTATTTGGGTTACTCTTGGCATACCTTTATCTTTTCTTGGCACTTTTATCCTTATGGTATTCCTCGGACAGTCATTAAATATGCTGAGTATGTTTGCCTTGATTATGTGTCTGGGAATCGTTGTCGATGATGCTATTGTAATCTCGGAAAGCATCTATTCTCACATTTATATCAACCGCCTTTCTCCTAAAGAAGCAGCCTTTGAAGGCACGGCAAGAGTTTTCTGGCCTGTGGTTGCCTCTGTGAGTACTACAGTAGTAGCCTTTCTCTCCTTGCTAAGCATCACAGGGATCATGGGAAAATTTATGGCTGTGATTCCCATAACCGTTACCTGCATTCTAGTTATGTCTCTTCTGGAAGCCTTGGTAAGCCTTCCCTGCCATCTTAGCCGATCTCTGAAAGCAGAGGATGAATCTACTAATGCAACAGCAGGCGCGAAAATCAGAAAAACTATAGAAGACATGGTAAAATGGGTTGTAAAAAGTTATATCAAAATTCTTCGTTTAAGCTGCGAGTATCGATATACCACAGTGGCGTTAGGAATTTTCATGCTTCTCTTTTGTTTTGGTTTAGTGCAAGGCGGCTTCATCAAGTTTATTCTTTTCCCTAAGCTTGACAGCGATACTCTCCGTGTCCAATTGGCTTATCCCGAAGGTGCAAGCAACCAGATTACGGAAAAGACCATTTTGTACATTCAGGAAAAGCTGGAAAAATTGCACCAGGATATGAAAAAAGAATACAACCGAGAAGAAGACATTGTAAAAAAAATTTATACTGTCATCGGACAGCACAGTACAGAAAATGGAACAACAACCGCTTCTAATCTTGCTGAAATCAGCGTAGAGCTACAGCCATCAGAAGAGCGCAAAATCTCCTCTGAGCTTATTGCGAATCGTTGGAGAGAAGAAGTAGGAGAGATAGCTGGTATTAAACAGGCCATTTTTGGATCAAGCAGAGAAGGCCCAGGAGGCAAGCCTATTCAGGTTCAGCTCCGTAGCAGCAGTTTTGAAGATCTCAAACAGGCCGCTTTTGAGCTAAAAACTCATTTGAGAAGATACCCAGGGGTATTCGATATACAAGACGATTTTCAAGAAGGCTATAAAGAGCTAAGACTATCGCTAAAGCCCCAGGCTACAAACTTAGGCTTGACTCTGTCAGACATGGCAAGCCAGGTTCGCCATGCCTTTTATGGAAATGAAATCCTCAGACTACAAAGAGGCAAATTCGATGTTAAGGTTTTCGTCCGTTATCCTTCGGAGGAAAGAGTCTATCTATCGGATTTAGAAAAAGTAAAAATCAGAATCAACAACCAGGAAATCCCTATTTCTGAGGTAGCCGAAGGCAAAATCAGCAACGGGTATTCCTTGATTAAGCGCATTGAAGGAAAGCGAGTCGTGAATGTGATTGCTGACTTGAATGAATTCAAAGCCAATGCTAACGAAATCAATACAGACCTTGTACAAAGCGGATATTTGTCGTCTTTGTGTAGTAAATATAGAGGCATGAGCTATGCGTTTGAAGGCCAAAGAAAAGAAACAGAAGAGTCCATGCAGGGACTCAAGTATGGCTTCCTTTTTTCCCTCTTAGCCATATATATGCTTCTTGCTACAATCTTCGCATCCTATTTGCAGCCATTGATTATCATGATGGCTATTCCCTTTGGGCTGATAGGGGCTTTATTAGGCCATTATATCATGGCGTACCCTATCACGTTGATGAGCTTCTTTGGCCTTGTTGCCTTAGGGGGTATGGTAGTAAACAACTCCCTTATCATCATCGATTTTATCAACGAAGCCCTTGCCAAGGGAATGGGAATGTTTGAGGCCATTGAAAATGCAGGTGAAAAGCGTTTCCGCGCTATTCTCTTGACAACACTTACCACGATTGTGGGAATTACTCCTTTGATGTTTGAGCGAAGCCTGCAAGCCCAGTTTCTGATCCCTATGGCGATTTCCCTTGCCTTTGGGCTTTTGTTCTCTACTTTGCTTACACTATTCATGGTTCCAGCAGCATTTATTATTCTTAGCGATTTTATGCGTTTAATTGCCTGGATCTTTACTGGAAAATGGAAAACCTATTCCGAAATCTGGCAAAGAGATTGATTTTCTATGATAGCAGATACTTAAAGAAATTTGGGGGAAAATTTTTGTAAAAATTTTCCCCCCAAAACCACCTTTAAATTATATCATTAAATTTTAACACAAAAAACACACAATATCTCAAAAAGCATAAAAATATAACTATATATTAGATAATAGCTAGCTATTTCAAAGCAAATTAGCCTCCTTCGGAGGCAATCTTTTCCATCTGTAAGCGGTAATCTTATCTTAATCGTCATACGTGTTAAGTTATAAGTATCTTAAAAAAAATAGCTTGTATTAACTGAAAAAGCAAGCGAGTTTTATCTGAAGCGATCGCTCCGTGTAAGCCTTC
>JABWCH010000049.1 GCA_013359215.1 Candidatus Brocadiia bacterium | reverse complement strand
AAAAAATATAACTATATATCAGATAATAGCTTATATTTTTTCTATGTTTTTTGTGTTAAAATCTGCAAAAGTATAGTTTTTAAAATACTTATAACTTAACACGTATGACGTGAACGTCGCCGCTATTTCTAAATCTAGTCATTAAGAGATAGGCTGTAAAGTTCTAAAACAATCTTTGCGCGAGAGAGTAGTTCCCTAAGTTCTGTTTTATAGCTGTAGCTAAAATCCACATCCTTTGCATTGAATCCAATGGCATGGATTCCTTTTTGCAAAGCAATAAAGATTGCTCGCTCATTATGAAACTTCTGGGATACTACAATGATCTTGTCCAGACCAAATATTTTTTTAGCCCTGGTTATGGATTCTAGTGTATTAAAACCTTCGAAATCGCAAAGAATCGCATCTTCAGGAATTCCCAATTGTATAAGGCTTTTTTTCATGTCTTCAGGCTCATTGTAGTATTTGCCAGTGCGATCTCCGCTAACCAAAAGCTTCTGTACCTTGCCTGCATGATATAAGGCTGAAGCTGCCTCTATACGATAAAGAAAAAAAAGATTCCTTCTGCCATCTTCCAGATATTGAGAACAGCCTAGAACTAGACCAACAGGACAGGATGGAATCTCTTCCAAAGAAGAAAAGACCATTGCCTGGGTTGTATGGCTGACCCAAAAGTTACAGAAAAAAATCAGGCTAAAGAAACAAGAGAAAAAAAGAAAGACGATTTTCCACTTTCGTTTTTTTTTCATAAAACAGATTACCTCTCTATCTTGGACAAGCCTAAACCAAAAAGGTATTAATCACGAATAAGACGAATATACAAATTACGCAAATGAAATTTTTGTAAAAACTATTCGTGCCATTCGACCATTCGTCTTATTCGCGATAAAAATCTTTGCTTTTTCGGCAAACATCTCACTTCTTAGTTTCTATCTGGCTGGCTGCCAGAGATGCTTCTTTTCTAATATCAGGGTTAGGATCATGCGTAAGCTCCTGGATATAGTCTAAAGCTGGCCTCGCCTTATCTTTCATTTCAGCAAGAAGCTTCAATGCGGCTTCTGCATTGATCTTTCCATATCGTTCGCGCAGTTTCGAGCGCAGATAAGACACAGTATAGTCTGGATCTATTTCCATAAGCTTTTTGACGGCATATTGCTGCTGCGCAGTTTCTTCGAGAATACGAATGATTTCCTGCAAAGCACGCCTGGTTTCGCCTAGTTTATAGATCCCGACCCATCCATCCAGCCTCGCTTTTTCAGAAACTTTGGGGGTCATCATCCAGGTTTCCAAAGCCTTCATGGCAAGGGAGCTATCTTCTGGAGCTAAAATCTTCACGATATTCTCCATAGCAACTTCCGTAAGCTTTACCTCTTTATCTTGTAGTTTAACCAAAAGCTTGCTTAAAGCTGGCCTCGCTTTTTGCCCCATAAAGCCAAAGGATTGTATGGCATACATCTGAACTTTAGGGCTTTTATGCGAAAGCAAGGCTTCCAGAGGCGTAATGGAATCAGGTGCGAGCAAGGCAAGAGTTTTTGCAGCTTCCATTGCTACCATAGACTGGCTATCGCCTAGCTTTGCGATAAGATGCGGTATAGCCTGGGTTGCTTTTTCCGCCATATTTTGCAATGCTTTCATTGCAGCCAGCTTCACTTCCATATTAGAGCTGGAAAGCCAGGGAAGAATTTCTGTCAAATTTTTAGGAGGCGAAATACGGAAAAGCAATGATCCTGCCTGAGAACGAACATTTTTGCTTCCAGAAGCTTCTAATTTCTGCAACACAGGCACAATCGCTTCCAGCCCTTTTTTTAGATCTTCCAGTTCATCCAGAGCAAGCAGAACAATCTGGGGGTTTTTATCTTCCAGGAATCGTGCCAAAGCCATAGCCGTTTCCTGATGAGAATTCAAGCCTTTGGTATGCACCATCAACTCTGGAATAACAGAAATAGCCGTTTCCTGAAGCTTAGAATCTTTCTGGCATCGGGTAAGCAAAGCATCCAGCCCCTCTAAAGCACCCCAAGTGAAAAGCACAGATTCCTGTACTTTTTCCCAGGGCGAGCCTTCCTCTTCCTCGGATTCGTCTTCCTCTTGAGATGCATTTTGCTTAATGGATTTTAGGATTTTTTCGAGATGGGGTATGATTTTTCCTCTCTCTTCCTGAAAATGGCTCATGGCTTTTATAGCAGATGCTGCCACAGAAGGGTCTTTGCTTATGGACAGCTTTAAATACACAGGCAAAATCTCTGAAGATTTTAGCTTGTATGCGTAGGCAACTCGGACTAAAGTCTTTAGAATTTCAGGTGTTGCCGATAGAATGGCCTTAGACAGGATTTCTTGCTCTTGCGGCGATGGCAGAGAATCTATGTTTCTGTTGTCTATCTGAAGGGCAAACAAGGCTGCACTACGGATAGATGCTTGAGAATGGCTCAGAAGTGGGAGCAAAATAGGAGACATAACCTTTTGATTTTGGTTCTGGCATTCCTTAAGAAGATCCTGAGCGACTTTTTGGGATTCTTTATCCCCGTGCAAGATGGCATGGCAAACTTCCTGGACAAAAGAAGAAGCCACAGAATCAAAAAGCTTACTTCTTTGCAGCTTTTCTAAGGTTTTGCGAGCAGTCTCCCGAACCATTATATTGCTGTAAGAAAGCAGAGAGCAAAGCAATTTTATGGTAGCAGGGCCAAGCCTCTCTTCTGACAAAAAGAATTCCCCTACCATTTCCCGATCCTGGCTGTTTCCCTGAGATAGCCGCAGGGCAACAATGTCTATGATCGGATTCATAGCAGCATTCCATCTTTCAACACATTGCAAATACCACCCAGCGCATAAAAGACGGCTTTGAGGATCGCTCTCCTCCAGGCTTTCTTTCATCCTTTGCAACAGGGCAGGAACAACCTTTTCCTGATCCAAGAAACGATCTTCAGCCTTAAGCATTAAAAGGCGCAAAGCAGCCCATCTCTGGCTTTGGGGGTCAGGGTCTTTGAGAAGTATGTCTGTGAGGACAGGAAGAATTTCCTCACGCTTGCCTTTAAAAGCTTCTGGGTAATTCTGGCCGACTTCTTTTATGGCGGAGAGGCGAAGCCCTGTGTCTTGCGATTTAAAAATGAGTTCCAGAATGGCAGGAACACCTTTTTCTCCCATTTCTTTGATAGCAGCAAAAGCAGAGTCACGAACCATGACTTCAGGATCATAAAGTTTTTTCGCCAAGGCAGGGAGAGCATCCTGGTTTTCCTGAGAAAGCTTAGCCAAAGCATAGCCAGCGTCTCGTCTGACATATTTATCGGAATCCTCCAGGGCTTTGGCAAGGAATTCTATGGATTCTTTTCCAAAGCTTGCCATGACCTTTATGGCCGCCCTGCGGACAAGATCTTCCTCGCTTTTCAAAGAATCCATGACTTCAGCACTTGCTTCTTTAGCAATGGGGCCAAGCCCTGCCAGGGATTCTAGTATAGCCAGATGCAAATCTTTAGGCAAAGGGGTTTCGCTGTCTTCTGGTTTAAAAGCCTCTTTTAATAGCGGCAGGTATTTTTCTGCGGAGATCGCTTTGCCTAGAGTAAGAGCCTGGATAGCCCTTTGTTTCTCCAAAGTATATTTTGTCCCCAAAAGGAATCGCAAACCATCGATTGCGTCTTTTTCTGAAAAAAGGAAAGATTGGATTTCTGCTTGCAGAATATTGCGAAGGGAAACAAGGTATTCTTTTTCCAGAAAAAGCTCAGGCTGATAGGTTCTGCCCTCCTGCTCGATCTGGATGTTTTCCATTTCCCTTTTTGCCTGATGGTATTCAGCAGTTTCTATATGCTTTAAAGAAAGACATTTTCTGAAACTTTCCATGGCCTTGTTGGTATTTTTCTGGGCAAGCTGCTGGACTCCCATATAAAAATAGCAAAGGCTTCTTTGCCTGTCAGCGATTTGCATATCAGAAGACCATGCAGCGTCCAGCCATTGTTCTTCGCTGATTCTGCTGGCAAAGTATTCTTGGGTTGCCAGAATATATCTTTCCCTTACAGAATATTGAGACAAGCTTTTAGAAATCCATTTTATGGCTTCTTCTGGCTGCTTTTCTTGCAAATAGCATAAGGCAAGCTGGATTTGGGCGAGAGGCAAAAACCTCTGCGATGACTCCATGAGTTTAGACAAAACAGCCTTAAGCTCTTTGGACTTATCTCCCTGGAGACGCAACAGATTCGCCATACCAAGCAAAGCATCAGGAGAAGAAGGATTTTTTACTAAAATCTGCTGGAAATATTTTTCTGCTTTAGGGAAAAAGTCCTTTCCTCTTCTCAAGAAAGCATTTCCTGCAAAGATGCTAAAAGAATCCTGGATTTCACTGGATGTTTTTAAAAGCAGACCTTGCTCTAAAAAAGAGATTGTTTCATCCAGCTTTGACTGGCTTGCTTTGGAAAGTGCCTTAGAAAAAGAGATTAAGGGAATACCACTATAATCAGGATCAAAGCCTAATTCTGCCTGGGCTGTTTCTATCAGAGAGTCCGCTTTCCCTTCAAAAAGAACATCGCAAGCATGATACAAATAGAGGCTGCACAAAAACCGCCTGATGTTTTCATTTTTGGCTTTTTTCAATTCAGAGATAGCGCGGGCAGCATCTTTTTTGAGGAAAAAGACTTTGCCCCTGAGAAAATAGTTTTGCGCCTCGATCTGGGATAGGCTTTCGCTGTAAGCATGCTTTCCTAAGCCTATAATCTTTTGCAGATCCATGGCCTTTTGAAAGCTTTTGTCTATATGCACTAAAGCCTGGTCAAGGTCAAACAGCTTGCTGCTTAAATCTGCGAGATCTGTATAGCTTCTGGAACACAAGAGCATGGCTTCCTGATCCTTGGGGTCTTTATGCAAAATTTTAAGGTATATTTCTTTACGACCAATAGGATCGTTTTTCATCCTTTCGCTTGCTGCTTCTTGTTTTAGTCTTTGTATTTCTATGGCTGTAATGTGTTTAATAAAATATTGGATTCCTACGCTAAACAGAAACGCCCAACAGAAAACGCATGCTGCAGCAAGAATCCTTTCTTTGGGGGTGGAAGAACGCTGCTGCTTTTCCTGCTTTTCTTCCTGGCGGTATGCTGTCTTGTCCAGAATCGCAGAGCATTCTTGGGCAGCAAGCCGTTGCTTTTCTTCTGTGGATATGCTAAAAACACCCGAAACATACTCTTTAATAGAAGCCATCACCTTGGTTATCTTCTCAAGGCTATCGCGAACTTCATGAATCGAATCAGGCTTTCCTACAACAGCAAGATTTTCCAAATGAATAAGAAGCTCCCCTTGTGTGACATCGGTTGTCTTTTTTCCCGTATTTTTAAAGATCCATGTCCGCCTGTAGCTTTCCATCGCTGCGCGAATTAAAAGGGAAATCAACGCAATGTCCAATAAAAGGCGCGTTAAAAAGATTGCAGAATGCGCCAGAAAGCTCGTGGCTTCAATATCACCCATCCGCAAGCTATATACCTCAAATAGATCCAAAAATATCTGGGTGCGAATCAGGTTTTCCAGCCCCATCCAAAGAAAGTCCGAAGAATCAGGTATTATACTGGAAAGAGAGGCAGGAGAAAGAATCCATGCCCATCGAAAAATCTCTACCATGCTCACATAATACAAAGGAACAAGCAAAAATAGAATGCTTTTCTGATAGTCCCGCTCTTCTTCCTTGCTGGCAAAAATCATATAGACAACATATCCGACCACAAAAAAAGAAAACAAAAGTGCTATAATTCTATTATTTCCCAAAAGAAAAACCAAGAAAGGCACAGACCCAAAGAAAAGCAGAACATAAAAAACCAATTTCGACAATACCAGCCATCCCTTTTCTTTTCTTCCCTCTTTCCAAAAGCGCTGGAAGGTAAGAGTCTTGTACATGGGAATCAAAATTTGTTCAAATAGGAAAATATCCAAAAAATAGGCAAGGGATTCGCCCATCCCTCTCTTGTTCTTGATGATATACCCGTCTTCGCAATAAGGGCAATCCTTTTGAAGCCAGGCATGTATTTTGCGCGGTATCCTTCCATATTGCGCAATACCAGCAACTATGGCGCAAGCCAGTCCAGAAATCAAAAGCTCTGCCATAAGAGGGGATTTCAAAGGCACTGCCTTATTGGCAAACTTTAAAAAAGAAATCCCTGCTATAGCATGAAGAGCAAAAGCAAAAGGTATCAGAAAAAGAATCCCCAGAATCAGGATCTTTTTCTTTTCTGCAAGAGGCAATTCCTCTATTTTTCCCTGTTTACAACAAGTGCAAATTTCATAAAGAGAGCTATGATCCATTGTATTCCCTACCAAAAAAAAATCACCGCAGATACGCAAAGGACGCAGAGAATTGTATATTTTTCATTTCCTCTGATCTCCTTTGTGTTCTGCGGTGTAGCTTTTAATCTATAACGTTCTGAAATGCAGGCATATTAAAGAATAAAGTTTACAGAGCCGCTGCATTTCTGTGTTTTTCAAACCAATCCAGGCTAATGTCTAGTCTTGCCCTTCTGTTGGTTGGCTTTCCACTGCGGGAAAGTTCATGGGTTTCATTTTTGAAACGCACAAAGCGGACTTTTTTCTCTAAGCAGCGCAAAGCAACAAAGAATTGTTCTGCCTCTCCTGTTGGAGTAAGATGATCGTTTTCCGATTGCATAAGCAAAATGGGAGTTTTGACATTTTCCACATGATAGATAGGCGAATGCTGGCGATATACATCGTAATCTCTCCAGGGTACACCACCAAAGGTATTTCCAAAGTGGCAGCAGCCAGAGGAAACGCCAAAGACAGAAGCAAAGTTACAAATGCTTCTATGGGAAACAGCGGCACAATAGCGGTCTGTTTGTGTTACAATCCAGTTGGTCATATATCCACCATACGAACCGCCTGTAACAAAGAGTTTACTTTTGTCAATAAAACCCAAAGAAATGACATGATCTAAAAATTCCATCTGGTCTTTGTAATCAGGCACGCCCCAATTGCCTTCTATGGGCTTTGTAAAATCCTGCCCATACCCTTTGCTTCCTCTTGGATTGATGAAAAGAACGCAGTAGCCTTTGGAAACAAAGTATTGCATTTCATGGAAGAATGTGTATCCATAAAGAATTTTTGGGCCGCCATGGATTTCCTGAATCAAGGGATATTTCTTAGAAGGATCAAAATTAGCAGGCTTAATCAGCCAGCCTTGGATTTTTACATTTTCACTGTTGGTGATCCACATTTCTTCTGGATTGCTGATGTTCGTCTCTTCGATAAGATAAGAATTATAGGATGTGAGCTTTTTGGTTTCCCATCCGTTTGCTGTTTTTTTGTAATGGAAGAGTTCAGAAGGATTAAGAGCATCGCCCTTGAGAACTGCCATGTTCTCGCCTTTTTTATCTATAGAGTAATAAACCACTTCATGCTTTCCTTCTTCAATCCTTCTGGGATCTCCGCCATCTTTGTCTACTTCATAGAGATAGCATCCACCATGATAGCTGGCGCAGAACAGGACGTTTTTATTATCGCATAAGAAAGCCACAGGTTGCTCTATATCATCGAACTCTCTTGCATCGCCAATCAGCATATTGCTGACATATCCCTGGAAATTTTTGCTAATAAGCTCTGTTTTTCCTGTCTCAACGCACATTCTAAAAATTTTCATGTCTGCTGTGCCACCTTCACCCTTTGGCACTTCATGACCAGTAAAATATATAGACTTCGCGTCGCTTGTCCAGGCAAACCCTGCCTTAGAACCCCAGGTATGGCTGATTTTCTTTTGCTCTTTGGTATCTAAATCCAAAAGATACACATCTGTGTTTTCATAATCCTTTAAAGGATTTTCGCAACGATTGGAAGTAAAGGCAAGCTTTTTGCCATCAGGAGAAAAACAAAGGTTACCATCGCTGAACTTTTCGTTTGTCAACTGGACTTTTTCTTTGCTTTCAATATCAATCATGTAAATGTGGAATTTGCCCTTGGGGTATACTGAGCCGCCTTTGCTCTTATAAGGTATATCTTCGATAATATCATAAGGATTTTCATCTTCTTCTTTGGGATTATAAGAAGGATCGCCGCTCAAGTGTGCTGAAGGGACATGAGGGTCTGGCTTGCGGAAAGTGAAAGCAACATGCTTGCTATCAGGCGACCATGTAAATTCTGCTACCGCGCCTTTTTCTGTAAACAGAGGATACGCTTCGCCACCTTCAGAGGGAATAAGCCAAAGCCCTGGTTTCTTTTGCCTGTCGGAACGGAACAAAATATTCTTGCCATCAGGCGACCACTGTGCATAACCATCATGGTTATCTCCACGAGTAAAAGGCACAACAGACCCTGTTTCCAGATTTGCCATATAAAGATTAGAATAGTAGCAATTGCTTTTTACATCTGTCCATCGATAGGTAAATACAATCCTTTTTCCATCAGGAGAAATTTCAGGGCTATTGAGTAGCTTCATCCGAAATAGATCATCAATGGTAATGTCACGTTTGCTCATAAAACTCCATTCTCCAAAACTTTCCATAACACTGGTAACTTAAAATTTTACCCATGGCATTGCCCATGGTCTAGCATATAAAACCCTTTCAGGGTAAAGAGTTGCAGCGGAAAGTTAACACCAATAACGCTCACGCACTCCCTACATATTGAGATTACTCTTCCTTAAGTTGACAGCGTTATGCTATATAGGTCTTTCAGACTAAATATTAACGCCTTTAAATTACCAGGAGTTTGCCCTGGCTATTATATTTCGGCCCTTTGGGGCTAAAAGTGGGAATTTAGTACTAAAACTATAATTCCCTATCTTTTCAACTACTTTACAATATTTTAGCAATTTTTTTTCTAAAATTAAAGAAAATACCAGAGAAAAAAATAGTAAAATACCAGGGGCATTGCACTGATCTAAAATCGCAACTTGACAAAAAAAACAGGGTAAGCTAAAATGGCAAACAAAAAGTGGCAAAAAAAGTATAGTTACGGCTTGTGCTAGTCGAAAAATTATTAATATATTGATATAATTTGTTTTAAAATAATGACTTCTTTACCCCGTAAGGATAAAATTTTAATGCCCACAGAAAACGTTAGAATCAGACAGCGTTAAGGAAAAAGGAGTTTATAAATATGAATTTTTTTTCACGGTTTAGGCTATTGTGTCATCTTTTGCGATGGAGGTTTACGTGGAATCAGTTGGATACATTGTATCCGTCTCCTGTTGGGGAAAACCCTAAATTTATGACAGCCAGAGATGCTGCAAAGTTAATACAGGATGGGGATGTGGTTGCCACTTCTGGTTTGGCAGGAAATCAAAGGGCATCTGTTGTTTTCAGGGCTATAAGGGAGACGTTTTTAGAAAGCGGGCATCCCTTAAATCTTAGTCTGGTATGTACAGGAGGGCAGGGAGGCAGAGGGATAGTTCCTGGAACTTTGGAAGAGCTTGCTTTGCCAGGATTATGCAAAAGATTGATTGCTGGTCATTTTGATACTTTTGTCAAGATGCTGAGAATGGCAGATGAAGGGAAAATAGAGCTTCAATGTTTGCCACAAGGTATTATTGCAATGCTTTTGCAGGCGCAAGGGCAAGGGAAAGATTTTTTGTGTACCAAAACAGGCTTAGGCACTTTTGTTGATCCTCAGTCAGGCAAAGGATCTGTTGTTGTAGGAAAGGATGCTCAGTCTTTTGTGAAGAAGCAAGGGGAAGAATTGCGCTACGAAATCCCTAAAGTGAATTGCGCTATCTTCAATGCTCCTGCTGCTGACAGAGAGGGAAACATCTACGTGAAGAATTGCGCTATTGTTGGTGAAAGCTTTGAAATTGCACATGCTGCCAGAAAAAATCAAGGAAAGGTGATTGCCAATGTGGGCCTTTTGGTAGAAAAAGGCTATGATGAAATTTTCCTTCCTGCCAGCATGGTAGACGCTATTGTATATTATCCTGGAACAGAGCAAACTGGCTCTGTTCCCCACAAAAAATATTGGTCTTTCTTTACCAAAAAAAGCCAGGATAGTATACAGGATTCTATAGAGATTGTAAGATTCACGAACAATCTGCTGAGGATAACCCCAAGGAGAACGCCCATCCATTCTGCGATTGCCAGGAGTGCTGCGAATATCATTGTCAGGAATATAAAACCAGGGGCTTTTGTCAATATCGGCACAGGGATGCCCGAAGAAGTCTCTCGCATTCTCTATGAAAGCGGTCTGATGAAAGATGTTACGATGTTTACAGAAGCGGGTGTTGTTGGTGGCGTGCCAGCAGCGGGGATTTTTTTTGGGGCTTCTTTATGTCCAGACGAGATTCTTTCGAGTGCGCAGGTTTTCTCACGCTGCTATGAACACTTGGATCTCGCCGTGTTGGGATTATTGGAGGCAGACAGCCAGGGAAATGGGAATGTTTCCCGAAAAGGAACAAAGTCTATTCATTTCATTGGGCCAGGGGGTTTTATTGATTTGAGCTGCAATGCAAAGGTAGTTCTTTTTATTAGCTCTTTCATGGCACGAGGCAAAAGCATTATAACTCCAGACGGAATCAAGATCGTGCAGCGTGGCAAGCCTAAATTTGTCGAAAAAATCCAGGAAATTACTTTTTCTGGAAAAAGGGCTATGGAAAAGGGTCAAAAGGTCTTTTTTGCGACAGAAGTAGGCAATTTTCAACTTACAGCAAATGGTCTGGAGCTTTTCGAGATAATGCCTGGGATTGATATCCAAAAGGATATTACAGACTTAAGTCCCATAAAAATTGCTCTTTCCCCTTCGCTGAGAACCATACCAAAAGAAGTTCTAACAGGGGACAAGTTTCTTTTGCAATGGAGTTCAAGATGAAAAAAATTTTTTTTTGGCTCGCTCTTTTTTGTATTCTGGCGATTCCTTGTCTGGGAGAAGACCGTTGGGCCTTTGTTATCGGGATTTCTGATTATCCTTCTTTTCAGGATTCTCTCCCCTCTTTGCGTTATGCCCAAAATGATGCTGAAGGTATAGCTGATTTGCTGTGTTCGGATCATTGCCAGTTTTCTAAAGACAAGGTTATCCTTCTAACAGGAAAAAATTCTACTTTAAGTACAGTGCGTAGCATTTTAGCCCAGGAACTTTCCAGGACAAAGCCGCAGGATTTTGTGTTTTTCTTTTTTGTGGGGCATGGCATTCGGAAAGACAATACATTCTATCTTCTTATGTCAGACAGCCATCCTAAAAATATAGAACAGACTGCTTTATCCTTGAATCACCTGGCTGATTTTTTTGATACGTGCATTCCTGCCAGAAAGCTTTTGCTGTGTCTGGATGCAAACCGTTCAGGTATGGCTTTAAGCAATTCCTGGTATGATGGCATTTCCTGGAGTACACCTATTGCCAATAAAGAAGTCTGTGTGCTTCAGGCTTGCGCTCCTTACCAGATAGCCCAAGAAAAAGGGGGAACAGGCATTTTCTGCCATTTTTTGAAAAAAGCCTTAAAGGGCATTCCTTATTTAGGAAGCAATGCTGATTCCAATAAAGATGGCCTTGTTACAGTTTCTGAGCTTGCCGAATATCTAAGATGGAATATCCGTCTTTCTGGGATGAACCAATATCCTATTTTCTGGGGGAAAAACGAATGCGTGCTTTCTGTGTTAGAGACTGATTCTCCCTTTTTAGAGGTGAAAAAGCCTTTTGCCTTACAATCTGGTTCAGGATCTTCTTCTTTTGAGGTTGCTGGCTTTGTAAGATGGAATCAGCCTATACGCTCTTTTTCTTATCAAGGCTCTGTGGGCAGAATCGGAACTATCTCCGAAAAGCAGGCGGCAAGACTTCAAATAATTCCCTGGAAGCATACTTCGTGGTTTGCTTTAGAAGTAAGTGCCTTGCCCCAGGAAAAGCAAATACTGGTTTCTGTTGAGGACGAAACAGGAAAATCATGGAAAATCTCTATTCCTTTACCCTGGAGAGAATTAGGATGGCATGGAGAATGGATGCCCCAGGGAATGAAGAAAAAAGAAACCCAAGGGCATTATGTCTGGGAAAAAGACAAAACCGAAATGGTATTTATCCCAGAAGGCCCTGCAACAACAGGAATCTCAGGAGAACAACTCATTGCCATGGAGTCCCTTTTGAGAGAATTGAAAGCCTATCTTCTGGAGCAAAAAGACTGGTATGAAAGCGACCAGAATTTGAGAAAGAATCTGGTGCAAAACCTAGAACAAAGCAATGAAACCATCAGAAACCTTGCACAAAAAATCCAATCGATCTATAAAAAAACTGCGATCTTAGAAACAGTGCAAAGAGAAGTATCTCCCTTAGGGACAAAAAAAGAAGACGATTCTTCTAAAAAGATGCAAAGCCCTATCCAAAAAGAGATTCTGCCCGAACAAAAGCATTTTTTTTCTCTTTCTCAGTATGTTCTTAACCGTTGCTATGAGGATTTGCATCTTCTTTCCCTCAAGCAGATAGAACTCAAGCAAACCGTGGAATATGTCGATATTCTACTCCAGAAGACAAAACAATGGCAAAGCATCTGGCAAAATAAAATCTTGCTTTTGCCTGCTTTTTATATAGACAGATATGAAATAAGCAACTTACAATACCGCCAATTCTGCGACTCAGCATCCAGGCCCTACCCGCCCTTCCCTTCTTGGGCAGAGGAATATTTTTTTGAGGATAACTACCCTGTTGTCTATGTATCCTGGGAAGACGCGAGTGCCTATAGCCTTTGGTCGGGCAAAAAGCTGCCCAAATCAAGCCAATGGGAAAAGGCAGCAAGAGGCATGCATGGCTATTCTTTTCCCTGGGGTCAGGAAGAACCCAATATGGAAAATGCCAACGCAGATGTTCCTCCTCCCTTGTTCTCTCTAAAAGCTCTTACCTTGCCCAAGCTTGCGCCACAAGAGATATTTTCTTTACCCAAAGGCCAATCGCCTTTTGGCTGCCATCATATAGCAGGAAACGTCCATGAATGGATTGCCGATCTTTCTCTGCTTATGCACGACCATTCTTCCCATCTGCCAGGCCAGGAATACCGAATCACCAAAGGCGGTTCTTATGCAAGCCATTCCTTGCTTCTGGCAAGCTGGTTCGAACACCCTTTCCCTGCCATAACGCGCCGCAGCGATTTGGGATTCCGATGTATCGTAGAATTGCCATAGAAAGTAAGTAGTGGGATGTTTGCCGAAAAAGCAAAAATTTTTATCACGAATAAGACGAATATACAAATTACACGAATAGTTTTTATAAAAATTTCATTCGTGTAATTTGTATATTCGTCTCATTCGTGATTAATGCCTTTTGGTTTCGGCTTGTCCGAGATAGGGATAGAATGGAGAAGCAGAGACAATATTTTTCCTTATTTGTTTAGGTTGTATGCCAGTCCCCAAAATGGGGAAATCATGGTAAACCATTTTTCAAAGGCTTCTTTGCCTTGTTTTTCTAAGACAACCGATAAGATTCTTGTTGTAAGGTAGCATAAGACAGAGAAATCGCCTGGCATAAAGAGATACAGGCGGAAGAGGCTGTCGAGATCGCCTTTTTCAGAAAGAGCATGGGCTAGATTTTTGAGAAATATAAGCTTTTCTAAATATGATTTCCAAAGCGCAAGCATGGAAAAGGCTTGATCTATTCTATTATTTTTGATCAATCCTGTTGCATAGATCGCGAGAAGGCGGAATTTTACTTCGCTTTCTGTTGGTACATATTGTATTACTTTCAAGATATAATCGAATTGGTTATAGTGGGTCAGGGTTTCTGCGATTTCTTGCATAGCCCATATTCTATAGATTTCCTGTTCAATGCTTTCTGCCTTATTGATAAGGCAAGTCTGGAGTTCCTCTGGTATAGAAGCGATGGAAGAGGCTTTGATTTGTTCCAGCAAAAAAGAGATTGCTTCTTTTTTGTAGCTGGAATTGGAAATTTTATCCCATGTATCCAGGGATTTTGCCAGGAACGGCATGGCTGTTGCAAAGCCTTTGAGCTTTGTCTGGTATAAGAACGCCAGACTATAGGCTTTTGTTTGCTCGCCGTTTGTAGATGGAATCTCAGGAATCGTAGCGATTGCTTCCTTCAAGAGATTTTCTGCCTGGCTGTATTTTTGCTTCTGTATATATTCTCGAATCAATTCCCATTCTATAGCAATTTTATGGACAGGCGCAAAGGATGCGATTTCTGAATAAACAAAATCCTCTTCGCCTAGAGAAACAAGAGCTAGAAGGATTTCTCTGGTTGTCTTTTGCTTTTCTTCTTCTTTTTGGGCTATTTTTAATGACTTATGAAGGTATTCAATAGCTTCTTTTTTTCTGCCTTTTTCTTTGTATTCCATAGCAATAGAAAAATACGCTTTGCCTTTGGTTTGCAACCGAGGGATTTTGTCTAAAAGTGCCTCTAGCATTTTGGCTGTCTCTTTTTTTTCTATATGGCGTGCCAGAATCTTAGCAAATTGAAAAAGAGCAAGGGCAGTGCAATCTTCTCTTTGCCATGTATATGGTATTTCCATAAGCTCTTGCCAGATTTTTTGGATTTCCTGGAAATCAGGAGAGCATATAAGCATTTCAGCTACCATTTCCGTGAGGTGGATTTTTTCATATTCCAGGGGAATTCTGTTGATTTCGCGGAACAGATGGATTCCCTGTGGCTCGCTGCTAAAGTATTTTTTTTGCCATGCTTCCCAAGGTGCTGCCTGGATAAAGTATTTGCCGATTCTTAGCAGACTTTTCAGGGATTCTGTCTTTCCGCCAACATACATAGCATCCTGGAGTAGCTTTTCCCACAATGCAGAGTGTTCATGGTAAAACCCATGCTTGCACAATGTCAACGCCAATTTTTCTAAACAGCGTTCTTGCATAATGGCTTTGGGAAAGTTGAGAACCATTTGCTCCATATATTCCCAGAGTTCGTGGAATTTTTCGTAGACTGCCATTTTTTCTAGTATGGCTATCAATCTCAGATAAAGTGGGACTTCTTGCGTTATATTACCATAGTCTTTGGATAAAACAGGGAGCAATCGGAAAAAAAGGAAGGTTGCCCAATCGTATTTTCCTGCCTGGACGCAAAGGTCTGCCATAAGGCATAAAGCTTCTGGCAAAGGGACTTCTTCTTTGGTTTCCACGCTTAGTATCAAAAGTTTTTCGGAAAGCTGACAAGCCATATCTTCTAAGCCAAGGCGGGCAAGCTGGATGGCAAACACATCAGGATTCCAATCCATGCTATTTTTCCCATCTTCCAAGCCTGTTTGCTTTAAAATCAAATGAAATGTCTTTCTGGATTCTTCTTCTTTTCCTAAATATCTGTAAGCAGAAACAATTTCGCCCAGGGATAAAAGCATATTCATTTTATTTGGTTCTTTTTGTGCTATTAATATAGCCTTTTGCAAATAGTTATCTGCTTCTCTTAGCTTGCTTAATTTTGCCATGGTCAAAGCCGTTTTGCTGTGAATCTGGGATTGGTTACAAAAAGACATCTTCTCACAGAGGCTTTGCAGAACAGGCCAGAAAAAGGCTGTCTTTTCATAATCTTCCGAGTGAGCAAGAAGAGAGAGCATTTCTTCTAATACTTCTTTTTGATTTTGCTCCTGGACTTTTTCCAAAACTTTAAAGATGTCCTTCCAAATAGGTATACATTCTTCCCATGGTAAGTCCCTGGCAAGCGACATCAAGATTTTTTTCCAATATTCCATGGGAATTTTTTCTGAAGCAGCTTTTTCTGAAGCTTTTAGCATTGCCATGGTTAATTTTTTCCAATCCGACCTGCCAGAATCGCCTGGTGCAATTTTTTCGGCAATCAGGCTAAAAATGCTAAATTTTTCTTTAACATAAGGAATTTCCTGGATGGTTTCCAACGCGCCTTCCCATTCATTTTTCAAAGCAAGCTGCAAAGCAATTTCTGTTAAGGGTGCGCACTTTAATTCAGGCACAGTGATTTTGGAAAGCATGGATTGAGCTTTTGTTAGTTGCTTGTCTTTCGCAAAACTATATGCCAGGAGGGACAGAATTTTTTCTTTATTAGGATCTTTTGTTTTTTTGTCTAAAATGAGCAGATACTGACTCCATTGCAAATCGCTTACTGGCATTTTTTTGCTTACAAGAAAGCGGGCAAGGTCTTCCATCAATTCCCATTGTTCTTTGCCTGCCAGAAATCTTTCCGTCTGCCCTAAAAGCATGTTCCAGGAAAACATGAACTCGTTTTCTGGAATAGCAGGAAGGGCTTGCAAAATTTTTTTCAGGCTATTTTTCCTCTCTTCCATGATGAACAGAGTATCTTTCTGCAACAGAGAAAATGCCTGGGAAGAATTGGCAAAGAGTATCATAGACGCAGCTATCTTTTCTGTACACCTTGATTTATATTCTTCATGGCCGCCTTTGCTCTGGAGCATATTTTTTTCGTGGCAAAGCAAAATCTTTTCCCATAGACCTCTTTGTCCAGGGTTTTCTCTGGTTTCTTCTAGCTCAGGCAAAACATGGCACAAAAACAAATACCAGTCCTGGCATGTTTCTTTTTGCGTTTTTTCTAATGCCTTTTCCATGATTTTATGGCATAGGGACTCTTCCTGGTGCAAAAACATCAATAGCGCGTACAGTCCTAATGCGAAGCTAGAGCTTTTTTCCTGGCTTTGCATAGCATATACTTGCTTGACGATGTGGTTTTTGATGCTCAAAAGATAGTCCTTATTGTTGAAAGAAATGGCTGCCTTTGTAAGCAATTTCCAGCTTTTGCTCTGGTATATTTTATCTTCTATGGAAATGGCTAACATAAAGATCTGGGATGCCAGCTCAGAAGAAGGCTCATAGGCTTCTACCTCTTTCCAGAAAGAAAGGATTTTTTCAACAGCAGAGTATTTCTTTTCATCTTCTTTTAGTTTCATCGCTGAATGGATAAGAACTTCCAGAAAATAGCGAACCTGCCCTTGCGTAAAATGGATTTTTTCCGCAAGCCCTAGCAAATAGTCTATGGCATCTTGTCCTGTCAAACCGTGCTTTCCAATTAAAGTATCGATTCTGGCAATTCCATGTTGCTGTAGCTTTTCCAGCAAAAAGGTAAGGCTGTTGGAAAGACCAGAGGCATAAAAGCCTATATGCTCATCAGGGATTCTTTTGAATTCTTCCAAAATTCTGTAAGATTGTCCATGATCTCCATTCGATATGGTATACCAGAGAACCAGCAAAAGCCCGCGAAACAGGTCATATTCATCCTGTAGCAAATGGAGCTTTTCTAGGGCAAGGGCATAGTCTCCATGAGCAGCAGAGCGGAATGCCTGGTCGATGCCTTTTACAGAAGAGAGCGAAATAGAATAGTATTGATAGCCTGTTTTGAGAATTTGCTCATATTTTTTCACTTCCAGGCAATGCTTTAAGGCAAGAGAAATATCTTTGAGGCTTCCATGCACAGTAGTGAACCGAGATTGTTTTTCTTTCTGGAAGCTTTCCTCCAGAACAATAGAAAATAGTCCGCTAAAATCTCCGCCATGGTAGTAATGATAGGCCAGATATTGCAATGCTTCTTTAGAAAGAGAGCTATAATTTTCGATAGTGCCTTTGTCTGTATAGTATAGAATCAAAGATCTATGGAGATCCTTTTTATCATCAGCAGACAAGGTAGACTGGATATATTCCCGAAATTCGCTATAAGCAATGATATAGCCTTTCTTTTGGTATCTCAGGACAGGATTGAGATGCCATCGGAGCTTTTGAATAGAGCTTAGGGAAGCATCCAGTATGCTTGCCATCATAAAATCGTTTGCTGGTTCTTGCAAGACGCTTAAAATCAAAAGGAAGCGATAGTAGATAAAATTTTCTTGCTCTGGCAAATTTTCCCAGAATCTTTTCATAAGGCCATACCTGCCAGACGGCCAATATTCCCAATAGCTCTGGAAATTTTTTAAAGTATGCTCTAAAAGAGCCAGGCATAGCGGATCTCCCTGCTCTGATTTTTCCCATACCATTCGTGCAATCTGGTCTATACGATGCTCTGGTATGTTAAAATAAGGATTAGAAAGCCATTCCACAATGTCAGAATAAGAAAATTTTGTCAGGGGCGATCCTGGAACTTCTTTGACAACATTGTATTTTGTGCAAAACTGCAAAAGAGAAATTCCTTTTAGCCAGGAAGCGGAGGATTCCTGAATATGCCATGTGAGAAGAAAAAAGATACCAGAAGGAAGCTTTTCTTGCAAAACACATTGCAAAGAAGCATAGCCTGTAGAAAACGGATCAAGCGAATCCATACCATCCATTACAATCACAAGCTTCTGGGAATTGGGTACTAGAATTTCCTTGCTGCATTCGGCCAAAAAAACAGGGAAGCTTTTCTCTAAATTCTGCAATCCCAAGGGCAATTTCTGAAGATGAACCTGGATTTCTTCCTGGCTTTTTTGATACACTTTTTCCCATATCTGGACATAAAAGGAAACAAAAATATCGACTGGATCTTCATAAGGATAGGAAGAGCTTAAAAAATACCAAACCCAGAAAATCTCTTTGCCTTGCTCCTGAGACAAGCTTTTTCTTTGTTCTTCGCAATATAGGTTCTTTAAAAATGCCGTTTTTCCATATCCATTTTGCGATTGTATGTAAAGATAGCCTGAAGTTAAAGTTGCAATCTCAAGCGATAGAGAGTCCAGAAGCTTTTTTCTATTTAAAAAACTAGAAGAGGAGGCACACTCGATTTCGTTTTTTTTGATCTTCTTTTCTATGGATTTAGGAGCATTGCGATCTAAAGAACGAAGCATTTTTTGCCATAATGCCAAAGCACCTTGTGCGCACTCGTCATGCTCATAGAGCTTGCCAGAACGATAGCCATGATAAATAATTTTTTCGTTTGTCCCATATTCATAAAGCAAAAGATCGCTAAAGGCAGTACGTTCTCCATGCTTATGCAGCAAAGGGACAACAAAAGGGAATAAAGGCAAGTATTGTTTTTGCCCTTCCAGACAAAAGAAAGGCCGCCCCTTGAGTGCATTCCACTCTGTAGCGGAAATCCAGCGTATTCCCATGGGCTTGCTTTTCGTCCCCTGGCATATAAACCCCCTTGTTTTTCTTTCATCTCGGCTGACAAGCACATATATTCCATAGTCTTGAAAAAAAGAGCAAGAGCGCAGTGCAATTTCCAGCAGATCAATATGAAAATCCAAAAAATCATCAGAAGGCATCTGGAGCTTGTGTTCCCCTGATTTGAAGGATTCCTCGGCTTTTGTAAGGCAGGAAACAATTTCAAACCAACTATAAGCCTTTTTGGAAGGCAATTCCTCCAAAAAATTTTCAGCACTGCTATATTCTATATTTACGCTATATTCCAGCAAACAAGATAAGCCCTGAAGCTTATTGTCCTGGCTAGGGTTGGCCTTTAAATACTGGATAATGCATTGAGCCATGAAAGCATGGTTCTCAGTTTTAGGCTCTTTAAGACAATCCAAAATAGCACGATGCAGCTCCCAATCCCCATCTTCCTGATAAAGATCCAGATAGTTGGAAAGGGACAAAAGCGAAACGATTTTCAGAAGAAGCTGAGACGTTTCCATCCACTTCCATACAACCTTTTCCTTTTCCCCTTTGCCCTTTTTCCACAACGCATGATCTAAAAGCATTTCCTGGTATGAACAAGCAAGAGGCAAAGGAAGCGTTTCCAGAAGTTTTTTTCTTTCTTTTTCTAAAATAGACATAGAATTTTAGCCTTATTGAAATCACGGATTCGTCGCGTTTATCATCTATCCAAAACGGCTTTACAGCATATCATATAGAATTTTTTCAGGCAAATAAAAAATTCAGAGAAACATTTACAGCGTATCTCAGATGGGTTGCATACATTAAAACAAAACCACCATTTAAATTTTATCTTTCTGAGACTTCTTCCTCATCTCTTACTATGGTCATCTTGATCGGAGAAGCTTGAGATGATACCATCATAGCGGCAATTTCTTCTTCTTTCCAGGCTGCAAATATCTTTTTGGATTTCTTTTTTTGCAAAATATAGGCAACCAAAACAAGAAAAGCCATTGCTGTAAACAAGGAAAACAAATGCCTTAGCTGCCAGATCCAGAACCACCAGGCAACAGGTGTGATTGTGCTTTTCCATTCTGACTGCAAGGTTGCAAAATCAATGCCCAAAGTCTTTTCCACCGCATCTTCAAAAGAAGGACAGGTACTATACGCACTCAAAAGATATTTTATGCCATTTGTTCCATAGTTTTCCACTATATACCCAACCATGCTCCTGGATTGCAAATAAGCCTGTTTTGCCCTTCCTGGCGATTTAGGGAATTTGCTCTTCAGAGAAGAAAAAGGCATTGTTTTCCTTAAAGCAATGCTTTCTAAAATATCTTCCTGGTATGTCCAATGCAAAGCACCTGATACCCATTGAGCAATCCCTTCGTTAAACCACAAAGGAAGCATCTTCTGGTGAGCCTGTTCCCACGCACCCAAATAAAGATGACAAACTTCGTGGCGAATGACAGCATACAGATTGTTGGAAATCATGTCTACTTTGCTTAGATTTATAGCAACCAAAAATTTCTCTGGTATTGCCATCCCCAACGCCCATTCTGGCAAATCCCCTTGCGCCAGCCTTAGCATCTCTTCATGGTTCAGGCATAAAACAATAGACGGTCTTTGCACCAGATAAAATCCCGACAATTCCACCATCCTCTTTGCCATTTTCTGATACGCCTCTTGCAGCCGCTTTATCCCCTTTTCCGAATATCCCGAAGGAACAGAAAGAGACAAAGGAAATCTCTCCTCACCTTTCAAACAACAAACATCAAAAAAAGCAAAAAAGATAACAAAGATTATTATTTTTTTCATATTGTTGATTTGTTAAAATGCTTACGGGTTGCGCCCATAGAAAAGCCTTCCCTTTTTGTAACCAAAAGCGAAAAAAGATACAATGCAATCTATGACAATAATATCAGAAAACAGAAATGATTGCAAGATTGCGAGAAATTTAACAAACAACCCAGGTCATTTTCTTTAGAAATTATGCATTGATAAAATAGATATGTAAGGGATACATATTATGGAAAAAGAGTTGCAGCAAACGTCTTGCCAAGAAATAAAAAATACAGTAGAATCCAATTCCGCTTTTTCTACTAATCCACAGGAGAATATCTTAAACGGGCTAACCAAAGACTCAAAGATAATTTCTTTTAAATTATCCTCTTCTTTTCCACAAGAAAATATCTTAAGCAATGAGAATTAAATAACTTACCCATTTGGAATTACTGTATAATTAAGCATAGGCAAAGACTCGTCAAATAAGATGCCCATATTTTGCCTGAAT